>JBGQLS010000432.1:0-5412 GCA_041500205.1 Anaeromyxobacteraceae bacterium | reverse complement strand
TGCAGGCGCGACGTCCAGACGCTGCTCGAGGGGACGCTGGGACAGGGCGGCACCGCCGAGGACCCATCCATCCACTACTATGTCCCCGGCGTCCCGCTCGCGAAGCCCGATCTCATCCGTACGGTGAAGGAGCTCGGGCTCCACAGCGTCTCGTCGGTCTTCAATGCGCTGGCCGAGGGGAAGGAGGATCCCGCGAGCAAGCCCGGCCTCGCCTCGCTCCTCAAGACGGTGTGGGGCAAGGACTACGAGGACGAGCGGGACGCCCGGTTCATCAACGACCGGGTACACGCCAACATCCAGCGGGACGGGACCTTCAGCGTCATACCGCGGATCTACGGCGGCGTGACGACCCCGGCCGAGCTCCGCCGCATCGCGGACGTCGCCGAGCGCCACCAGGCGAAGATGGTCAAGATAACGGGCGGCCAGCGGATCGATCTGCTCGGGATCGCGAAGGAGAAGCTGCCCGAGGTCTGGCGCGACCTGGGGATGCCGTCCGGACACGCCTACACCAAGGCCTTCCGCACCTGCAAGACGTGCGTCGGTACCGACTTCTGTCGCTACGGCGTGGGGGACAGCACGTCGCTCGGCATCGCCATCGAGCGGCGCTTCCAGGGGATCGAGTCGCCCCACAAGATGAAGCTCGCCACGGCGGGTTGTCCTCGCAACTGTTCCGAGGCCACCACCAAGGATCTGGGCGCCGTCGCCATCGAAGGCGGGCGCTGGGAGGTCTACGTCGGCGGCGCGGCCGGATCGCGCGTGCGCAAGGGTGACGTGCTCTGCGTGGTGGAGAGCCACGAGGAGGTCCTGCGTTTCATGGGCCGGTTCATGCAGTATTACCGGGAGCACGCGAAGTACCTGGAGCGCACCTACGACTTCGTCGAACGGGTCGGCATCGACAAGCTGAAGGCCGTGCTGGTGAAGGACGAGGAGGGGATCGCGGCGCGGCTCGAGGCGGAGATCCAGGCGGCTGTCGACGCGTACCAGGATCCGTGGGAGGAGGCGCTCTACCCTGTTCACCCACAGCAGTTTGCGAGAGCGCTCGAGCCCTCGCGGGAAAAGGAGCCGGCCGCGGAGCTGGTGGAGGCCCTGCCATGAACGGCTCTCCGATGCCGCTCCAGCGGCGCATCCACAACCTCGGTCCCGTGACCCGCATCCCGCTCGGAGAGGGGAAGGTCTACGAGGTCGCCGGACGGGCGTTGGCGGTCTTCCGGACGCGCCAGGGGATGCTCCACGCCACCCAGGCGGCCTGTCCCCACCGAGGGGGTCCGCTCGCGGATGGCGTGCTGGGGAGTGGCCTCGTGGTCTGTCCGCTCCACGGGTTCAAGTTCGATATCTCCACGGGGAGTCCGGTCGGGAACGACTGCAGGGCGCTCAGGACCTATCGGGTCGAGCTGACCAGTGGCGGAGACATGCTCCTCTTCCTGGACGAGCCATGAGCGGACTCGCGGGGATGAGGGTCGCTCTCCTGGAGGGACGCATGTCTGGCGAGCTCGCTGGGCTCGTCCGGCGCCACGGCGGCGAGCCTCACTGCGTTCCCGCGGTGCGCGAGGAGAAGACCGCGTCCGCCGATGGCCTGGCGCAGGCGCTCGACCAGTTCGCGGCCGAGGCGTCGCCCGTGATCGTCATATCGACCGGCGTGGGGGTGGCGGCGCTCTTCTCCGCCGCCCGCGCATTGGCGAGGGGCGAGGAGCTCAGGGACGCGCTGCGCAGCCGCGCCGTCACGGTGTGCCGGGGGCCGAAGCCGATAGCGGCGCTCAAGCGGGAGGGCCTGGAAGCGTCGGTGCGGGCGCGAGAGCCTTACACCACCGCCGACCTGCTCGAGGCGCTCTCGCCCATCGACCTGCGCGGCCGGTACGTCGCCGTCCTGCACTACGGTGAGCGGAATACCCCGCTGGTGGAGGCGCTCGAGCGCCGCGGCGCGCGGCTTCGCGAGCTCATGCTCTACGAGTGGAAACTACCCGAGGACAGCGGACCCCTGCGGGCGCTGGTCGACGAGATCATCGACGGTCGGCTCGGCGCCGTCCTCTTCACGAGCCAGGTGCAGGCGCGTCATCTCTTTCAGATCGCCGCCGAGAGCGATCGCGCCAGCGCGCTGCGGGAGGCACTGCAGCGCCGCACGCTGGTGGGTGCCGTCGGCCCGACGTGCGCGAAGGCGCTCGAGCGGCTGGGGGTGCCCCCGCACGTCGTCCCGGTGAATCCCAAGATGGGGCCGCTGGTGGTAGCGCTGGCGGCGTACGTCGAGAACCAGCGGCCATCCCTCCCCCTCACGCATCCGCCTGCGCGAGGTTAGGCAGGGAACCGGCAAGGAAGCTCCGGCGCCGGTAGTGCCACCACGTCAGTCCGAGGCAGACGACGTAGTACGCAATGAATAGCACCATCGCGCCCTGTGCTCCCCCGGTGGCCTTGATGGATGCGCCGAACGCGCGCGGAATGAAGTAGCCGCCTAGGGCCCCGATCGCCGAGCTGAATCCCAGCACGGCCGCGCTCTCGCGTCGAGCGCGCGCCAGCGCTCGCTCGAGCTCCTCCTGTCCAGCGGCGGCGTCGCGCAGCGCCTGTGTGCGGAAGATGACGGGGATCATCCGGAACGTCGATCCGTTGCCGACCCCGGTGGTCACGAACAGCACGAGAAACGTCGCCAGGAACAGGGGGAAGCTCTGTAGATCGATGGCGCGGCTCACGCCCACGGCCGCGGCGAGCATGATGGCGAAGTTCCAGAACGTCACGCGGGCGCCGCCAAGCTTGTCCGCCAGGAGGCCGCCCACCGGCCTGGCCACGGAGCCGACCAGCGCGCCCAGGAACGCCAGGTTCGCCGTCACGGCCGGGAACTGGGTCTTGATGAGCAGCGGGAAGGCGGCGGAGTAGCCGACGAAGGAACCGAAGGTCGCGATGTAGAGAACGGACATGATCCAGGTGTGCTTGCGGCCCGCGATCACGATCTGGTCCCGGAAATTGGAGCGCGCGCTGGAGAGGTTGTCCATGAACAGGGACGCCCCTCCAGCCGCCACGATGATGAAGGGCAGCCAGATGAGCCCGGCGTTCTGCAGATAGAGGCCGGGCGTCGGAGAGCCGCCGCTCCAGTTCCCCAGGGCTGCCCAGCCCACGATGAGCGGAACCACCAGCTGCACCACGCTGACGCCGATGTTGCCTCCGGCCGCGTTCAGCCCCAGCGCGAGGCCCTTCTTACGGTCGGGGTAGAAGAACGAGATATTCGCCATGCTGGAGGCGAAGTTCCCGCCCCCCAGCCCCGCGGTGGCGGCCACCGTCGCCATGAGCCAGAAGGGGGCCTCCGGGTGCTGGACCATCACCGCGAACGCGATCGTCGGGACGAGCAGCAGGAGCGCGCTCACGATGGTCCAGTTGCGCCCCCCGAACTTCGGAACGGCGAAGGTGTACGGGAACCGAATGAGTGCCCCGACCAACCCGGGGATCGCCACCAGGGTGAAGAGCTGATCGGTCGTATAGTGGAAGCCCATCTTCGGCAGCTTGGGCACGGCTGCGCTCCAGATGAGCCAGACGGAGAATCCCAGGTTCTCGGCCAGGATCGACCAGAACAGGTTGCGGCGCGCGACGAACCTGCCCTTGTTCTCCCAGAACTGAGGGTCCTCGGGCTCCCAGCGATCGATCCAGCGTGACATCGAGCGTCCTCCCGTGTGGAGTGGATGGACCGGCTGCGTCGCGTCCACATAGCAACGAGCGTGCCTCCGCTGGGCTTCGCGCCCCGAGACCTGCCGCGCTGGACGGAACGCGCGTCGATACCGGCAGTTAAACAGCCTTCGCTTCCAGAGGTTCACGACCCGCGCGCTCGGGGCGATGCCGGTATTGCGCAAGATCAAGTCACGGAGTGCACGCACCTCCGGCAGTGCTCCGGGGGCTGTTACTCGTTGCACTACACCGAGGATCGCATGCGGATGGTGGCAAGGTGATGGCGGCCTTCAAGCACACGTGGCTGCGGCGTATCCTGTCGGGCAGACGATCAATTTGAGGGCCGCAGCGGCTCCCCTTCTCCGGGTCAGGCGTTCCCGTGGACACGCCGCCGCCAGGGTGGGACTCCGCGCGCTGGTCCTCGGTCCGCTCACCGTGGCGAGTGCCGTGCCGCGCGCCGCCGTCCCTACGCGCGTGCGCCCGAACTCGCTCCGCGCGACGCTTCGCGGCGCGGAGCTTCGGACAGCGGGCGCGCACGACATCGGGTCCGATGCGCGGCACGGCGAACGGTGTGTCCATTGGCGGCCCTGCGGAGGCGCGCTCCGCCACCTGGCTCTGGCGTGCCTGGAGCGGCAGCGATGGGGCGGCGTGCCGTGGGCCACAGCCGCCAAAACCGCGCGCCTCAGCAGAATTCTGCCGAAATCAAGTTGGCACGAGAGGAGCGTCAGGCCCGACATCGTCGATGTTCTCGACTTCGAGCGCCTCCTCGAGCACCGGCGCGAAGCTGCCCAGGCCGCCCACCACCGCTACGTAGCGCGCGCTATTCGGCACCGGTGCCATCTCATTCACGTCCTGCCGGTACGTCACGCCGCGCTTGGCTGCTCGCCGTAACCCCGATCAGCTACTCAAGAATTCCCTCAAACCGGGCGCGCGCCCTATCCTGTCCCTGGTCAGGCGTGCGACACGGCCGGCTCTGATTCGGGACTGCAACTCGGACGGAGGGAGGCGAACTCGATGTCGAAGACGCTCGCAGCTCGGCCCCGTGGAGGGGAACGTGGTGTCGGCCTGGCTGTGACCATCCCTGGTGCCGGACGGCTGTCCGCGAGACACCTTGTCCTGGACTTCAACGGGACCCTGGCGGAGGCGGGTGTCCTTCGCGCGCCGGTCGCCAGGCGCCTGACGTTGCTCGCGCGCGAGTTCGAGGTGACGGTGGTCACTGCCGATACCTTCGGGACGGCGGGAGCCTCGTTGCGGGGCTTGCCGCTGACGGTATCCACCGTGCGTACAGGGCGTGACAAGGAATCCTTCGTGCGGCGTCGCTCGCAGGAGGGCGTTGTGGCGATCGGCAACGGCGCCAACGACTTGCGCATGTTGCGGGCCGCGGCGCTCGGGATTGCCGTGCTCGGCGCGGAAGGCATGGATCCACGCCTCGCCGCCTGCGCGCGCATCGTCGTGCGCAGGATCGAGGACGCGCTCGACCTGCTGCTCGACCCGCGGCGTCTCGTCGCGACTCTCCGGACGTGAGCCAGACACCGCCCCCGTCGACATGCGCGGAACCGCCTACGGATTCTTCAACTTGATGAGCGGGATCGCCATGCTCGTCGCCAGCACATTGGCTGGGATCCTTTGGGATCGACTGGGAGCGTCTTCCACGTTCCACGCGGGGGCAGTGTTCTGCGCCATCGCGCTCATCGGACTGGCGTGGCGTTCGACCAGCCCGGCGACCTATGGCCGTGTTCCACGGCGTCGCTGACGACGGGCAGCGACGAG
>JBGQLS010000431.1:0-5457 GCA_041500205.1 Anaeromyxobacteraceae bacterium | reverse complement strand
TCGGCATCTTCGCGCGTCCCCGAGCCTCCCTCACCCCGACCCTCTCCCTCGCGGAGGGAGAGGGGGACGGGATCCCTGTGGCCTCCCCTCTCGTGGAGGCGTGCTTAGCCGACTGCCCGCGCGCTTGAGGCCCTCGAACCTTCCTGTGACTAATCTGAAGTTCCTGGAGCAGAAACGTGCAAGGGATCGATCTCTCGCAGTATTTCGGCGCCAAGCACTGGGCGCTTCTGTCTACATTGCGAGATCCGGCACTTCTGTCCGTTCCAGAGGATCATGACGGGCAGCTCGGCGCAAGGTCTCGTCACACGAAACCCAATACGGCTGTAGACAGAGGCTGACTACAAGACGCAGGCGCTAATTTCCCGGAAACGCAATGGTCACAGCCATTCTCGATGAGTTTCGGGACCATCAGTGACGGGAACTTCAGACTAATGCCCAGGGCTCTGCCGGCGGGGCGGGGGGCGGGGCGGGGGCGGCCTGCGCCCCCGGCGACTCAGTTCCGTGCGCGGGCGCGGACGTAGCCTGCGAGCTCGCGATCGGTGCGCTGGATGTGCTCGCGCAGCCACTCGGAGACGCGGCTGTTCACGCGGAGGATGAGGCTCGGGCTCGCGCCGTCGCGAGAGTGCTCTGCGGTGAGGACGGAGAGGTCGCGGACGAAGCGGTCGTGCTCCGCCCGGTGCGTCGGCAGGCCGGGGAAGGCGATCTCCCTCATGAGCTCTTCCTCGGCCTTGAAGTGCGTGAGGACGTAGTCGCGCAGGAAGTCCAGCGTTCGACCGACCTCCTCGCGCGACGAGCCGCCCCGGATCGCTTCCAGGAGCGAGTCCAGGCGCGCGAAGATCTCCTTGTGCTGTCGATCGAGCTCAGGGACGCCCATGACGAGCGTCGGGTCCCAGCGGATGGCCATGTTCCCTCGCTATCTCGGGCACGTCGTCCGAGGCGGGGGCCATCGCGAGACGCCCCCCAACTTTGGGGGGCGTATCATAGGGTTGTGCCTGGGAGCTTGCTGTCCCGTGAACGGGAGACGCATTGGGGCTAAGGCATGGCCGCGGTGCGGACGGCGCGCTCCAGGTCGCGGCGGCACCGCCGACTGGTCGGGCCCACGAAGACCGCGACGAGGTTCTCGCGGGTGAAGGTGGCGCGCGCGACGCGCCGGATCGCCGCGGGAGTGACGCGCTCCACGCGGCGGCAGCGCTCCTCGAAACCCTCCGGCGCGTGCAGCACCTCTCCCGAGCCATACCACCCGGCCAGCTCGGCAGCGCTGTCGAGGGAGAAGGCCAGCGTCATACGGTGGCGTCGCTGCACCCGGAGGAGCTCCTCCGGAGTGACGGGTTGCGCGGCGAGGTCGCCGAGCACGCGCAGGATCTCGGACACGACCCTGGGCAGCTTCTTCGGCGCGCAGGCGCCGTCGATGACGAACATGCCGCAGTCCGCGAACGCGTCGATGCCGGCATGAAGCGAATAGGCGAGGCCTCGGCGCTCCACCACCTCGAACGGCAGCCGCGAGGAGAGGCCGTCGTCGAGGATGCGACGGATGACGAGGTGCACCGGGTAGTCGGGATGGTGTTCGGGCGGGCAGGGGAAGTTGAGGCAGAGCTCCGCCTGCGCGTCCTCGTGCTCGACGTGCTCGAGGCGCGGTCCCTTCGGCCACGGCGGCGGCGCCAGATCCCGGGAGAGGCGGCCGCGCGGGAGCCCACCCAGGTGCTCCTCCGCCAGGTCCGCCACCTCGCTCTCGCGCACCGGCCCCGCCACGCAGAGCACCAGGTTCGCGCCGGTGTAGAAGCGAGCGTGATGCGCCCGCACGTCGTCCTCGCGGATCGACTTGATGATCTCGGGCGTGCCCGCGATCTTGAAGCCGAGCGGGTGGCCGGTGAACGCGAGCCGCTTGGAGAGGTTGTCGGCGTCGATGTCGCGCCCGTCCCCGTCCACCTCGTCCAGGATCTCCTCCAGGATGATCTCGCGCTCGACGTCCATCTCCCGCAACAGAGGCCGCTGGATCATGTCTCCCAGGATGGCCAGCCCGGTGGAGAGCTCTCCCGGGTGGATGGGCGTGTAATAGCAGCCGTGGTCGCGGGCGGTGATGCCGTTCAAGTTGCCGCCGGCGCTCTCCACGGCGGCGTTCATGGCGACCGTGTCGGGCCAGGCCTTCGAGCCGCGGAAGAAGAGGTGCTCGAGGAAGTGCGACACGCCGTTCGACGAGGGCGTCTCGTGGCGCGAGCCCGCCCGCACGTAGAGCGCGATCATCGCGGAGTGCAGCCCGGGTGCGGGAACGGTCAGCACGCGCAGCCCGTTCGGCAGGACGCGCCGCTTGGCCTCGCTGAAGGTGGTGGTCACCCGCACGGCGGCCCTGCCGCGGCCGCGCGCCCGGATGAGTGGGATGGTCCTGCTGCGATGCCGGATCATGCGCCCAACGCCTCCCCCATTTCCGCCCGTTCCGTTGAGTGCTCGTCGGCTGCCACGGGCAGCCGCATCGCGAAGAGCGTGCCGCTGCCGGTCGTGCTTTCGCAGTGGATGGTGCCCCCGTGCTCTTGCACGACCTGCTGCGTGAACGCGAGGCCCAGGCCGGTGCCCTTCTCCTTCGTCGAGTAGAAGGGGTCGAAGATGCGGGGGAGTGCCTCCGCGGGAATCCCTCCGCCCGTGTCGTGCACCTCCACCTCGACGCTCCCGCCTTCGGCGAGGCGCGTCGCGAGGAAGATGGTGCCGCCCTGGGGCATGGCTTCGCGGCTGTTGCGGAGGAGGTTCAGCAGGGCAGCGCGCAGCTGGCCCTCGTCCGCGCGAACGGGCGGGAGCCTGCCGGCGAGGTCGAGCCGCAGCGCGACGCGGGCTGCCGCCATCTCGGGCCGCAGGAACTCGGAGAGCCCGGACACGATCTCGTTCACGTCCTCGCGCGCAAACGACGGCTTTGGCAGCCGGGCGAAACGCAGGTACTCCTCGGTCACCGCGTTGAGCCGGTCCACCTCCCGCCCGATCGCCTGCACGAGCGAGCGCGCGTCGGGCGAGACGTCGGCGCTGCTCAGCTCGTCGGCCAGGAGCTCGGCGTTGAGGCCGATCGCGTTCAGCGGATTCCTGATCTCATGCGTGATCTGCGCGGAGATGCGCCCCACCGCGGCGAGGCGCTCGGCGCGCAGGAGGTCCGCTCGCTGCCGGTCGAGGGAGGCGGCCATGGTGTTGAATTCGCGGGCGAGGAGACCGAGCTCGTCTCCGCTCCGCACCTCGACCTTGCGCTTCAGATCGCCCGCCGCGACGGCCTTGACACCCTCGGTGAGGACGCGGATGGGCGCGAGGAGGCGCTGGCCGATGAGCGTGGCGCCCAGGCCGACGGCGGCCGCGATGAAGGAGTAGATGACGATGAGGACGGCGCTTCGCCGCTCCGCGCGCTCGGCGGCGTGGACGCGATCCGCCACCTGTCCTTCCAGGGCCGCCTGCAGGAGCTTCACGTCGAGCGAGAGCCCTTTCTCGAGCCGCCGCACCGCCTCCGCGCGCTCGGCCAGCGCTGGATCCTCGCTGCCGGCGTCGAAGCGCTCCAGGGAGTCGAAGAGCGCGCGCGCCTCCCGGTCGTACGCGCTCCAGCGCGCGTCGAGCGCTTCCACGCGCGCCGCCACCTCGAAGAGGAAGCGGGCGTCGGCGCCGGAGGCGGCCCCTCGTGCGCGCGCCAGCACCGCCCGCGCCTCGGACAGCTTCGCCTTCACGACGGTCGGAAAGTGCGCCCGCGCCATGGGCAGGAACGCCCGGCGCACCGCAGGATCCATCGCCTTCACCTCGAGGGCCCGCGCGGTCACCCAGTCCTTCACGTCGATCTGCGCCGCGATGCGGGTGAGGGGAAGGTATCCCTCGCTCAAGAGGCGCAGGTCGGCCCCGAGCGCGTGCATCCGGCCCACCGCGAAGAGCGCGACGAGGCCAAAGGCGACGAGCGCCACGGAGAAGGTGAGGAACATCCTGGCGGCGACGCTGCGCATGGGGAGGAAGGGATGGCGGTTGGATCGTAGCAGGGAACTCGCGGCGCGCCCCAATCGATCCTGGGACAGGCTCCGAGAAGAGTTGCCCGGCCGGCTGCCGTGTTCCTAGGTTGAGCGGAGTCTATGCGGTGTCCTTTCAAGGGCTTGGCCCTCTGCGCCGGGCTGGTCGCGCTGCCGATCGCGGCCCAGGGGAGCACTGGTTCATGGGTCCGAGCCGAAAGAGCACGTAACATCGTGAAATCAGGGCCTATAATGCCGCAGGAGGCTGGGCAGGGACAGGGGCCCAGGAAGGGTCGAGCACCGGCGAAGCGCAAGTTGCTGAAGCCCGGTGGCGAGCGCAGCGCCCCTGCCGACGAGCCCTCGGACGCTCCACCGGGTGACAAGCGGGTCCCGCCACCGCGGCTTCCCGATGATTCCGAAAGAGCTGTCGCCTGATCGTGTGACGGCTCGCGCCGGCGGTTCGGGACGCTGCTGCCGTTGACGCTTCGGACGAAGCCGGTGATAGCTTCCTGCGACACGCTCACCGAAACCGGAGTCCGCCATGATCGGCCTCGCCGTCTTCATCGCCCTCGTCGCCGTGCTCGCCGCGGTGGCCATGTTCCTGCAAAGTCGCTCCGCGCGTCAGCTCGCGCTCGATCGCGCCGGCGAGCTGGACAAGCTCCGCCGTGAGGCCGAGTCAGTCCGAGGCGATCTCTCCTCGGCCCGCGGAGAGGCGAAGGAGCGGCGGGAGGAGGCGAACGCTCTTCGCGCCGAGCTGACCTCCTCGAAGAAGAAGGCCTTCGAGCAGGCGGAGGCGGCGAAGAAGGTCGGTGGCGCTCCCGCGCTCAGGACCGAAATCGACAAGCTCTCCACGAGGCTGGCCGAGGCGCGCGCCGAGGCCACGCACCAGGCGGATCGCGCGAGGTCCTTCGAGCTCGCCCTCGAGAAGCAGGCGAAGGAGATGGAGCGGTTGCGCGAGGCGGCGGTTCGCAAGCCGGAGGTCCCCGCGGCTCCCACCCCCGCGCCCGTGGCGGTGCCCGCAGCGGCAGCGCCCCCTGGTGTCGATCCCGCTCGGCTGGACGTGGAACGCGAGCGCGCGGATCGGGCCGAGGCGAAGCTGGCGGAGGTACGCAAGCGCCTGGCCGAGCTGGAAAAGGACGTCAAGGCGGCGCGCGGTCGCCTGGAGACGGAGAAGCGCGTCTACATGGTTCAGAAGGGTGAGCTCGAGCTCGCCAACGATCGCCACGTCGAGCTGCGGCGCCGGTACGATGCGCTGCGCAAGGACCACGACGAGCTGCTCGACGCTGTCCGTCAGGCTGCCCAGGAAGAGCGGCGTCTCGCCGAGGCGGACAAGAAGGCCGCGCCTGGACCGGAGCAGAAGCCGGCCGAGGGCAGCGTGGCCTGAGTCGCCGGGGGCGCAGGCCGCCCCCGCCCCGGCCTGAGTCGCCGGGGCTCGCGCCGCCCCGCCCCGTCGGCAGAGCCGTCGGGGCCCCACCCCGGCTAAGAAGCAAGGGTATTTTTCGAC
>JBGQLS010000430.1:0-5473 GCA_041500205.1 Anaeromyxobacteraceae bacterium | reverse complement strand
GTTGAAGTGCAGCACACGCCGACGGTCGTGGGCCAGCACCAGGAACCCGAACAGCACTCCGAATGTGGCTGTCGGCACAGCGAAGAAGTCGATCGCCACCAGGTCCTTGACGTGGTTGTCCAAGAACGCGCGCCAGGATGGCGACGACGGCTTCCGCTGCCTCACCATGTACCTGGCGACGGTCAACGTCGCGATCTCGATGCCGAGCTTGGAAAGCTCATTGCGGATGCGTGGAGCGCCCCAAGTCACGTTCGAGTTCGACATCTTCCGGATCAGGCCGACGATCTCGCGACCCAGCGCAGGCCGACCCTCGCAGCCAGCCCGACTCCTGCGGGTCCAGAAGCGTTTGAACCCCTCGCGATGCCATCGGATCACCGTGGCCGGCTGTACGATCGCCAGGGCGTACCGCCACGGCTGCCAACGGCGGGCCAGGATTACCCACAAGGCGCGGTCCCACCTACCGAAGCGAGGATGTCGATCGCCGAGGGCGCGGGTGAGAACCCCGATCTGGTGGCGAAGCGCGAGGTTCTCCAGCGCGAGCTCACGCTTCGCCCGAAAGGACGATCTGGCAGTCTCAAAGATGGTCCGAATCAAGCTCCACACCCATCGACGCTATCCGCGCAAGGCGCAGGGGCTCAAGCGATTTCGCACGGATGAGGTTTTCGGCAGGCACAAGCCTACTGAACTACTACTATCACCGTCGGGCCGCGTAGTTGACAGCCTGACTGCCACCTCCACCCTCACCTCTCCGCGTCCCGCCTGCTGCCGGCGGCGAGGGCGTCCCGACCTGACGCCCTCTGCGGCGTGCGAGCTCGCGGGAGCCGCGTCGGTACCACGACCAGGGCGACACTCGCTCGCGGTCCCGCTCCGGTGCCGCGGAGCGACGTCAGCCTCCGTGTCCCATCATCCCGCATCCGTGCTGTTCCATGTGCTGCGCGTGCATGCGCACCGCTGACTGCAGCTTCTGGAGATCGGCGCTGGAATTCGGGGTGACCACGATTCGCGCCCCGTTCGCGAGGTCTTCGACAGCAGCGCGTGATGGAGGGGGCATCATCATGCCCCCCATCCTCTCACCGCCTGCTCCCATTCCGCCGCCTGACATGCCTTCGTGGTGCATGCCGTCCTTGCCGACCCCATGATGCTGGTTGTGCATGTCCGCCATGGCGCGAACGCGGGTCCGGAGCTCGTCGACCTGGTCTGGTGTCGTGGTGAATGCCAGCGCCTCGCCGTCCGCAATGTCGCTAGCCGAGACATGCGTACCAGGCACGTTCATCGGACACATCGCCATCATGCCGGCGGGCTGTTCAGGCGCCGGCGCAGCGCTCGCCGGTTGAGCGGCGGACGCCGGGCTGGGCTCCGGCGAGTGCGCACAGCCGGAAGCCACTACAGCGAGAACTGTGGCTCCAAGAAAGAATCGAGTCATTGGTTGCACCCCTTCCCGAAGAGCAGCCTAGCGCGGGCGGGAGCTGTGAGGGGGCGCCTTCCGGGGCGTGGCCCGTCGGCCCCGAGCTGGGCGCCGCCCGGTGATGAGGAAGATGAGAACTGCACACGACCGACATGCAGGAGCGTCCAGACCTCGATGACCGTCTGCCCTTGACGAAGATCCCTGGAAACGGGTTCGCCGCACTTCGCGAGCACGTCGAATGTGCGGTCCCGACGCGAAAGGCAGCATGCTCGCAGCGGGCTCGCATCGTGTGGCCGGTCCAAGAACGTCGACTCGACTAGAAGAGCACTGCCGCATCTGGCCGGACGCGTCGCCGAGCGTCGGGTGGCCACTGTGCCCATTCACACGTCTGTTGCCGTCCGCGCACTACCAATAGAGGCGAAGAGCCAGGCATTTGAAGGCGGTACGGTGGCATGCCGGTTGCTCCGAAGGGCCCAGGTGAGGCCGATGACACTCGTCGAGAAGCTCGTCTTGTTGGTAACGCTCGTTTCAGCCCCCATCGTGGCTCGACCTGCCGAGGAAGCCGGCGAGCCCGCTGAGTGGACGAACCCTCCGTCCTATTCACCGACGGAGCTTACCCCGGCCCCACCGCCTGAGACTCACTGGCCCCCGCCAGCCCAGGCGCAGGCACCAGCCACCCAGTCCTCTCCTTCGGGTCAGTGGGTCAACAGAGGCCAAGACGGCTGGGTCTGGATGCCATACGGAGGCAGCCACACCGACGCACCAACGGACGGCGGCGAGTTCGGTGAGTGGACGACACCTACGCCGTATTCACAGACGGAGGCTTCCCCAGCCGCACCGCCCCAGACTTCCTGGCCGTCGTCAGTCAAGGCACAGGCGCCCGCGTCACAGCCGGCTGCGGGTCAGTGGGTCTACACGGAGCAGTACGGCTGGCTCTACATGCCCTATGGCAGCGGCTACACCTACGCGCCAGCGGACGGAGCTGGTGAGCCGTCCATGTATGTATACGACACGACAGGCGGATGGAGATGGGTGGTCGCGCCATGGCTCTGGGGCTGGGGACCCCTACCGTACTTCGGGATTCATGGCGGGTCGCATTTCGCATGGGATGGCCATGGTTGGGGGCCCGGCTGGCGTGGTTTCAGGCCCGCTCTGTACCGGAACGGCTTCGCCAACCACGGCGCCACGTCCGCGCCGCTGCGCCGCAGCTTCACCAACCGGAATGCCCCCGTGCACCGAGGTGGAGTTGCCAACCCTGGCGGTGGCGCATTCCGACGCGGTACCTTCAGCCGAGGCGGTTTTGCCGAGCGGGGCGGTGGCGCATTCCGAGGCGGCGCCTTCAGCCGAGGCGGCTTTGCCGAGCGGAGCGGCAGCGCGTACCGAGGCGGCGCCTTCAGCCGAGGTGGCTCTGGTGGTCGAGGCGGCTTCGCGTACCGGGGTGGTGGCTCGGCGTCTCGAAATGGAGCTGGTGGTCGCGTCAACTCCGGCCGCTCGAGTGGCCGAGGGCACGCGGAGGGCCAGCATCGCTAGACGGCGCGCCTTGGACCGGGCCATCCGGTCTTTCGCGTCCCATACCTTACTTCGACGCTTCGGCCCACCAGAAGCCGCGTAGGTCGCCAAGGGCGTATCCAAACGACTGGTCCTGCGGGTATTCCCGAGCGAGCCATGCGCGCGTGGAGGCTGGCACTCGCTCGCGGACATCGTGGCAATGAAGGCAGCGCTGACGGATCTCGATGGGGCGAAGGAGGCCGATGCGGTCACCGAGGTCGAACGCGATAGGAGCGACGTCGGCCGCCTTCTTCCCATCCGTCGCCGCCACGTACGCACGAGCCCAGCCGGGCGGCGAATTTGCGGGATTGCGCAGGCGCGCGCTCGTCCGGCCCACCTCGACGCCCATCACCTTGTCTACGTGATCGCAGTAGCGCGCGTTGGCGTCGGGGTCGCCCTCGCCAAATCGCCGCTCCGCATCGCAGGCTCGGGCGCGGATAGCCCGTTCGGCGCGCTCGACGGTGGCTTGGAGTGGCACGGGCGCGGAGCGCGGGTCGAAGGTTCGGCCGCTGCCTTCCGACACGGCGAGGATGGACGCCAGCACGATGCGGAACGTCATGGCACCTTCCGTGCCACGTGGTAACCCGACGCTCTCGTGCGCGCCACGCTTCGGACGTCCTCCGGGATAAGGTGTTGCCGTCGTATTTGACCGGCAACGCCTCGCCCCCCATGCTGCAGGTGATGCCGGAAGACGACTCGCTGGTGGTGATCGCGTCGTATCTCCGGCCTGAAGAGGCCGGCATGCTTCACGGGCTCCTGGAGTCGGCCGGGATCGCGGCTGCTGTTCGTGATGACGTCCTCTCAGGAATCAACCCATTCCTCCAGCCCATCATCGGTGGGGCGAAGCTGGCGGTCCGTGCGTCGGACGTGACGCGCGCGCGACAGATCATCCGGTCGGCAGGGGTCCTCCCGGGGCCACCGCCGGACGAGCCGGTCGAGATCCCGGAGGAAGAGTGGTCGCGCATGCCCGAGCCGCAGGAACCCGGTGCTCAGATCCGCTCGGCGCCTGCGTGGCCTCGACGCGCCGTCATCGCAGCGCCCTTCGTACTCGCGTTGGCCCTCGCGCTTCTTCGGTGCGCTGTGGGTGCCGCTGAGCGGTAAGTAATCGTTGGCCGCTGCGGTACCCGCCCCCCGCTCATCCGGCGCATCGTTCAGGGGGCGTCCTCGAGCAGCCGCAGGATAGCAGCCCGCATTTCCTCGTAGTCGCGGCGGGCACGGGGATCGCGGGCGTCCTTCGCGTAGAGGCCGCCAGGGTGTACGTGGCGCACGATCCCTTGGCGGTCGATGAGCAGCGACGCCGATGTGAAGTCGGCCTCGGGTACGCGGTCGAGCCAAAGCCGGCGCAGCGTGGTCCAGTCGTCGTCCACGGCCACCGGGAACTGGAACCCATGTGCCTCGACGTGGCGCCGGACCACCTCCACTGAGGTCGGGCCGGGGGCTCGGCTTCGGCGTGTACTTGGACCCGCACCACGCTAACCTGCTGTTGACAGGGCGCTCTGGCACGGGGTTCGCACATCTGCCGAGGCGATCGATGCGTTCTTTGAACCTCCTAGCGATCGGGCTCGTGCCTCTGTGCCTCGCGTGCCACACCGTGCTTCCGCGGCCCGATGTGCCCGCCCTGATCGTCGCTCCAGGTCCGCTGAGCCACGCCGCGCTGGTGGAAGCAGTAAGGACTGCGCTGGATGACGTACCGGTGACGCTCGCGAACGATGCGCTGACGCGGACGAGCACACTATTGGTGGAGAGACCCTCGCTGCAAGACCCCGGCGGGCCTGTCGCGAACAAGCGCGAACCCGGCGCGCCCGAACGCTTTCAACTCGTGCAGGACGGTAGCGAGTGCATCCTCATCCATGAGTCCTCGGGCAAACAGTTTGAGCTAGCGGGCACGGCCTGCTGCCCCGCGCACGGCAAGTAGCGGAGGTCAGGGGGTAGCCAGCTTTTCTAGGGCGGGTTCACCCGCGATTGGCCGATCCCATCGTCCACGTTAGCGGATAGAGGTGCCAGCGACGAGCTTGCCTTCACGCCCTTCACGTCCGCTGGTGACGAGGACGTCCCAAGGGGTAAGGGCCAGGCAGGCCGCCGGGCGCGCGAGCGGCGATCAGGTCCCCAGCCGACCCCGGACGTGGCACCAGCTGGCGATCGCCATGCCTACCCCAGATCGCGCCGCTCCTGATGCGCGCCTCGACTTCGTCCGGCCGTAGCCGCACGGGCTCGAATGCCTCCGTGTCATCCGACTCGGCTTCTGCGGCTGGCGTAAGCCGGCGCACGACATAGACGTGGTACACCTCGTCGCTCGCGCCGTTCATCGGCACGACTCGGCCCACGAGCGCGAGGTCGCAGGTCGGCCGAGGCCATGCAACCCCTCGCGCAGCGACACAGGAGCCTTTCGCCGATGGAGCAAGAGCGAAAGCGAGGCGTTCTTTCCGCGGCGGCTCTGGAATCGCCCAGTGAGCGGCGAGGTCCCCTTGCCCAGCTGAGGACCCTCCCGCGTGCGTTCTGGATGGTGAACGTGATGGAGAT
>JBGQLS010000429.1:0-5478 GCA_041500205.1 Anaeromyxobacteraceae bacterium | reverse complement strand
GCCGAGGGTGTAGTCGATGAAGTTGATGAACCCGGCGCCCGAGTTCAGCCCTTGCTGGGAAATGTAGATGAGCCCGGCGATGTACTGGTCCGTCAGGTGGTTCGCATCCGGCAACACCCGGTTGCCCACCACGTGGACCTCATAGGAGGCGAGGGGCGCGGGGAGGTCGGCCAGGGCCAGGCCCGTCAAGTTGAGTGCCTTGTACGGCACGGGCGCCTGGCTGAAGAGCTCCTGCCAGGTGAACGCGGCGGCGGGCATGATCACGACGGTGTTCGTCGGCACGGTCACGGTGTGGCCGTTCACCTTCAGCAAGCCGCCGGAAAACGGGTCCGCGGCAGTGGTCACCGTGGCTTCCTCGAGGAAGCCCGTGATGTCGAATTGTGTGGAGGGGGGGATCGGCGTTTGCGCAGCAGCCTGACCAACCCACAGTAACGGCGTCAAGAACAGTGCCAGCGTCCGGATATCTGTCCGGAATTGTTGCTTCATGGCATACCCTCCTACTCCAGTGGAACCGCAGATCGCTCTCGGGCGCAGAGCTGATGTGCGTATCCAGGGCTGGAAAGGAATGTCGCGAGTCCATGGTACGAGGGGCCTCTCGGAGCGCTATCCGAGTGCCCATGCCGGCTCGCGCAGACATCGTCCAGGCGCCTCGAACCGGACAATGGTCCAGGAGCAGCAACCCCGTGGCTCGCCGAGCAGCTCCTACTTTCCTGTCTGAATACAGTGACCTGGGCGGCCACACTGCTCGTGGTGCAGATCTCCGTCGTCACGGGCACGAACACAGGCGATTCCGACTGACTCCGCGGGAGCGCTTCCTTGGAACCGCTCGCCGCCGCTCCCTCCCCCCGGACGGAAACATGGGGTGTCACGGTTGCTCGGATTTACCGCCGCTGATCAATCGAGCGCGTCCCGGCCTAATGACCAAGAACTTGGTATGGGTCAATTACATGTAATTGACATAGATCACGTACTTTGCGAACCGTAGGGGGAGCACCAGAGCTAACGCAGTAGCCACCAGGCTGCGCGACGCACATGGAAAGGCCCGCTCCCTGGGAGGAGCGGGCCCCTGGCCTTTGGCTTCCTCGCCGCCGAGACGGCTGACTAGATGACGGGAGGCACACCTACGTCGATGCTCAACGCGCCGTTGTTGAACCCGTCGCCATCGTCGACCTCGAGGATCAGCGAACAAGGGAACGGCACGACAGCGCCTGCCGCGGGAGCCGTCCAGGTCGTGAGGATCTTGGGATAGGGGGTCTTCAAAGCGCCCTCGACGGGAACGAAGGTCCCGCCGCAAGTATCCGACCAGCTGAAGGTGAGCGGATCGCCGTCCCGGTCGTTGACCACGGCGGTCAGGCGGATCTGGCCGCCGGGGAGCGGCTGCGTGTTATCCACGGTTGCGATGGAGAGGATGTCGGGAAAGAAATTGTAGGCGATCTTCACCTCGACGCCTTGCTGGACGTACTGGATCGTGAACTTGACGGTCGAGGTGATGGAGCCGTTCGCCGTGCTCGTGTTGGGGTCCTTCACCGAGAAGGTGATGCTCTCCTTGTCCGTGCAGAACGAGAGGAGCGTGGCCGTGATCGTGCACTGGCCCGTCGCGCAGTCCGCAGGCAGGACGTTGGTGAAGAAAGCCTGGTTGCTGCCGGCGATCGAGTCGCCAGGGTTCACGGGCTTGTTGCACTTCGACGTGAACGTGTAGGTCGAGGGGACGAGCGCGTCCGGGTCGGGTATGTCCAGGACTGTCGCCGAGAGCGTGATGAGCTGCCCCGGCACAGGTCCGGAGTTGTCGACGCTGAGGGCCGTGATCTTGGGAGCCGGGATGGTGACGGTTCCGGGGTTACGAACCTGCTGGAGGATGAGGGTCAGGACCGGAGGAGCCGCCGCGCCAGGCTGCGTCACCACCGTGAACGGGACGCCGAACACCTCGAACAGCGGGAGGTCGCTGGCATCGAACGCCGTCGCCGCGAAGACGTAGGCGCCCACTTCCAGCGGGCTGAAGACCTGGTCGATCTTGGTGAGGTTCGTCGTGAACGTCTGGGTGATGGCCTGTGGCCCGGTGGCGGTCAGCACCACCTTCACGATCGCGTCCAGCCCGGCGGGCGGCGGACTGACGAGGGCAGCGGCGCTCGTCGCGGTGGCCCCCACGTCTCCGGCGATGACGACGTGCACGCTGCCCGTCTGCGGCTCCTGCTTCCCGCCGCAGGCGAAGAGACCTGCCGTCAAGACTGCCAAGCACTTCAGCGACGATTTCATGGTGCCCCCTGCTGCAATGCGAAGAGTGACGACGAAGATGCCTACTTCGGTGTGCGCTTCAGATGACGCTTCCCTCCACGAACCTACCAGCCCCTGCTGGCAGGACACGCTTTAGGGCATGGTATGAGCGCAGGGAACATGGAGTCGCATCGAGCGCTCCGGTAGGTGCGTTCAAGCGCAAGACGCACGCGCTCGCTGGTCGTCGATTCTCACCCGAGCCGCGCGACGACTATCTTCGGCAGGGGACCATCAGCGCACGCTTGCGTTTGAGATCGACCTCGTCCCTGCGCAAGAATCCGCACTGATTCAGGGGCCCTGTCGTGGACGGGCTCCCTGCCGAGAGCTGTCCTCACGGATGCCATCGAGAGGACGTCGCGGGCTGCCCTCCGTGGCTCAGCCCCTCGCGTGTGGTGCGTGTGGAGCCGATCGTCTACCCCCCAAGAGGAACGCGAAATCGTGTCCTATTGCCTGATCGTGATCAAGTACTGGGCTGCGATTGAGCAGGTGCGCACCGTCCTGTTGCCGCGTTCTATTGATTTACATCAAGCATTGGACACCATCAGGACAGCGCCGACAGTTCACCGGGGACGACGCACCAGGGCACGGGCTCGCCTTCCGGACGCGGCCCGTGTCCCGCGCACGCGCGACTCCCGGATCGGTACATGGCTCCCCACCTTTGGCTCTCCACACCGAAAAAGGGGGATGCCATGTCCGCGATACGAGACCACGGCCCGTCATGCAATGCCGTGACTGTCCAGGCGATTATGCTCGTTTCGTGCGCCGTGCTGGCTGCCTGCGGCGGCGGCAGCGGCAGCGGTCCCGCCGCGCAGGCTACAATCCCCGCGACGACCAGCAGCGCAACCGGCAGCGGTGGCAAGGGCGGGCTCGACATCGGCACCCAGAATGCGGTGGACGGCGCGCTATTCTTCAACGACCAGCCTTTGGCCGGCGAGACAGCCATCTCCGGGGTGGTGACGGTCATCCAGGGCGGCACCCAGGGCGCTGCGCCGCTCAGCGACACGGTGGTGACGCTGAACGGCGTGCCGCTCGTGAACTCGTCCCCCGCGCGCTACACGGTCAATCCGGCTTCGCAGCCCACCATCGGAGCGGACGGCTTCCTTCATATCACGGCCTCGTCGGTCTTGATGGGTGTCACGCGTCAGCTGAACCTCTTCTGCCCGCCTGCGTTCGCGGTGACGCCCACGCCAGCGCCAGGATCCATCCTGGCGGTCGGCTCCAGCGTGAAGCTCGACTGGGCGAGCGGCTCCCTGCCGATCCAGGGGAGAGACTTCACCGCCTTCGGACTCACGCCGCCGTCGGTGTCGCTCAAGGGATTCAACGCCGCGACCAGTTCCGTGACCTTCCTCGCCAACCCTCAGCCACTCGCTGCCGACGCCGTGGGCGCCACCGTGACAACCGTCACGACCACCGCGAGCGGCTACCTGGTGGAACTGCGTTACCCGGGCGTGTACTTCGTCGACGGCGAAACGGGCGGCGCCTGCGCCCGGACCCAGCGTTTCGTCTATGTAAAGTGAATCTCCGCCTTCTCGAGACGGTTTGCGCTTGGCTCACCGGGCCTGGCAGCCGGGTGCCTTCAGCGTTCGAGAGATCGAAGTTCCACGCTCCAAATGGATTTCCCCAGCTCAGGGTGCATCGCTCCAAATCGTCTTCGTATAGCGTCGGAATATTCTCACCGCGCAGCCGCGGGATAACTGCCAAGGACAATATGCGACCACACCATCGACTCTGCGTTCTAGCTGCAGCGATCTCGATCTCCTGCGGCGGTCCCGACGCGTCCCTCCAGCAGCCGCTCCCGACGGACACGCGCGTCTCGGCGCTCACCGCCTGGACCACGGCCAACCCGATGGCGGGTGCGCGCGAGTCCTTCACCGCGACGCTCCTGCCGTCAGGCAAGGTCCTGGTGGTGGGAGGCACAAGCGCAAGTACGGCCATCGGCAGCGCCGAGCTCTACGATCCCGCCTCGAACACCTGGTCCAGCGCGGGCTCGATGCAGACTGCGCGGACCGATCACACCGCGACGCTCCTGCCGAACGGCAAGGTGCTCGTCGCGGGCGGCGACAATATAGGCGCGGCCTTCCAGACGGCTGAGCTGTACGACCCGCAGGCCAACTCATGGACTCTCGCGGGCTCGATGGCGACTGCGCGCGAGTTCCACACGGCGACGCTCTTGTCGAACGGCAAGGTGCTCGTCGCGGGCGGCGACGACTTCGTCAGCCTGGCGTCTCTCGATACGGCAGAGCTGTACGATCCGCAGACCAACACTTGGTCCACTACGGGTACTATGCCCGCCTTGCGAGCTGACCATGTCGCGGTCCCACTCCAGAACGGCAAGGTCCTCGTGGCTGGCGGAACCGACGGGGCCAACATTCTCAATACGGCGGCACTGTACGATCCGGTAGCCGGCACCTGGTCTGCCACGGGCTCGATGCAGACCGCCCGGACGGAGCATACGCTCACGGTGCTGCAGAACGGTAAGGTCCTTGCCGTCGGCGGCAACGATGGCATGAACGTCTTGGCGAGCACCGAGCTATACGACCCTGCCACCGGGACCTGGGCATTGACGGGGCAGCTCAGCGTCCTCCGGGATGATCACACGGCGACGCTCCTCCCCAGCGGCGGCGTCCTGGTCGTGGCCGGCGAGAACCTGGCCACGGTTGCGACAGCGGAGCTGTACGATCCCGTGGCGGCCACGTGGTCCGCGACCGATCCGTTGGTGACCGCTCGCAAGTTCCACACCGCGACGCTGCTCAAGAGCGGCGAGGTGCTGATCGCGGGAGGCCTGGATCCCGTCAGCGCAGCCTTGGCGAGCGCCGAACGTTTCACCGCGAGTCCTGCGGCAGCGCTCACCATTACCACAGCGACCACGACGGCGGCGACGGGCGGCAAGATCACGTTCACCGCGACGGCTGGTAGTGGGTTCGGCTACACTTGGTCGCTCTCGGCGAATCCGTCCGGTGGTTCCATCACGAGCGACGGCGTGTACACGGCCGGATCCGTCGGCGGTGTCACGGACGTCATCGTCGTCACCGACTCGACCTTCAATACCGCGACGCGAAGCGTGGCCGTCACCGCGCCGGCCAAGAAGAGCTCGGGCGGCTGCGGATCCCTGGGCGACGGCGGATGGATGTCGATCGTCGCTGCCTTGGCCGCGATGACCCTGTTCCGGAGGCGCGCAGTCCTGGTTCGGCAGAGCTGAAGGTCCAG
>JBGQLS010000428.1:0-5517 GCA_041500205.1 Anaeromyxobacteraceae bacterium | reverse complement strand
TCCGGAGTCTTCGGCATGCGCGCCCGGACCGTGCGCGTCCGGTTGGGCGCCGAGTGCCTGGATCTCACCGAGTTCCTCGCTCCGCGAGGGAGGCCCGGGCCGGCCGACGCGCGCTCGAACGACCGCTCGTTCCAGCACGTCGCGATCGTCGTCACCGACATGGACGAGGCATACCGGCGTCTTCGCGCGGCTCGCGTCGAGCACGCCTCGACGGGGCCCCAGCGGCTCCCCGACTGGAACGCGAACGCTGGGGGCATCCGGGCGTTCTACTTCCGCGATCCGGACCGGCACGTGCTCGAGGTCATCTGGTTCCCCACCGGCAAGGGCGTCCCCCGCTGGCACGCGCCACACCCGGATCGTGCCCTCTTCCTCGGCATCGACCACACCGCCATCGTCGTGGGCGATACGGACGCGAGCCTTCGCTTCTGGCGCGACACCCTGGGATTCCGGGTCGCAGGAGGAAGCGAGAACTGGGGTACCGAACAAGAGCACCTCAACAACGTCCACGGGGCGCGCTTGCGCATCACGACCTTGCGCGCGGCTGAGGGTCCGGGGGTGGAGCTGCTCGAGTACCTCGCGCCTCGCGACGGCCGACCCTTCCCTGCTGACGAGCGCGCGAACGACCTCATCCACTGGCAGACCACCCTGCACGTGTCGGACGTTGAGGCGGCGGCCCGCGCCACCCGGGGGGCAGGCCAGGGGTGGGTCTCGCCCGGACCGGTGCAGGTGGCCGAGCGGGAATTCGGTTTCACCCGCGCGCTCCTCGCGCGGGACCCCGATGGACACGTGGTTCAGCTGAGCGCGCCGTGACGGCGCGCCGCATGGAGGCTGGAATGACGAAGGAAGAGCTGAGGCTCGCCGAGGCGCGGGAGCGCAAGGTTCACTGGAAGCGCTGGGGGCCATATCTCTCGGAACGGGCCTGGGGCACGGTGCGCGAGGACTACAGCGAGTCCGGCACGGCCTGGGAATATTTTCCGCACGATCACGCGCGCTCGCGCGCCTACCGCTGGAACGAGGACGGCATCGCCGGGATCAGCGACCGGCACCAGATCCTCTGCTTCTCGGTCGCTCTCTGGAACCACCGGGATCCGATCCTGAAGGAGCGCCTCTTCGGGCTCACCGGCAGCGAGGGGAATCACGGCGAGGACGTGAAGGAGCTCTACTACTACCTCGACTCCACGCCGACCCATTCGTACATGCGGATGCTCTACAAGTACCCGCAGGCCGAGTTCCCCTACCAGAAGCTCGTCGACGAGAACCGGCGGCGCGGCCGCGCGGGCCGGGAGTACGAGCTCGTCGACACCGGCGTCTTCGAGGGCAACCGCTACTTCGACGTCTTCGTCGAGTACGCGAAGGCCGGCGCCGAGGACATCCTCGTCCGCATCGAGGTCGCGAACCGCGGCCCGGAGCGCGCCGACCTGGACGTGCTCCCGACGCTGTGGTTCCGCAATACCTGGAGCTGGAACGGGCACCACCAGCGGCCGTCCGTCCGCACCGTCCGGCCGGCGCCGCGCGAAGGCGCTGCGGTGGTGGCGCAGCACGGCCAGGAGGGGAGCCTCTTCCTCGGCTGCGAGGGCCAGCCCGAGCTCCTCTTCACCGAGAACGACACGAACCTGTCACGCCTCCACGGCGTAGCCAACGGCTCGCACTTCGTCAAGGACGGCTTCCACGAGTACGTCGTGGACGGCAGGGTGGGCGCCGTGAATCCGGACGAGGTCGGCACCAAGGCCGCCGCCCGCTACCGCCTCTCGATCGCTCCAGGCGCGACCGAGGTGCTGCGGCTGCGCCTGACACGTGGCCTCACCGCCGGCGACACCGCGATCGGCACCGATTTCGAGGCCGTCTTCGCGGCGCGCAAGGAGGAGGCCGACGAGTACTACCGGACAGTGATTCCCTCGCACGTCTCCGCCGACTCGCAGCAGGTGATGCGCCAAGC
The DNA here is from genome assembly GCA_041500205.1 of Anaeromyxobacteraceae bacterium. GTDB lineage: Bacteria > Myxococcota > Myxococcia > Myxococcales > Anaeromyxobacteraceae > Anaeromyxobacter_A. The sequence continues at coordinate 3,581 of JBGQLS010000428.1, read as the reverse complement.
GCTGGCGGGGATGCTGTGGTCGAAGCAGTATTACCACTACGCGGTGCGCGACTGGCTGGAGGGGGATCCTTCCCAGCCCGAGCCCCCGCCCTCGCGGCGCCGCGGGCGCAACGCGGACTGGGGACACATCTACAACTCCGACGTCCTCTCCATGCCGGACAAGTGGGAGTACCCGTGGTTCGCGGCCTGGGACCTCGCCTTCCACTGCATCCCGCTCGCCACCGTGGACTCCGACTTCGCGAAGGAGCAGCTCACGCTCCTGCTGCGCGAGTGGTACATGCACCCGAACGGCCAGATCCCCGCCTACGAGTGGGCGTTCGGCGACGTGAACCCGCCCGTCTTCGCCTGGGCCGCCTGGCGCGTCTACAAGATCGAGAAGAAGCGGCGCGGCAAGGGAGACCGGTCGTTCCTGAAGCGGGTCTTCCACAAGCTGATGCTGAACTTCACCTGGTGGGTGAACCGCAAGGACGCCGAGGGCCGCAACGTCTTCCAGGGCGGGTTCCTGGGGCTCGACAACATCGGCATCTTCGACCGCAGCGCGCCGCTCCCCACCGGCGGTCACATCGAGCAGTCGGACGGGACGAGCTGGATGGCGATGTTCTGTCTCAACATGCTCTCCATCGCGCTCGAGCTCGCCTGCGCCGAGCCGGAGTACGAGGACGTCGCGTCCAAGTTCTGGGAGCACTTCGTCCACATCGCCCGCGCCATGAACACGATGGGAATGTGGAACGAGGAGGACGGGCTCTTCTACGACGTGCTCCACCTACCGGGCGGGAACAAGATCCCGATGAAGGTGCGCTCCCTGGTCGGCCTCATCCCGCTCTTCGCGGTGGAGACCTTCGACCCCGAGCTGCTGGCGAAGTTCCCTGCCTTCATGCGGCGCCTCGACTGGTTCATCGAGAATCGACCCGACCTCACGGAGGGCGTCGCCTGCATGCGCACGCCGGGCGTGGAGGGTCGGCGCTTCTTCTCGGTGGTCGGCCCGGACAAGCTGCGCCGGATCCTGAAGGTCATGCTCGACGAGAAGGAGTTCCTCTCGCCCTACGGCATCCGCAGCGTGTCACGCATTCATCGCGAGCGACCCTTTGAGCTCGAGGTGAACGGCTCCACGCACGGCGTGACGTACGAGCCCGCCGAGTCCTCGAGCGGCCTCTTCGGAGGGAACTCCAACTGGCGGGGTCCCATCTGGTTCCCGATCAACTACCTGCTCATCGAGTCGATCCAGAAGTTCCACCACTACCTGGGCGAGGACTTCAAGGTCGAGCTGCCGGTGGGATCGGGCCGTGAAGGGACCCTGCAGGACGTGGCCACGGAGCTCTCACGGCGCCTGACCCGCATCTTCCTCAAGGACGGCGAGGGCCGGCGCCCCTGTCACGGCCAGGACGGACTCTACCGGGACGACCCGCACTTCCGGGATCTGGTGCTCTTCCACGAGTACTTCCACGGCGACGACGGCTCCGGCATCGGCGCCAGCCACCAGACAGGCTGGACCGGGCTCGTCGCCAAGCTCATCCAGCAAAGCGGGGAGTAACGAAACGGCGCCGTCGCAGACCCGTACTGTAAGCCGCGGGCCCGTCCCGCCGAACCGTAGCGCGGGGCTCGTCCCCGCCGGAAAACGAGGAAACCACGATGAAGGCCATCGCAGTCACCCCCGGCAAGAAGAACAGCGTCCATCTTGCCGACCTCGCGAAGCCGTCCGTCGAGGACGTCCCAAATGGCCGCGGCGTGCTGGTGCGCGTGCTGCGCGTCGGCGTCGACGGCACGGACCGCGAGATCAACGAGGCCGAGTACGGGGCGCCGCCGGCCGGGAGCGACTTCCTCGTCCTCGGGCACGAGGGCTTCGGGCGGGTCGAGGCGGTCGGCCCCAAGGTGACCGAGCTCAAGCCCGGCGACTTCGTCGTCGCCACCGTGCGCCGCCCGGGCAAGAGCATCTACGACCTCATCGGCACGCAGGACATGACCACCGACGACGTCTACTACGAGCGAGGGATCAACCTCCTCCATGGCTTCCTAACCGAGCACTACGTGGACGACGCGGATCACATCGTGGCGGTCCCGAAGGGCGCGGCCGAGGTCGGCGTCCTGCTCGAGCCGTTCACCGTCGTCGAGAAGGGCATCACTCAGGCGTACGAGATCCAGCGCCGGCTCCGCGTCTGGCGGCCGCGCCGCGCGGCGGTGGTCGGCACCGGCACCATCGGCCTCCTCGCCGCCCTGGTGCTCCGGCTGCGCGGCCTCGAAGTGGTCGCCTTCGGCAGGCAGGCGAAGCCGTACAAGAACGCCGCGCTCATCGAGGCGATCGGGGCGCGCTACGTCACGACCTCCGAACTCACGGTCGCGCAGGGCGCGCGCGAGTTCGGCGCGTTCGACATCATCCTCGAGGGGTCCGGCTTCTCGCCACTGGTCTTCGATGCCATGCAGGGCCTGGCGAAGAACGGCGTCCTCGTGCTGACGAGCGTGACGGGCGGCGACCGCAAGGTCGAGGTGTCCTGCGACAAGCTCAACCTCGACTTCGTGCTCGGAAACCGTGTCATGGTGGGCAGCGTCAACGCCGGCCGCGAGTACTTCGAAGCGGGCGTGCGCGACATGGCGCACGCGGAGTCTGCCTACCCGGGCTGGCTCAAGTCGCTCCTCACCCACCCGGTACGCGGGCTCGAGCGCTATCAGGATCTCTTCGCGAAGCTCCAGAAGCCCGACGGCGCCATCAAGATCTTCTGCGAGGTCGCCCCGCTGTGATGCGTAGCGCGGGGTCGCCCCGCAGGAGATCGCAAATGGCACGGCTCACGGCGGACCCAAGCTCCTCGGCAGACCCCATCATCATCGACGGCGAGACCTGCCGCGATCATGCACGCTCGTCCAAGCTCGAATGGCTCGAGGCGAACGGCACCGGCGGCTACGCCATGGGGACCGTGGCCGGCACGAACACGCGCCGGTACCATGGACTGCTCGTGGCGCCTCTGCAACCCGGGGCTGCGGACGCGACGCGCCCCCAGCCTCTCTCCGTCCGCGAGCGCCACGTCCTCCTCGCCCGGCTCGAGGAAGCGCTCGTCGACGGGGGCCAGGAAACCCCGCTCGCTACGAACCAGTACCCTGGGACGCTCTATCCCGAGGGCCACCGGCACCTCTCGGAGTTCCGGCTCGATCCCTTCCCCATCTGGACTTACCAGGCGGGCGGCACCGTCCTCGAGAAGCGGCTCTTCCTCGTTCACGGTGAGCAGACGGTCGTCGTGCGCTACCGGGCGAGCCGGCCCACCCAGCTCCGGCTGCGACCCTTCCTCGCGTTCCGGGACTACCACGCGCTCGGGCACGCCAACGGCAACCTCGACGCGCGCGTCCGCGAGGCCGCAGGCGCCAGCGTCCGCACGCTCGCAGTTCGACCCTACGAGCCGCTGCCGGATCTCCGCCTGCACCACACGGGCGGTCCGTTCCACCGGGACGGCGCATGGCACCGCGACACGGAGTACCTGGAGGAGCTCGACCGCGGCCTCGACTTCCGCGAGGACCTGTGGCGAATGGGCACGATCGAGATGGAGGTGCGGCCGGGCGAGGACGCGTTCCTGGTGGCGACCACCGGCCCATGGAAC
>JBGQLS010000427.1:0-5525 GCA_041500205.1 Anaeromyxobacteraceae bacterium | reverse complement strand
GTGCGAACGGCACTGCTCGCCATCGCCAGCCTGGGCGGCCATCTGAAGAACAACGGCGACCCGGGCTGGCGAACCCTCAGCAAGGGCTGGCGCAAACTCATCGACTACGAGACCGGCTACGACCTCGCCGTCGCGCTCCGAGCGAAGAAGTGATCAATCATGAGCCCGGTGGGGGAGAGGGGATGGGTATGGAATCAAAGGCGTTTCTTACCGATCGCCGTAGACGGCGGACGCGCGCACGGTGGCTGCGCGCTCCTCGCTGCCTAGCTTCGCTCGGAGGTCTGGAACTTCATGTCGACGGTCACCTGCTCGCCGTCGGTCACGGAGAATGTCTCCTGCCAGTGCGCGTCGCCCAGCGTCACCTGGATGCGGTGGTTGCCCTCGTACACCGGAACCGGACCGTCGAGCGGCGTCTTGCCCACCACCCGGCCGTCGATGCGGACATCGCAGCCGTTCGGTCCGCTCACCGTCACGGTCCCCTTCCCCACAGTGACCGAGAGGCGGTTCGCCCCGGCCTTCACGCGGACGTCCCGGACGATCCGGATGCCCTGCGACGGATCGCCGAGCGTCACCCGGTGCGATCCTGATGCGAGATCGAACTTGGCGGGAGCGCGGCCCACGACCTTGCCGTCGATCGAGACGGTGAGCGGCGGGCTGGTCACCACATCCAGCGTCGGCGTGGCGCGCGGAGGCCGCGCCATGTCCACCTGCCGCGCGCGAGGGGGGCCGCGGTAGTCAGCGCTGCCTGGATCGCCGCCCACCTGCCGCGCGCGCGGGGGGCCCTCCTCCGCCACTCTCTCCCACGCTTCCGGTCTGACGCCCTCCGGCGCGGGGTTCGCGGCGCCTGCACCCGGCGCGACCGCGGCCGGAGCTGCCGCCGCCGGTGGATCGAGGTTCGTGCGCAGGGGAGCCTTGCTCAACCAGAGCGCCACCGCGCCAGCGGCCGCCAGCGCGGGGATCGCGAGCGCCCAGGGCGAGATTCCTCGCCAACCTGCTCGCGGCGAGGTCGATTGCCCGGGCGTGGGTGGCTCCTGGAGCGCCGCCGCGAGAAGCGGCTGCGAGGGCGGAGGAGGCCCCGACGCCTCCACCTCCGCCGGCGGCAAGGTTGCAGCGGCTGGCACCTCCTGGACATCCTCGGGGTCGAGCAGAGGAGCCTCCGCCTCGACGAGCGCTCGAGGGTCGGTTCCCGGGGACGATGCGGACGGCGCGGCAGGTCCCGGGTTCGCGTCCACGTGCTGCGATGCGAGCCTCAGCCCCTTGCGCACCACCCACTCCTGAATGCCGTTCTCGAGCATGCGCTGGCGCGCGCGACGAGCATGATCGTCGGCGAAGGCGGCCTCCAAGAAGGCGCCCAGATCGAACCGATCCGGAAGGCTGCCCGCCGCCTCCTCGACGGCCTCGCGGAAGCCCTGCACCGTCGGGAACCGAAGGCATGCCTTCTTGGCCATCGCCTTTCCGATGACCGACCGTAGCTTGGATGGCACGAACTCGGAGCTGAGGAGTGGTTGCTTGCTGACGACCGCCGCGTCGAAATCCTTCTCGCCCTCGAACGGCAGCTGGCCGGTGAGCGCCTCGTAGAGGATGACGCCGAGGAGGTAGACGTCGGTCTGCGGACTGACGGCGTAGCGCCCGCCGAGGATTTGCTCCGGCGCGCTGTACCGGCGCCGGCCCACGACGCGCTTGCCTTCGGTCTCCTTGGGCGCCACGGTGAGCGCTCCGTAGCCCGAGACCTTCGTGACGCCCGAGTACGTGACGAGCAGGGTCTCCGGCCGCAGGTCCCCGTGGACGAGCGGCGTGCCGTCCTCGTTGCCGCTGAGGTGGGCGTACTGCACACCGAGCGCGGCATCGACCGCGACCCGTGCGGCGAGGCCGGAGGGCAGACGCTTCGTCACCTCGAGGACTCGCCGCAGCGATTCGCCGTCGGCGTACTCCACGGCCCGGGCGAGCCCCTCGTCGACCTCGGCGATGCCGAAGACGCGCAGGATGTTGCTGTGCGTGAGCGCCGCGGCGCGCGAGGTCTCCCGGCGCAGGCGCGCGACGACGTCCGGCTCGCACGCGGCTTGCTCGGGCACCCATACCAGAGCGCACGGACTCGCCTCGCCGTCCGTGATTCGAAGACCCAGGAAGGCGCGCGAGCCCTCGCCGGAGAAGAGCGGTCCTATGGGGATGCAGCGGGTAGCCACTTCCGTGCATGGTAGACGAGGGCTCGCCGCCGGTGAATAGTGGGTTCCATCGCACCTTCACCGACCGGGGCTGTGTCCCGGCATCGCACATGGCCGCCGATCCACGCGGTCGCGGGCTGTCACGCGCGAACCCGTTAGACTTCAGCCTTCAGGCTTCAGCCTTCGCCGCCACCTGCCAGACGAGACTCGCGACCAGCGCGGCGAGGATGATGCCGCCGAGATGGAAGACCAGCACGTGCGGGAGCGACGCGTGCGCCCGGCACGTGAGGTGGAGCGCCGCATCGCCGGCCAGCGCCCCCGCGGCCGCAGCGCCGACGATGAACCTCCTGCCGATCGCGGTGAGGCCGCCGCGCACCGCGAGCCACCCTCCGACGACCACCGCGCCCGCGGAGGCGATCTCCAGAGAGGCACAATGCAGTCCGACGGCGACCTCGAGAGGCCCGGCTCGACCCGAGAGCCCCGCCGCCACCGCGGCCAAGGCGACGGCCGCGGCCACGATCTCGAGCGAGAGGCGGCGCGTCAGCGCCACGAGGCTGGCGGCGGCGGCGCAGAGGACGGCCGCCAGGATCCAATCCCCGGCCGCGCTCGACCGCGCGCGCCCGAAGGCCACGAGCAACAGGGTAGCGGTGCACGCCGCGACCGTCGCCCACGCCACCCGGCGACGGTCCCGCGCGCGCAGCTCGAGCACCATGCGGGACACCCGCGCCATGACCGGGGCCGGCAGCGGCGCCGGCCTGCCCTCGGCGAGCAGCCCTTGCAGCGCCTCGGATTCGCGGACCAGGCGGGCGCAAGGCGGGCAGAACCGCGCATGGGCCCAGGCAGCCGCGCGCTCGGGGTCGTCGGGAGGAAGAGCGGCCAGCCCTGCGGCCCCGGTCCGGACGGATTCACATACGGTCATGCCGCGCCCTCGGCGACCAGGTCGCGGAGGAGCTGGCGGAGCTGCTCGTACGCTCGAAAGGCGCGCAGCTTGGCCGCGCCCTCCGAGAGACCGAGCACCCGGCCGATCTCGGCGAAGGTGAGGCCTTCGAAGCGATGGAGGTGCACGATCGTGCGCTGGGGTTCGCCGAGGCTATCCACCGCGGCGCGAACTCGCTCGGCCCGCTCACGGGCCAGGAAGCCATCCCCCTCGTCGGCGAGCGCCACCGGCTGTGGTGGATCCTCCTCGCCGGCTTGTTCCTCGAGCACCCGGCCCTTGCGGCGCAACCAGTCGATCCGCACCCGCGCCGCGATGGTGAAGAGCCACGGCCGAAGGCGCTCGCCTCGCCGCCAGTGGTCCCGGGCGCCGTGAACCTTGAGAAGGGTCGTCTGCATCAGGTCCTCGGCGTCCGCGACGTTCCCCACCGAGCGCAGGAAGAAGGCGCGCAAGGACGGCGCGAGCAGGCCGAAGAGGCGCTCGAACGCCGCGTCGTCACCCTTGACGTAGGCTTCCATGAGGGCCTCCTCGTTCACGTCACCCCTGATACGTTCGCCACGGCTCGCTGGCTACCGCGCCTTTCTCGATCCGCGTACAGAGCCTCCCTACTTGGTTCGCGGCCGGTGCGGCACCGGGCACGAGAGCGCGCCGTGCTTCTCGTCCCACTGCTGGTGGTAGTCCTCCGCGACCCAGAACTGTCCGGCCGGGGCGATCTCGGTGGTGATCGGAGCGGTGAGGTGCTTCTGCTCCTCCGCGCGCGAGGCGAGGGCCTTCGACATCTGTCCCTCCCCGAAGGTGAAGACCGCGGACCGGTACTGGTTGCCACGGTCCGGGCCCTGACGATCGCCGCTGGTCGGATCGTGGGTCTGCCAGAAGAACTTGAGCAGCTCGTCGTAGCCGACACGCTCCGGATCGAACTCGACCAGGACAGCCTCCGCGTGCCCCGTGGTGTGCGTGCACACGCCCTCGTAGCTCGGATCCTGCGTGTGGCCACCCGTGTAGCCCACCGCCGTGGCGACCACGCCCGGCACCTTGCGGAAGCGCTCCTCCACGCCCCAGAAGCAGCCCTGGGCGAAGATGGCGAGCTGGTTCTTCCCGGAGGGAACGAGCGCCGTGCCGTGGCCGACCTGCCCGGGCTTGGTACCGCAGCTGGGGTTGCCGATCATCGTCTTCCCTTCATCGCGACCGCGCGCGGTCCTCCCCACGGCGAACTGCACCGCGAGGGCCGCCAGCGCGAGGCCGCCCACGACCAAGGCCGACTTCATGGCCTCGCCCCACCGCCGCGGTCAGCCGCCTTCTCGCCCTGCGACTGGAAGAGCCGCAGGTATTCGCCGTACCCCTCCTGCGCGAGCCGTTCGACAGGGACAAAGCGCAGCGCGGCCGAGTTCATGCAGTAGCGCAGCCCTGTCGGCTGGGGGCCGTCGTCGAAGACGTGGCCGAGGTGCGAGCTGGCCAGCTTGGAGCGGACCTCGGTGCGAGAGAAGACGAGCTTGCGGTCGGTGTGAGTCGTGATGCTGGACGGGTCGAGCGGCTTGGTGAAGCTCGGCCAGCCCGTGCCGGAATCGTACTTGTCGAGGGAGCTGAAGAGCGGCTCACCCGAGACGACGTCCACGTAGATGCCGGGCTTGTGATTGTCCCAGTACGCGTTGCGGTACGGCGCCTCGGTGCCCTCGTGCTGGGTGACCTCGTATTGCTCTCGGTTCAGGCTCTTGCGCAGCTCCTCGTCGGATGGTTTCACGAATTTCGACACCTTGGATACCTCCTGCTTGGATGCCTCATGCGTTGCTACGGGGCGCGGTTGCTCGGTGGCGCTGCCTCGCGCCTGGCAGGCGACCGCCAGCCCGGCTGCCGTGGCGAGCGCCGCAATTGCACCTTTCGGGTACATCACCTTCAGCATGGTCTCGCTCCGTGTGGTGGCGTCGCTCCCCGCCGGGGGTGATCTCACCAGCACGCGTCCTAGTACGCATGAGTGGAGAGGTCGTTACATGCAAAGTGGGTGCGGAGCATCCAAGGTGTTCCGAATGGATATCTGTGGAGATCCCTCGTGGCGCGCCTGCTCGCGGTGAACGTCGGCCTTCCGCGCGACCTGACGTGGAGGGGCCAGACGGTCCACTCGTCGGTGTGGAAGGCGCCCGTGGTGGGCCGGCGCATGGTGCGGCGGCTCGACGTGGACGGCGACGGGCAAGGAGACCTGGCCGGTCACGGAGGTGAACAGCGGGCGGTGCTCGTCTACCAGCTCGCCTCCTATCGCCACTGGGAGGAGCACCTCGGGAGGAGCGACTTCACCTTCGGGCAATTTGGCGAGAACTTCACGGTCGAGGGTCTCTCCGACGACGAGGTCTGCATCGGAGACCGCTATCGAATCGGCACGGCCGTCCTCGAGGTGACGCAGCCGCGGGTGACGTGCTACCGCGTCGGCATCCGCCTGG
>JBGQLS010000426.1:0-5534 GCA_041500205.1 Anaeromyxobacteraceae bacterium | reverse complement strand
GGGTTCGTGATCATGATGGCCGCGACTTCCTCGTCCATCGCGGCGCGCACCGTCTCGGGGTGCAGGCGGCCGTCCGGGCCGCTCGCGAGCTGCACGACCTCGTACCCGTTCTGCGCGCAAGTGGCGGGATTCGTGCCGTGCGCTGTGTCGGGGACGAGGACCTTCTTCCGGGCGTCGCCGCGAGCCACGTGCCAGGCGCGGATCATCATGACCCCGGTGAGCTCGCCGTGCGCGCCCGCGGCGGGCGCGAGCGTGGTCGCGGCGAATCCGGAGATCTCGGAGAGCGCGCGCTCGAGCTGGTACATGAGCTCGAGCGAGCCCTGGCAGAGCTCGGCCGGCAGGAGCGGGTGGGCGTCGGCGAAGCCGGGGAGGCGCGCCAGCGCCTCCGACGACTTGGGGTTGTACTTCATGGTGCAGGAGCCGAGCGGGTAGAACCCGGTGTCGATCCCGTGGTTCCAGGCGCTCAGGCGCGTGAAGTGTCGCACCACCTCCAGCTCGCCCAGCGCAGGCATTCCGGCGATCTCGCCGCGCAGCACCGCGGCGGGGAACTCCTTGCCGGGATCGAAATCGGCGCCGGCGTGCGGGAGCGAGACCCCCGTCCTGGCGCCCGCCGAGGCGTACTCGAAGACGAGGCGCTCCTCGTAGGCGATCCCGCGCGTGGCGCCGCCGGCGCCCACGTCGGCGCTCGAGATGGAGGCGGAGTCCTTCTCCATGCTGGGCTTCCAGCCCGTCGGGTTCGTCATGCGCGCCCCTTCACCGCCTGCGCGAACATCTCGATGAGCTCGGGCGTGTGCGCCTCGGTGGCGGCGCAGAGGAGCGCGCCCTTCATCTTCGGATCGTCGAGGTACCATCGGGCGAGCGGGGCGCCGGCGGCCAGGCCGCGCCTCGCGAGCCGCGTCACGACCGCCTCGGCGTCTCCCACCTCGAACGCCATCTCGTTGAAGCTCGGTCCGGAGAAGCGCAGCCCGAAGCCGGCCCGGCGCATGGCATCCCGCAGCTGCCGGCCGCGGGCGTAGTTCAGGCGAGCGAGCTCGGCGAGACCATTGCGTCCGAGCAGCGCGAGGTGGATCGTGGCCGCGAGCGCGCACAGCCCGGCGTTCGTGCAGATGTTGGAGGTGGCCCGCTCGCGACGGATGTGCTGCTCGCGTGTGGAGAGCGTGAGCACGAAGCCGCGGCGGCCCTGCTTGTCCACCGTGGCGCCGCAAAGACGGCCCGGCATCTGGCGGACGTTCGCCTCGCGGGTGGCGAAGAACCCCGGCGCGGGCCCGCCGAAGTTGAGCGGGTTGCCGAAGCTCTGGAACGACCCGGCCGCGATGTCGGCGCCGAGCTCGCCCGGCCCCTTCAAGAACCCGAACGCCACCGGCTCGTTGGTCACCGCGACGGAGAGAGCGCCGGCCTTCCTGGCCAGGGCGGACGCCTCCTCGACGGCGTCCACCACGCCGAAGAAGTTGGGATAGCCGAGGATCACCGCCGCTGTCTGGTCGTCCACGGCGCGCGCCAAGGCGGCCAGGTCCGTGCGGCCGTCCTCGCCGTAGGGCACCGTGACGATCTCGTCGTGCGTCGAGGCGAGATAGGTGCGGAGCACGCGCCGGTACTCGGGGTGAACGCCGGCGGAGACGACCATCTTCCTCCGGTCGGTGACGCGCGCCGCCATGAGCGCGGCCTCCGCCATGGCGGTGGCGCCGTCGTACATCGAGGCGTTCGCCACCTCCAGGCCCGTCAGCAGACACACGAACGTCTGCCATTCGAAGAGCGCCTGCAGCGTTCCCTGCGAGACCTCGGGCTGGTAGGGCGTGTAGGCGGTGAAGAACTCGCCGCGGAGCAGGAGCTGATCGACGACCGGCGGGACGTGATGTGGATAGGCGCCGGCGCCCACGAAGGGCGGGTGCTCGGTCTGGTTGCGGGCCGCGAGCCGGCGCATCTCCGCGAAGAGCGCGATCTCGTCGAGCGCGGGTGGCACGTCGAGCGGGCGCCGCAGCCGTAGCCGCTCGGGAATGGAGCGGAAGAGGTCGTCGAGGCCATGCGCTCCCGCAGCCGCGAGCATCTCCTGGATCTCTTCGGAGGTGTGAGGGTGATAGCGCAAGGCGTGCTCCGCGGCATTCCTGGTGGTGGGGGTCCATCCGCGCCCGGATCCGTTGAGGTGGGCTCGTCCCCCTCCGGCGGACGGGAGGAGATGGTGACAGGCGCCGGCCGGGCTACTCCGTCTCCTCCTCGAGGAACTTCTTGTATGCGGCGGCGTCCATGAGCTCGTCCGTCTCCTTCGCGTCCCCGAACTCCACCTGGATCATCCATCCCTCCTCGTAGGCGTCCTCGTTGATCGTCTCGGGGGCGTCGGAGAGCGGATCGTTGACCTCGACCACCTTTCCGCTGACGGGCGAGAAGAGCTCGGAGACGGCCTTCGTCGACTCGACCACCCCGAACGACTCGCCCTTCTTCACCGAGTCACCCACCTCGGGCAGCTCCACGTACACGATGTCGCCGAGCTGGTTCTGAGCGTGATCGGTGATGCCCACCACGGCGCGGTTGCCCTTGATTCGGCACCACTCGTGCTCCTTCGTGTACTTGAGGTCGTCAGGGAAGGTCATGGCTCTCCTCGAGGGTCATTTCTTCTTCGCGTAGAACGGAGTCTTCACGACTTTCGCCGCCGCCGCTCGCCCGCGGATGTCGACGGCGAAGGTCGAGCCCTCGGCGGCAAGGCCGGGCGGCACATAGGCGAGTCCGATCGACGTGCCCAGGCTGGGCGACTTGGTACCGCTCGTGACCGCGCCGACGGGCTTTCCTTCCTGGAGCACGGCGTGGCCGTGGCGCGGGATGCCGGGCTCGGTGAGCGTGAAGCCGACGAGCTTCTTCGAGAGCCCGGCCTCCTTCTGCTTCTGCATCGCCTGGCGCCCCATGAACTCGCCCTTGTCGAGCTTCACCACCCAGGACAGCCCCGCCTCGAGCGGCGTGGTGGTGTCGTCCATGTCCGAGCCATAGAGCCGGTACGCCATCTCGAGCCTGAGCGAGTCGCGGGCGCCGAGGCCGCAGGGCTGGATGCCCGCGGCCCGGCCAGCGTCCATGAGCGCCGTCCACAGCTTGGGGGCCTGCTCGGAGGCGCTGAAGAGCTCGAAGCCGTCCTCGCCCGTGTAGCCGGTGCGCGCGATGAGGCAAGTCAGGCCGGCCACTTCACCATTCGTGAATCGATAGGTCCCGATCGAGGACAGGCGGACGCTGGTCAACTTCTGCAGGACTTCCGCCGCGCGAGGACCCTGGAGCGCGAGCTGGGACCAGGCGTCGGACTCATTGGCGACGTCGGCGCCGAAGGCGTGGCCTTGGAGCCAATCATAGTCCTTCTGGCGGTTCGCGGCGTTGACGCAGACGAGGAGGTCGTCCACGGCGCGGCGATAGACGACCACGTCGTCCACGATGCCGCCTTCCTCCCGGCACAGGCAGCCGTACTGGGCCTGGCCGTCGGCGCAGCGCCCGAGGTCGTTCGTGAAGAGCCGTTGCAGCGCCTCGAAAGCCTTGGGGCCGCGGAAGACGACCTCTCCCATGTGGGAGACGTCGAAGAGGCCCACCCGCTCGCGCACGGCGCCATGCTCGGCGAGGATCCCTTCGTACTGAACCGGCATCTGCCAGCCTGCGAACTCGACGATCCGCGCGCCGGCGCGGACGTGGACGTCGTAAAGCGGCGTGCGCTGGGCCATGGGGAGATTCCTGGCTTCGGGTGGCGGGCGCATCATAGCCCGCTGGAAAGCGGAATCAAGGGAAGCCGGATGCGCGATCCGGCACGGAGCAGCGGGTCCGTTCGCGCCTCTGGGAGACCTCTTCCGCGGCCAGCCGGCGGTGGCCCGATAAGCACCCATGGTAACAATCGGTCTGCGCTCCGGATCATCACGTCCTGGCGCGCGCCAGCTCGAGCGTGTTGACGAGCAGCATCGCGCGCGTCATGGGCCCGACGCCGCCCGGCACCGGCGTGATGGCGCGGGCGCGCTCCGCGGCGGCCTGGAATTCGACGTCGCCCACGAGCTTGCCCCCTTCGAGCCGGTTCATGCCCACGTCGATGACGACCGCGCCCTGCTTCACCCAGGCCCCCTTGACCAGCTCGGCCTTCCCGATGGCGGCGACCAGGATGTCGGCGCGTCCGACCTCGGCCGCCAGGTCGGCGGTGCGCGAGTGCGCGATCGTCACCGTGGCGTGGGCTTCGAGGAGCATCATGGCCATGGGCTTCCCCACGATGTTGGAGCGGCCGATCACCAGGGCCCGCAGACCCTTCGGCTCACACCCCGCCGACTTGAGGAGCCGTACGATGCCGGCCGGCGTGCACGGGCGCGGACCGGGGATGCCGACCGAGAGTGCGCCCACGTTGTACGGGTGGAAGCCGTCCGCGTCCTTGCGCGGGTCGATGGCCTCGAGCACGGCGCGGTCGTCGATGCCCTTCGGGAGAGGGAGCTGGACCAGGATCCCGTGGACCGCCGCGTCCGCGTTGAGCTTGGCGACGAGCGCGAGGAGCTCGGCTTGCGTGGTGGTGGCGGGAAGATGGTGCTCGAAGGACCGGAACCCCACCTCCTCGCTGTCCTTGCGCTTGCCGCGCACGTAGACGGCGGATGCGGGATCGTCGCCGACGCGCACCACCGTCAACCCGGGCACGATGCCTCGCCTCGCGAGCTCCTGAACGCCACTTGCGACCTCGGCGCGCACCTGTGCTGCCACAGCTTTACCGTCGATGATCTGGGGCATAGGGGCGCGCAGTATAGTCAGGCACGCCGCGCTCGTCACGGCTGGGTGTGCCGCTTTCGGCGTGAGTCCCACCCCCTCGAGGTGGCGCCGAGGGCGCTGAGCTAGGATGATGAGAGTTGCCCCGACCGGAGGCCTCATGGACGTCCCGAGCTGTTCCAGGTGCAACACGCCGCTCGACGGGAACGGCGAGTGCGTGACTTGCCGCGCGATGTCGCAGGGACTCGTCCCGCTCACCCGCTCTGGATACGCGGAGGTGCGCAAGATGATGGACCTGCTGAAAGCCGAGGGGCTGGCACCCGAGATAGAGCAGGTGCCGCCACGCCGTCCCGAGGAGCGCGCGCACCCGCACTGGAACGTCTACGTGCCCGAGAAGGAAGCGCCACGCGCGAGCGAGCTTCTCCGCAGAGACTGGGCGGAGCTGCTCTCGGACCTCGACGCCGCCAGGGCGGCCGAGCGTGGGTTGCGCGGCGTCGACCTCGACGCGGGAGGTGAGATCGAATGTCCTGCCTGCGGACATCGGTTCACCCCGTCGACCACGCAGGCGGAGTGCCCGGACTGCGGGCTGACGCTCGGGGTGGCCGGCGAAGCCACGCCGGATGAGGCCGAGCAGAGCTGAGTACCCGGGGCTCGCGCCGCCCCGCCCCACCGGCAGAGCCGTCGGGGCCCCACCCCGGCTAAGAAGCCATCGCGCGCCACGGCAGCGGGGGACGAGCCCCCGCGCTACGGAATCGAAGAACCGCGCCCCAGACCGTGCTGTACGACTCTCCGCGGTCCGTAGCGCGGGGGCTTGTCCCCGCCCCGGTTACTTCACCAAT
>JBGQLS010000425.1:0-5564 GCA_041500205.1 Anaeromyxobacteraceae bacterium | reverse complement strand
ACTCAAGCCCTGTCGAAAAATGTGATCGCTCTGCGGCGTGGCCGGGGTGGGGCCCCGATGGGCTTTGCCCGGCGGGGCGGGGGCGGCCTGCGCCCCCGGGGACTCAAGCCCTGTCGAAAAACGTGATCGCTCTGCGGCGTGGCCGGGGTGGGGCCCCGATGGGCTTTGCCCGGCGGGGCGGGGGCGGCCTGCGCCCCCGGCGACTCAGCTAGCCAGCCCGAGGTTATGCTCGACGTCGGCTCGCGCCTCGCGCACCGGTGTGGGCGCCGGTGCCGGACCCTTCGGAAGCTGGACTGAGACGCCCTGTGCGGCTGCCTGGCGCAGGTACTCGTAGCGATCGAGCTCCAGCGCCGCCACGATCGCTTGAACGAGCCGGGCGAGCTCCTGCGCCTCTTCCTCCGCGGCATCGGCGGCGAGCCGCTCGGCGGTGGCCACACGCTGCTGCAGCGCGTGCAGCCGGCGCAGGGCCACCGCGCGCTCGGCCTCGAGCGCCGTCAGCCGCTTCTCTTCTTCCGCGAGCGCGGCTGAGCGGCGCGAGAGCTCCATGAGCGAGCGGTAGTGCTCCTGGTCCCAGGCGCAAGCCAGCGCCAGGGCCGCGCTCCGCACATCCTGAAGCCGCCGCGCCAGCCGCAGCACCCAGGCTGTCGTGAAGGGGATGGCGAGCGCGACGAGGAAGAGCGTGAGCCGTGTGTAGCCGAGGTCGATCGAGCGTTGCTGGCCCGGGCGCAAGCTCGCGATCGACCACGCCACGGCGGCGGCCAGCGCGGACGCGGCGAGGGACGCGACGGCTCGCCACGTTCGACGCGCTGCCTCGGACCGAGCCTCGAAGAGATCCAGGCTCCGGCGGAACGCGAGGTGCGCCAGGACGAACAGGCTGACCGACGCTCCGAGGGCGAAGATGGAGCCCAGCACGATTCCGGCCGGGTTCCGGTGCAGCTCCGCGAGGAGGTCACGGGTGCGGATACCGCCCGCCTCCAGACAGGGGACGGCTAGCTGCCAGGTCTCGGCGAGCAGGAGCGAGAGCGCGAAGAGCTGGAGCGCGAGCCCGAACGGAAGCGGCACGGGAGGCCTGCCCATCCGTCGTGCCTGCGCGTCGTCGTCCGGGTCGGCGAGGTCGGTCGCGCGGGCAGTCTCCTCCAGCTCGTGCCCCATGTCCTCGAAGCGTCTGCGCTGTGTCTCGATCCGGGCAGCGAGGCGCGCCACGTTGGCATGGGCAAGCTGGATCTCGGGGCCGAGCGCCGCCGACCCTTCGGCCCGCAGGAACGCATCGAGCCAGGGTGCGCGCGGCGGAGCTGCCTCCGCGGGCCGGCACGCGACGGCTCCCCCTTCCATGGAGAGCGCGAGCGGCAACCGCGCCGGGGCCACGGGAAGCGCTCCGAGGTGACGTGAGAGCCGGTGCTGGAGAAAGTCCTCGGGAGCGATGCCGGCGCGTACCGCCAGTCGCGCTGCCCAGTAGGACGAGAACCAGCTGGTCCGCCGAGGCTTGAGCCCCGGCCGGCGGGCAATGCGCTGCGCGGGCCGCGGGCGCGGGGCGCGAAGGGCGTCGAGCCACGCCGCGAGCCGGGCGAGGGTCTTCCCCGCGCCGGGATCGACCGGCGGGGTAGTGCGTTTTCCGTTGTGACTCACGATTCGCCCATTTTCAGGCTGCGCCATGGTGGGGCCTCGGGGAGCGGCGCTCGCTCCCCCCTGCTGAGGTGGACTCGCGCGACAGCGCTGATCGACCGGAGATCGCTCCGCGGCGCCTGGAACCCGGTCTGCGAGCACCGAAGAACGGCGAAAGGCGGGTCCGAGGCGTCAAGGCGACCTCCAGCGCTTGGCTCCCGGGCGGGCCGGATGGCCAGGGAGCGCACATCTGGCCGAAGCTAGGACAGCCGATCCCAGCCTGCCAGAATCGTCCTGGGGGCGCCTCCGGCTGGGCCTGGCCGGACCTGCCCAGGTCTCTCCCGTGGTATGAAGTCGCGAGCGGATGAACGTCGTCGATTTTCACGGCCCGCTCGACCTCCGGCTCTACCAGATGGTGAACCGCGACGGGGGTGCGGCGCTCGACGCCGTGATGCGCGCGCTCTCGACGCGCGCCTTCGGGATAGGCTTCGGCGTCCTCCTCTGCGCGATCCTGCTGGTCAGCCTGCGCCGGGCGGCCCTCTGGCCGATCTTGGCCCTTGCGCTGGCGATGGTCGCCAGCGACTTCGTCGGCTCGCAGCTCGTCCGGCCGGTGTTCGCGCGCATGAGGCCGTGCTACGCGCTCCCGCCAGGGAGCTTCCGCTGGCTGGCGGCAGCCGCCAACGGCCCGTCGTTGCCCAGCCTGCACGCGTCGAACATGTTCGCGCTGGCGCTGGTGGCGACGCTGGCCCGCCGCGAGCTCGCGCCGCTCGCCTACCTGGTGGCGGTGGCGGTCTCGCTCTCGCGGGTGTACCTGGGCGTGCACTGGCCGACCGACGTGCTGGCGGGCGCGCTCTGGGGGACCTTCGCTGCGGCGCTGGGGTGGGCGATCGCGGAGGCGATCGCGAGACGAAGACGCGGCTCCTCTCCCGAAGCCCTCGCGGCGGGGGCCAAGCCCCCGCCCTAGACTGGAATATGCCCCCTCACCCTAACCCTCTCCCACGGTGGGACCCGGGGGGGGAGAGGGTTAGGTACGGAATCAAGGGCGTTTCTTACAGTTCAGCGTTTTGGGCAGAACGAGAGTGACCGGGTCTCGGCGGTCTGGCTCGTTCCGGGGACAGGTTCACAGCCCCTGCGCCTTGCGGCGCTTCTGCTTGACGACAGGGGGTGGGGCCCCGCGCTTCCGCGACTTCGCGGGCGCGGAGGAAGCCAAGCCCTTCCGTGCCTGGGCGGGCTTCGACGCCTTGTCCTTGGATCGCCCCGGGCGAGCCGGCTTCCTGGAGGGGCTCACCTTGGCGACGGCCTTCCCTGCTCGCGCCGGCTTTGCAAGTGCCCGACGCTTCGCAGGCGCGCCCGATCTCGCGGCCGCGGCCGATTTCGCGGTGCGTGCCGGCTTGCTCGCCGAGCCCGTCGACTTGGTCGCCGAGCGCTTCGACTTGGTCGCCGAGCGCTTCGACTGGGTTGCCGGGCGCTTCGCTTGTGCGGGCGACGCGGCCAGCTTGGCGGACTTCTTCGGGAGCGACTTCTTCGCGGCTGGTCGCGGCGCGGCTCGCGTCGGACCCGGCCGGACCTGCCCCTGCCGTGGGGTCGCCGCGCGCGGCGCCAGCCGGGGCGACACGAGGTCAGCTTCTGCCGCGAGGGAAACGGCGACCGACCGCGCCGGCGTCCTGCCGGTCTTGCACCAGCTCGCAAACCCCTCCGAGTCGAGGAACATGGCCGAGTACGCGGAGCTGGAGATGCGGCTGAAGGCGCGCGCGACCACGTGCTTCGGCGAGTAGACTCGATGGCGATGGATGACCACCTCGACCCTGGCGCCGTCTGGAGCCAGGTGGTCCAGCCGCGACCGTCTCACGCCCTCACCCTTCACGAAGTGGATGACCGTCCGGTCGCCCACCTCGATGGCGTCCTCCGCGACGACGCCCCTCGTGATGCGGATGTGATCGCCAGCCTTCATCGCGCGCTCCTCTCGCCGCCTCGTCGAGACGCATGGTAGGCGACCGTGCAGAACGCGGCAATGCGTAACGTCGCGACCGCGAAGGGCCCGCCCGCATAGCCGCCTCAGCTCCGATAGTCGGCGTTCTCGGTGATGTACTCGTGGCTGCGGTCCGCGCCGAGCACCTCGGTGGCCGCAGTCCCGGCGCCGAGGTCGATCGCCAGCTCGACCGCGCGCTCGTGGGGAGGATGCGCGATGGGCGGCTTGAAGGTGAGGCCGTCCTCCGGGGGCCGGGAAGCGTAGAGCTCAGCGGACCGCAGGTGACGGGCGAGCCGTTCCTCTCGGGCCGGGTCGAGGCGCATGACCCCGTCCTCGAGCAGGACCTCGCCACCCATCCGGAAGCGGAAGCGCGTCGCGTCGAGCGGGAGCCCGAGCGCGCCCACGTGCTTGCCCACGGCGCACAGGAGCCGGCCCACGTTGGGATCGTTGCCGTTCACGGCGCACTGGAAGAGCGGCGAGTTGGCGATGGCCTTTCCCACGCCGCGCGCGGTGTCGCGGTCGGGCGCACCCGTCACCTGGATCCGGATGACGTGGTGCACGCCCTCGCCGTTGCGCACGATGTCCTCGGCCAGATCGCGGCAAACCTGGGTGAGCGCCTCGCGGAAGCGGTCGCGCGGCGGCGACGGCCTCGCGCCCGAGGAGAGGAGCGCCACCATGTCCGACGTGCTCGTATCGGAGTCGACGGTGATGGCGTTGAAGCTGGCCTCCACGGCCTCGTCGAGCGCGGCGCGCAGCTCTTCGCGCGCGACCTGGAAGTCCGTGAGGAGGAAGACGAGCATGGTGGCGAGGTTCGGCTCGATCATGCCGGCGCCCTTGGCGATGCCCACGATGGAGCCGCCGGAGAGCTCCGCCCGCCGGACCTTGGGATAGAGATCGGTGGTCATGATGGCCTGGGCGGCGGGCAAGACCGAGCGCCCCTGGAGCGCGGCGGTGGCTCGCGGGAGGGCCTCCGTCATCTCCTGCACCGGCAGCTGCCAGCCGATGACTCCCGTCGAGGCGGGCAAGACCTCGTCCGGCGCCATCCCGAGCGCGCGCGCGGTCTCCGCGCAGATCCGCTCCGCCGCCTCCAGCCCTCCGGGCGCGCAGACGTTCGAGACCTTGTTGTTCACCACCACCGCCCCGAGGAGCGGCGCGGTGAGGCGGCGCCGGCCGAGGACGACGGGCGCGCCTGGGAAGGCGTTCCGCGTGAGCATCAGCGCGAAGGAGGGCGTCGGCCGATCGAGGGAGAGGATCGCCAGGTTCATCCTCGCCGGCCTGGGCGCCTCCCGCGGCGTGAAGGCGAGGCTTGCCGTGCCCACCCGGAAGCCGGCGGGGAGCCCGCTCTGCGACTCCAGCCAGGCGCGGTGCTCGGCGGCCGAGGCGAAGAGATGAGAAGTGCTGGACATGGCCCCGTGTACCTTAGCCGAAGCCAAGCGATCAACCGGCCGGAGGTGGGCTCCCGAGGGCCTGGCGTGGCGGCACGGGCGACCCCGTTCGCTCCCGTCACCACGCTCGTGACAAATCGCTTCGCTCGCGACATACAGGAGGTCTCGATCCATTCACGAAAGGCGAACATGGAACTATCTCGAAAGAAGGCGGTCCTGCTCGCACTGAGCCTGGGGGCGAGCGCGGTCCCGGCGACGGCCCTGGCGGGCAAGACCCTCGACGGCGTGAGGCAGCGCGGCGAGGTGGTCTGCGGTGTCAACACCTCCGCGCCGGGGTTCTCGGCCACCGACAGCCAGGGGCGCTGGCGCGGGCTCGACGTCGATGTGTGCCGTGCGGTGGCGGCGGCGGTGCTCCGGGACGCGAGCAAGGTACGGTTCGTGCCGCTCAATTCGCAGCAGCGCTTCGCTGCGCTCCAGTCCGGCGAGATCGACATCCTCTCGCGCAACACGACCTGGACTCTCACCCGGGACGCATCGCTCGGAATCGTCTTCACCGGGATCAGCTACTTCGATGGCCAAGGCTTCATGGTCCCGAAGAAGCTCAAGGT
>JBGQLS010000424.1:0-5655 GCA_041500205.1 Anaeromyxobacteraceae bacterium | reverse complement strand
GGACCCCGGATCCTGAGCATCTGCTCGAGCTCCAAGGCGAGCTTCAAGATCATCCCAGCGTCGTTCTCGTACCTCGACGAGAGGGTCTCGGCCGCCATGCTGCACGACCTCTCGCCCGAGTACCTGCTCCCTCGCGACGCCATCGCGTTCGACTACGCGGAGATCCGCGGGCTCGTCCAGGGCCGCAGCACGCTGGTCGCGGGCACGGGCGGCTCCATCGGCGGCGAGATCTGCCAGCAGCTCGCGGCGAACGGCGTCCACCAGGTCGTCATGATCGACATGAACGAGAACATCCCGATCGTCTTCACCGGGCTCAGGCCTGGCGAGAAGCTCTTCGAGGAGGTCCTCACGGAAGGGTCACAAGAAGCAGGTTGAGCACCGGGTACCGCC
The DNA here is from genome assembly GCA_041500205.1 of Anaeromyxobacteraceae bacterium. Classification (GTDB taxonomy): domain Bacteria; phylum Myxococcota; class Myxococcia; order Myxococcales; family Anaeromyxobacteraceae; genus Anaeromyxobacter_A. The sequence continues at coordinate 5,265 of JBGQLS010000424.1, read as the reverse complement.
CGAGGAGCACCCGGCTGGGATGGGTCTTGCCAGCGCCTGGATTGCGATGGGGCGCGGATCCGGTATGATTCACAGTAGGATCATACCGGGGAGGCGGTCATGCCCGCGCAAACCCGCGTCACCGTCACGCTTCCAGAAGAGGTCGTGAGAGACATCGATCACGTCGAGCAGAACCGGAGCAAGTTCGTGCTCGAGGCGGTCCGGCACGAACTCCGCCGCCGCCGCCGTGAGCAGCTGCGGCGCTCACTCCGCTCTCCGCACCCCGAGGCGGCCGTCGTTGCGGAGGCTGGCATCGATGAATGGGGAGAGCGCCTTCCCGAGGAAGACGCGTCGGGGCTCGTCGATCCGCGCGCAGGCAAGCCGGTGCGCTGGGTCCCTGGCGAGGGCTGGGTTGAGGCGCGAAAGTGAAGCTCGAGCGCGGGACGGTGGTCCTCCTCGAGCTCGATCCAACGCGGGGGCACGAGCAGCGCGGCGTTCGACCTTGCATCATCGTCAGCGATCCCGATGTCGTCGCCGACCAACGCTTTCCGCTCATGTGCGTCGTGCCGATCTCGGGGACGGCTGCGGAAGGCGCCCTCTACCCTCCGCTGGAGCCCGGACCGAGCGGGTTGGCGAAACGCTCCTTCGCGCTCGTCGATCAGCTCAGGTCCGTGGACAAGCGAAGGATACGCCGCGTCTTCCGGACCCTGAGGCGGTCCGAGCTCGAGGCTGTCGACGAAGGGCTTCGGCTATTCCTCGGACTCGAAGCAGCTGCAGACTGAGGGACCCCCAGTGCTGCTCCAAGAAGAAGCCCACGCGCGCAGTCGTGAGCGCGGAGCCCAACTTGAGAGCGTGGGCCACGACGGCGGCGAGATCGAAGAACTCGACCATCTCGAGCGATCGCCAGACCACTTCCCACCCGCCGCCGAGGTCGGGGGCGTCGAGCACATCGACGAGCATCGCGGGCTGGAGAGCGAGCACGCTAGAGCTTGAACGAGAACGAGCTGTACCTCAAGGCGCGCAAGCTCGGAGAGGACTTCCCGGACGTCTCCCTCCACTGTGAGGTGGCCGACGTCCGCGAGTCGTCCCGGCTGAACCGGCTCGCGCACCGCACCCATCCGCAGTACGTCTTCCACGCCGCGGCGCACAAGCACGTGCCGCTCATGGAGGATGCGCCCGAGGAGGCGGTCAAGAACAACGTCTTCGGCACGCTCAACGTGGCCCGCAAGGCGCACGACTGCGGGGCCGAGCGGCTCGTCGTCATCTCCACCGACAAGGCCGTGAAGCCGACCTCGGTCATGGGTGCGACGAAGCGGATCGCCGAGCTCGTCACGCGGCAGCTCGCGCGCAGCTCCAAGACCCACACGGAGGACGAGGAGCAGACGCAGCAGGTCCGGAACCGCATCAGGGTCGCGAAGAGCCCACCGCCGCCACATGACCTGGACGAGCGGCTGCGCGAGCTGAAGGTGCTGGCCGACGCGGGCGAGCGCGAGCCGCTTCTGCGCGGGATCGAGCGGCTCGTGCCGACCTACCGGCGTACCCCGAACCGGCCGCTCCAGATCGTCCCCGAGCCGACGCCCGAGATGGCGCTCACGCCTGTCGTGCAGCTGCGCGTGGCGGCGAAGGGGTAGGCGCGGGTCGCGCAAGAGGAACGCCGCGTAGCTTGGGAGATCAGGCTCGGCTGCGTTCCCAGGCCGGCGCACGCTGGTCCGCGGGCCCCCGCCATTCGGAATCCGCCTCACTGGTCCAGGAACGCTTCCAGCGGCGGTCTCAGGGCGGGCACATCGCGGCAGCCAGGATGTCGGAAACCCGCGGCCGCCAATCCCTAGGCTGCACGGAATGCCTCCGTCAGAATCCGGTCGAAATCCGGTCGCGGAGCCCCCCCAGCGTTGACAGGGGCCGAGAGTAGCATCAGGCAGTAGGGGGGATTACGATGGAAATCATGGGGATGCTGAAGGCCGTTGTGCGCGGCGGGCGCGCGGTGCTGGTCGAAGATAGGGTGGACTACCCCGAGGGCACCGAACTCGAGCTCGACATCCGCGAGCCCGTCGATGACCTTGACGACAAGGAGCTTGTCGAGCTCGACGCAGCGCTCGAAGCCGGGAAGCGCGAATACGAGGCGACCGGCAAGATTCACTCCAAGGAGGAAATCCTCGCCCGATTGCGGACGAACCGGTGAGGGCGCGTATTGGCGTCCTGCCCGACGCCGCACAGCAGATCGAGCAGGCCGCTGCCTGGTGGCGTGAGCATCGGACCGCCTCTCCAGAGTTGTTCGGTGAAGAGCTCGCCGCCGCTTTCCATCTCCTCGAGGAGCAGCCAGACGCTGGCCGTCCGTTTCCACGCCGCCGTTTCCGGTTTCTGCGAGTGCTGCTGCTGCCGCGAACGCGCTATAGCGTGTACTACGAACGGGATACGGATGCTGGTATCGTGCTCGTGCGTGCGGTTTGGAGCGCTGTACGCGGCAGACGGCCGCCGCTGAAGCGCTGAGAGCGCGGCAGCCGCTTCTTGACCGCCGCGCGTTACACACGGAGGGACTTCGGTTACGGGGCGTTCTCGCTCGCGACGAGCCTCACGCCCCGGTGGCGGTGCGCGTGGCGGACCCGCACCGGAAATCGGCGGCGCCCGACGAGGAACTCATGCGCGCGTTCCTCGATGGCGCGCCGTTCGTCTTCACGGGGCCTGATCGCTGGAACGAGCTCGGCCTCGGGACAACCGCCATTTTCGCGGCTCCACTCGTGTAACACGAAGCGAGTTGTGTGCGATGGCGAAGCGGTACGGAAGCAAGGCCACCCAGGCGCTCGTCGAATCCGCAGCACGGTCGGAGGAGGCCTGAGCTTCGTACACGACGATCGAGAGTTCGACGATCTCGTCCAGATCGTTGCTGGCGAGCGCCGGCTCGCGCGCGGACTCGTCGAGAAGGACTACTGGGTCATTGGAGAGCCCCCGCGAGTTCCCGAAGGAGTTCCGCGAGAGCAGCCTTGTTCATCCGACGTTCCGCGATAGCGATCATGGCCTCGTACAGGTGGGAGCCTGGATCTTTCAGCGCGACCTCGTTGAACTTGAGGAACAGGAGGGCGGCCGCGAGGCCGGTTCGCTTGTTGCCGTCGAGGAAGGGTTGGTTCTCTGCGATGTGGTAGGCGTAGGCGGCGGCCATGGCGAAGAGATCTTCGTGCAGGAATTCGCCGCCGAAGGACGCTTGCGGGGTGGCGACGGCGGATTCGAGCAGGCCTCGATCTCGCAAACCGTCGAGCCCTCCGTAGCGCTGCATCTGTTCCTCGTGGGCCTGCAGCACGTCGTCCAGGGTTAGGAAGTCCGGGGCGATCACTTGGCGAGCTTACGGAAGGTCGTGTCGTGCTCGTCCATGATCTCCTTCATTGCCTCGCGTACCCGCTGGCGTCGCGGCTTGCGGATGGGACAGACGAGCAGGTTCCCGTCCATCACCTTGAACTCGATCTCCGTGTTACGGTCAATCTTGAGCAGATCGAGGATCGGCTTGTCGATGATGAGCCCAAGGCTGTTGCCGACCTGCTGAAGTCGTTTCATCGCGGCGTCGCTCCCGTTCGAGACCTCGTTACAGCGCCGTTATAACGACGTTCAGAACAGTACGCAACCCCTCGGCTCAAACTACGACGACCTCAAGGGCGCTGGGGCGAAGCTCAAGTTCGCGGTGCAGTTCGGCGTGGGTGGGCTCGTGTACGCCGTCGGCTACCGCATCGACGTCATCGCGAACCCGTTCGGCGCGCCCATCGAGCTCGGCTGGCTCGGCCTGCCCTTCACGCCCCTGTGGATCGCCGGCGTCATCAACGCGCTGAACCTGATCGACGGCCTCGACGGCCTCGCGGGCGGCGTCGCCTTCATCTCGCTCCTCACCGTCTTCTGCGGGGCCGCCGTGAACGGCTATCCCCTCATGATGCTGGTCAGCGCCGCGCTCGCCGGCGCAGTCCTGGCCTTCCTCTTCTTCAACTTCAACCCCGCGTCCATCTTCATGGGCGATACCGGGAGCATGTTCCTGGGCTTCGTGCTCGCGACAGCTTCGATCCAGGCGCACCACAAGGCCTCCACCGCGATCGCGCTCGCCATCCCGGTGGTCGCGCTCGGCATCCCCATCCTCGACACCGTGCTCGCCATGGCCCGCCGTGCCGCCCGCGGGGCGCCCCTGTTCGCGGCTGATCGCGGGCACATCCACCACAGGCTGCTCGCGCTCGGCCTCTCGCAGCGGGAGGCCGTGCTCCTCATCTATGCGGCAGCGACCGTACTCGGCGCGGCCGCGCTGGCGCTCGCGGCGGCCAGCGCCTCCCAGGCCCTCATCCTCCTCACTGGCCTCGCTCTCGCCATCCTCTTCGTGCTCCGCAGGCTCGGCTACCTCCGCCCGGAGAACGTGCGCCGGCTACTGGAGGAGCGGCAGCGCAACCGCAAGTTGCACGGCGGCGTGGCCCACGCAGCGGTGCGGCTCCGGCAGGCGGCCGAGGCGGGCGACATCTGGAATACGATCCAGGCGGCGTTTCGACCGCGGCTCGTTGCTCAGCGGGTCAGGGAGCGTTCTCGCTCGCGACGAGCCTCGCGCCGCGGTGGCGGTGCGCGTGGCGGATCTGCGCTGGAGATCGGCGGCGCCCCCGCTGCGTGATAGGCGTCATCGAGCGCGTCCTGGCCTGCTCCTTCTCGCCGTAGGCGAGCAGCATCCCGGCCGCGGACCATAGGGCGAGACAAAGCGCGAAGCCGAGCAGCACGAGCACGCGGACAAGAAGCTCGTGGACCGCAGGTGGACCGCGGACGCCCCACCCGAGCTGTGGCGGCGGCGCTCGATACTGCTATTATGTTCAGCATGCCGGCGAGCACCAGCTCCTTCGCCCCGTGCTCCGCTGCGCCGCCCTGCGACGGCGCGGTCCAGGCCATCGCGGCGCGCGCGTTCACCCTACGGCCCCTGCGGTCCGACGAGCGCCTTGGGGTGTGCCGGGACGAGGCAGGGGTCCTCATCGACGGGCTGCTCACGCGCGTGGCGCGCCGGCACGCTGCGCTCGACCTGGCGCTGGGCGAGGCGCTCTCCACGCTCGCTGAGGACGACCGCGTGCTGCGGCTCGGCTTCTCGAACGTCCGCGACTACGCGCGCGAGCGGCTCGGCATCGGTGGGGGTGTGGCGCAGGGACTGGTGCGGCTCGCGCGCGAGCTGCGCGGCCGGCCGGTCCTGGGCGCGGCCGTGCGCAGCGGTGAGATCACGGTCCGGCAGGCCCAGACCGTGCTGCCGGTCGCGCACGGAGAGGAAGAATGCGGCTGGGTGGAGCGGGCTCG
>JBGQLS010000423.1:0-5657 GCA_041500205.1 Anaeromyxobacteraceae bacterium | reverse complement strand
GGGTGAGGCCCAGGCGCTTGGCGAGCTCTGCCTGGGTGAGGCCGGCCTCGGAGCGGGTCCAGCGCAGGAGGAGGGGGAGAGCAATCTCGGGGGAAACAGGTACTTGCAAGAGACGCTCACGCCCCCACAGATGGACGCGGCGCGGGGGGCGCGGCGGGGTGCGGCGGGCGAGCAGTTCCTCGGTGAGCCACCGTTCCAGGGCTGCCTGGGCGGCTGGAGGGATCTTGGCGGCGCTCTCGGTACGCGCCGCCCACATGATGAGGGTCGGCGTCTTCATGCCGGCGAGCCGTCGCGCGAGCGCGCCGGCCGGCAGCGTCGGATCGGGAGCGATGATCTCGAGGAAGCGCTTCCGTCCCAATCCAGCGAGCGCATTGTGGGTCCCGAGGTCGGGATGCCGGCCGCCCGGCAGCGCGCGCACGTCGGTGCGCTCGGCGAGCGTCGCGATCGCCGCGTCGAGATCGGCAGCGCCCCAGAGCAGATGGTCGCAGGTGGATGGCAACGGTCACTCCATATTGGGCATCGAGTTCGGCGGCAAGATCCAGGTCTGCATTGACGCCGGTCACACGCGGGTCATATTGTCCCGCCCGACGCCATGACGGCGACCGACGCCGGCGCGCTCCCCAGCCTGGACGCCCGCTACGCCGTCGAGCGGGCCCGGACCGCAACGCTCATCGCCAGCGTCGGGCTCTCCTGTTACTTCGCGTTCGTCGCCGCGACCCATCAGATCTTCCTGTTCTCGGTCGCGGACGTCGCCCCGCTCTTCGTGGCGACCATCGCGCTCAACCTGGCGATGGCGGTGACGGCGCACGTCTGGGTCACGTGGCGGCGCGCCATCTACCTCTACCAGGCGGGCATGGTGATCGCCTGCACCGTCATCCTCCACCGACTCGGCGGGGTCATGATGGGGGCCCTCTTCGTGAGCTACGTGTTCCCGGTGATCTTCGCCGAGATGCTCGACAGCTCGGTGTTCGGCATCGCGAACGTCTGCGCCACGGCCTACGCGGTGATGGTCTGGGTCGAGCGCGAGAATCTCCGCGACGTCGGCATCGGCGCGGACCAGCAGCGCGGCTTCGTGATCTTCGCCTTCGCCGTCCTGAACTGCATCGCGCTCTATACCAACCGCTACGGCCACCAGATCCGGAACCTGACGCGCCACCTCCGCGAGAAGGTCGCGGAGCGCACCACCGAGCTGACGACGCTCAACGCGGAGCTCGCCGCCAAGGCACAGGCGCTCGAAGCGAAGCAGGCGGAGTTCCGGGACTTCGTCTACACCGTCACGCACGACCTGAAGGGGCCGCTCAGCAGCATCCTCCTGACCGCGGACATGCTCCTCCAGCGGGACCTCTCGGGGCTCGACGCCGAGAGCCGGCAGAACGTCGAGCGCATCCTCCGTCTCGCGGGCGTCGCCGAGGACATGATCCGGGACCTCCTCGAGCTGTTCCGGATCACCTCGCTCTCCGAGGCGCCGGAGTGGGTCGAGCTCTCCGGGCTCGCCCGCGCCGCCGTCGACGCCCTCCGCCCGCAGATCGCTGCCAAGGGGGCACGGGTGGACGTAAACGGGCTGCCGCGCGTCTGGGGTCAGCCGCGGAAGCTCGGCCGCGTGCTCGCGAACCTGCTCGACAACGCCGTCAAATACGTCCCGGCCGGGCGGGGCCGCATCGAGATCGCAGGCGAGATCGCCGCCGGCGAGGTCGTGCTCTCCGTCCGCGACAACGGCATCGGCGTGCCCGACGCCTACCGGCGCGCGATCTTCGATCTCTTCCGTCGCGTGCCGGCGGAGGAGCAGCTCGTCGACGGCAAGGCCGTCGCGGGGACCGGCGTCGGCCTCACCGCCGTGAAGCGCATCGTGGAGGCGCACGGCGGAAGCGTGTCGGTCGCGGGTGCGGCCGGCGGCGGAAGCTGCTTCACGGTCCGCCTCCCGGCGGGCGAAGCGCAACCCTGAACGCGCCGGCGCGCGTACCATCCGGTGGAAGATCGCTGTGCACCGAGCACACGCGGCGGGCCACACTACGGCGCGCCGCGCGCGTCGGTTGCAAATTCAGAGCGTTACGGAGTCGCGAGAAAGAGGTGCTGCGGCTCGGTCGAACGACCGGGCTAGACCATCTCCTTCAATGCCCGAAGGGGACGCACCTTCACCACGTTCCGGGCCGGCTTGGCCTTGAACATGACCTGCTCCTTGGTGAAGGGGTTGATCCCCATGCGGGCCTTCGTCGCCGGCTTCCGCTGGACGGTGATCCGCATCAACCCGGCGAGCTTGAAGACGCCGGGTCCGCCCTTCGACAGATCCGCTCTGATCATCGAACCGAGAACGTGGACCACCCCGGCGACATCGCGCCGGTTCAGACCGCAGTGCTCGGCGACGGTCGCGTACACCTCGCTCTTGCTTCGAGGCCCCTTCGCTGCCGAGACCTTGACCGGCTTCGTCAGGTCGAGCTTTACGCCGCCACGACCGTTCAACGAGGCCTTCTTCGCTTTCCTCATCGCCATTCTCCCTCCAGCCCGTTGGGTGGGTAATCGTCAGCCGCCATAACGAACACGCGCGCCGAATGCAAGGAGAAACCTCGTCGGTCGAGCGAGTTTTCGCTATTCAGGATGCGATGCAGTCGCGCACCGTCCACCTCGATGGCCCGCTCCACTACGCCGACTTCGGCGGCGCCGGCACGCCGGTGGTTCTCGTGCACGGGCTCGGCGGCTCGCATCTCAACTGGCTTGCGGTCGCACCGACGCTCGCCCGCGAGGCGCGCGTCCTCGCGCCCGATCTCCCCGGCTTCGGACGCACGCCGCTCGCCGGACGCTCCGCCGGCATCCGCGCGAACCGCGCCGTACTCGATCGCTTCCTCGACGTGGTCGTCGGCGAGCCCGCGGTGCTGGTCGGCAACTCGATGGGGGGCCTGATCGCCATGATGGAGGCGGCGCGCGAGCCCGAGAAGATCGCCGGCCTCGTGCTGGTCGGACCGGCGCAGCCGCCGCCGTCGCTCGCCTGGCCGGACTGGCGCGTCGGCGCGGCGTTCCTCGCCTACGCGCTTCCCTTCGTCGGCGAGCGCGTCGTGCGGTGGAGGGCCACGCTCCTCGGGCCCGAGTCGTCGGTGCGACAGACGCTCGCGCTCTGCTGCGTGGACGCGACGCGCGTCCCGCCCGAGGTCGTCGCGGCGCACGTCGCGCTCGCGGGCGAGCGCGCCGCCGGCATGCCGTGGGCCGCGGACGCCTTCCTCGGAGCGGCACGATCCATCCTGACGACGCTCGCACGGCGCGCGGAGTTCGAGGAGACGGCGCGCGCGGTCCGCGCGCCGACGCTGCTCATCCAGGGCACGCACGACCGGCTCGTGTCGCTCACGGCGTCCCGGAGCCTGCACGGTATCCGGAGCGACTGGACGCTCGAGGTGTACGACGACATCGGCCACGTGCCCCAGCTCGAGGACCCGACGCGCTTCGTCGCGAGCGTCCGGGCCTGGCTCGAGCGCGACCTCAGAGGTCGTCGCTAGAGAAGCCCCAGTCGCGGAGGATCGCCGACTCCTCCGCCGCGCTCATCGCCTTCTTGAAGCGCGCGCCGGAGCGTCCCTTCACGCGGCGCTCGCACTCGGCCCAGGTGGCGTGGCGCGCCGGGCGCCCGTCGACGACGCTCAGATACGAGTGCGGCGCGCTCTTCTTCCCGCCGGACGAGCCGCCCGACTTCCGCGCCGGCACGCGTGTGTCCTCCGGGATGTCCATGACCGCGACGTCGTAACGGACGAGCGGCCCGCGATAGAGCTCCGGCCGCTTGCCGGCCGCGTTGGCGTTCGCGATCTCGTCGACGCGCTCGTTCCCCGGGATACCCTGATGCCCGCGGACGAAGTGCCACTCGACCTTCCCCGCCCGCTTCTCGACGTTCGCGAGCGTCTCCCAGATATCCCTGTTCAACACGTCGCCGCCCTCGGCCGTCCGCCAGCCACGTCGCCGCCAGCCGTGGATCCACTCCCGGATGCCGCGGATGACGTACGTCGAGTCGGTGTGGACCGCGATCGGACCTTCGGACGCGCCGACGTAGCGGAGCGCCTCGATGACCGCCGTCAGCTCCATGCGATTGTTCGTCGTGTGGCCTTCGGCGCCGCCGAGCTCGGTCACGTGCCCCCCCGGCGTGACGACGATCGCGCCCCAGCCGCCCGGCCCGGGGTTTCCCTTCGCCGCGCCGTCGGCGAACACGATGGTCGGGAGCTCGGCCATGCCGAGGCCCTCTGCCCTGCGCCCGGCCGCCCGTCAACTCGTCCTGCGGCACGGGAGTGGATCAGTTTGCGCGCCGAGCACCGACCCGGGGAGGCGGGGAGTCCTCGCGGAGGCGAGAGACCGGCGCCGTACGGACCCATAGCAGGGTGCTGAAAAAGTCCGGCGCCGGTCTCGACAGCCGCGGTGAGGAGATCTATACGCGGTGCAGCGAGGAGGGGCGGATGCGGGGAGAGCGGAACGGCCAGGTGGGGATGCTGACGCTGCTGAGCCCGGAGCGGTTGGTCCCGAAGGAGCACCCGATTCGGCGCATCAAGGCGCTGGCCGACGCGGAGCTCGTCCGGCTGTCGCCGGTGCTGGGCCGGATGTACGCCGACCGGGGGCGGCCCTCGATTCCGCCCGAAGCGCTGCTCAAAGCGCAGCTCCTGATCGCGCTCTACAGCGTGCGCAGCGAGCGGCAATTCTGCGAGCAGCTGCGCTACAATCTCCTGTTTCGCTACTTTCTCGACTTGGGGCTCGACGACGGGACGTTCGATGCGTCGAGCTTTGCGAAGAACAAGGCGCGGCTCCTCGGGGCGGAGGTAGCGCGCCACTTCTTCGAGGGCGTCGTGGGACAGGCGCGCGCCGCGCAGCTCCTGTCCGCGGAGCACTTCACCCTCGACGGCACGCTGATCGAAGCCTGGGCCTCGCTCAAGAGCCTGCGGCCGAAAGACGAACGTCCGGAGGACCGCCGGCCGCCCGAGGACCCGGGGAATCCGACGGTGACCTTCAAGGGGGAGACACGGTCGAATGCGACGCACGCCTCCACGACCGACCCGGAGGCGCAGCTCGCGAAGAAGGGCCGCACCAACCCGGCGAAGCTGTGCTACTCGGCGCATGTGCTGATGGAGAACCGCCACGGGCTCTGCGTCGATGTGAGTCTCGCGGCGGCGACGGGGGTGGCGGAGTGGGACGAGGGGCTGCGGCTCGTGGCGCGCCAGCAGGCCGCGGGGCATCGCGTGGGCACGCTCGGCGCGGATCGCGGGTATGACGTCCGGCGGTTTATCGAGCCGCTGCGGGCGGCCGGGGTCACGCCGCACGTCGCGCGGTGGATCCGCCCGCGGCGCGGCTCGCTGATCGACGCCCAGACGGCGGCGACCGCGGGGTACCAGCGGAGCCAGCGGATTCGCAAACGTGTCGAGGAAATCTTCGGCTGGATGAAGACCGTCGGGGGCTTACGCAAGACCCGCTACCGTGGCCAGGCGCGGGTCGGCTTGCACACCTACTTCGTGGCGGCGGCCTACAACCTCGTGAGGCTCGCGAAACTCGTCCCCGCGGAGGCGACGTAGGCAGCGGCCGAACAAGGGACCTCGCGGCGGTCCGCGGCACGCTGCAGCGGGGGCCCTCCGCCACCTCGCCAAGTTGCCTGCCCAAACCTCGCGCCGTCCCAACCGAGGGCGATTCTTCAGCACCCTGCTAGG
>JBGQLS010000422.1:0-5670 GCA_041500205.1 Anaeromyxobacteraceae bacterium | reverse complement strand
AGGATGGCAGCTCCACCACCTCGTTCGCGAAACCACGGGCGCCGAGGGTTTCTTGCACCTTCCGGGCGCTCGACTTGAGGGCCATGGGTGGACTCCGATCGTCCCCTCGGCGGGCGGGACCGCGTGTATGTTTGGCGCATGTCGACGAATCCTTCCACTCGAACACGCCGGCGCGAGTTCCTGTCGGGCTGTCGCGACGAGCTGCCCATCCTGCTCGGGGTCGCTCCCTTCGGCATGATCTACGGCATCCTCGCGCTCGGCGCCGGCCTGCCCGCCTCGACCGCGCAGGCCATGTCGGCGGTGGTGTTCGCGGGTTCGGCCCAGTTCATCGCGGCGCAGCTCATCCACGACGCGGCCCCGGCGGCCGTCGTCATCGTGACCGTCTTCGTCGTGAACCTGCGGCACGCCCTCTACAGCGCCTCGGTCGCCCCATTCGTGCGGCAGCTCAACGCCGGGTGGAAGGCGGTCCTGGCTTATCTGTTGACGGACGAGGCCTACGCGGTGGCGGTCACCCGCTACCAGCGCGACGGCGATCGCGCGGACGTCTCGCCCTTCCGGCACTGGTACTTCCTCGGGGCGGGGCTCACGCTCTGGACCTGCTGGCAGCTGAGCACGGCGGTGGGTGTCTTCCTGGGCGCGCAGGTGCCGGCGAGCTGGTCCCTCGACTTCACGCTCCCCCTCACCTTCATCGCCCTCGTGTGCCCCGGCCTGAGGGATCGCGCCGCAGGTGCGGCGGCGATCGCCGCCGGCGTCCTGGCCGTTCTCGCGGTGGGCCTGCCGTACAAGCTCGGGCTCCTCATCGCGGCGCTGGTGGGCATTTCCGCCGGGATGGCGGCGGAGGGACGCCGCGCATGAGCTGGCTCCCCGTGCTCGCCGTGGCCGGGCTCGTCACCTTCGCCACGCGGCTGTCGTTCATCGCGCTCATGGGGCGCTTCGAGACGCCGCCCGTGCTCGCGCGCGCCTTGCGGTACGTGGCGCCGGCGGTGCTGTCCGCCATCGTCTTCCAGGAACTGCTGGTGCGAGACAGGACCGTCCAGCTCTCGTTCGGGAACCTGCGGCTCATCGCCGGCGTCCTCGCCGCGGGGGTCGCCTGGCGAACCCGCAACGTCCTGCTCACCATCGCGACCGGCATGTGCGCGCTCTGGGTGTTGCAGGCCGTGCTGGCGCGCTGAGTCGCCGGGGGCGCAGGCCGCCCCCGCCCCGCCGGGCACAGCCCATCGGGGCCCCACCCAGGCCACGGCGCAGAGCGATCACATTTTTCGACAGGTCTTGAGCCCCAGGGCCACCCCGGGCTCCGCGCCTGACCCGTCACCCTCTCAGCGCAGCGCGCTTCCGGCCAGCGGCTGCGCCTCGGTGCGCGGCACGTGACAGGAGGTGCAGACCCAGCGCGCGCCCGCGATCTGCTGTCCGGTCTTGTCCGGCGCGCGGCGCAGGTCGACGTAGTGGCTGGCTGGGATGGGCGTCGGCTCACCGGGCTTCTTGTCCTTCACACCGTGGCAATCGAGGCAGGAGCTCTGCTGCCGGGTGATGGGCAGGAAGTCGTCGATCGCATGCGGGATGCGAGGCGGCGCGAGCGCGTACTGCCGTGGCAGGACGGGCAGCTCGCCGGGCGCGCTCTCGTTGGGCTTCACGGCCGGGGGCGTGGGGACCTCGAAGACGCTGCCTTTCGAGAGGCCGAGCGTGGCATCGGGGATGGGCGAGCCGTCCGCCTTGGCCGGGGTGGGCGAAGGCCTTGCGCCGGAGCAGCCGGCAGCGAGGAGGATGAGGGTGAACAGGGCGCGAGCGCTCATGTCCGGCTCCCGGCCGCGACGCCGGCGGCCTTGTAGATCTTCACGGCGCACTTCTTGAAATCGGTCTGCTTCGAGATGGGGCAGGTGGCGTCGAGCGTCACCTTGTTGATGAAGACCCCCTCGTCGAACCACGGAACGAACACGAGGCCGCGCGGCATGCGGTTGCGCCCGGCCAGCTCGACGCGCGCCTGGATCTTCCCGCGGCGCGACTCGATCCAGGCGAGGTCGTCCTGCTTCAGGCCCCGCTGCGCCGCGTCGCGAGGGTGGATGAAGATCAGCGCCTCCGGCACGGCCGCGTGGAGCGCCGGCACGCGGCGGGTCATCGTCCCCGAGTGCCAGTGCTCGAGGACGCGTCCCGTGCAGAGCCACAGGTCGTAGTTCGCGTCCGGCGCCTCCGGAGGGGCCGCGTAGGGACGGAAGAAGATCTTGGCCTTTCCCGCGAGCGGGGTCGTCGCGGCCTTCGTCACCCGCTCGAGGTCACCGCTCGGGAGCGCCTTCATCGCCTTGCCGTAGAAGTCGATCCCGCTCCCGCGCCGCGCGTAGGGATCGTACTTGTCGTTGAACCGCCAGGGCGTCTCCTTGCCGTCCACGACGGGCCAGCGCAGTCCGCGCACGTCGTCGCGATAGTAGACGTCGAAGGGGGCGAGGTCGTGCCCGTGGCCGCGGCCGAAACCCGCGTACTCCTCGAAGAGCGCCTTCTCCGGGAACCAGTCGATCCCGGCGTGCAGCACCGTGTGGTTCTCGTGCCCCCGCGCGACGGGATCCGGCCAGCGGACCTTCCGGTTCTCGTCCGTCGCGAAGAGGACGTCGTAGAGGCTCTGGTCGCGGCGGTACCCCATGCGCTCGGCCTCGGCGAGGACGTCGGGCAGCGCGCCGTCGGCGAAGCCCTCCGCCTTGAGGCCAGGCACGCGCTGGGCGCCCCACACGTCCGCGAGCTTGAAGCGCTTCGAGAACTCCATGATCTGCCAGAGGTCGCTGCGCGCCTCGCCGGGAGGCGGCACCTGCTCGCGCCAGAGCTGGGTGCGCCGCTCCGAGTTACCGTACCCGCCCCATTTCTCGAAGATCATGGCCGACGGCAGGATGAGGTCGGCGACCTTGGTGGAGAGCGTCGGGTAGACGTCGGACACGACGATGAAGCAGTCCTTCTCTCTCGCCGCGCTGATCCAGTGGTTGGCGTTGGCGGTCGACTGGAACGGGTTCGTCACCTGGACCCAGCACCACTTCATCTTCCCGTCCTCGAGGTCCCTCATCATCTGCGTGATGTGGCTGCCCGGCTTCGGGTTGAGCGTCTTCGCCGGCGCGCGCCAGCGGTGCTCGCAGTGGGCGCGGTGCTCGGCGTTGTCCACCACCATGTCGGCGGGCAGGCGGTGCGAGAAGGTCCCCACCTCGCGGGCGGTGCCGCAGGCCGACGGCTGCCCGGTGAGCGAGAACGCACCGCTGCCGGGGCGGGCCTGCTTCCCGGTGAGCAGGTGCGCCATGTAGGCCTGCTCGTTCACCCACGTGCCGCGCGTGTGCTGGTTGAAGCCCATGGTCCAGTACGACACGACCTTGCGGCGGCGATCGACGTAGTGCTCGGCGAGCTGGCGGAGCTTCGCCTTGTAGGCGTCGAGCGGCTCGTCAGGGTCGCCCCGCGACAGCTCGGCGACGTAGTCGAGCGTGTAGGGCGCGAGCGCCTTCTTGAAGTCGTCGAAGGAGATGAGCCAGTGCGCGCCCGCCGTGGCGGCGCTCTCCTGCTTGCGCTCGTGCCGGACGGCGGGGTCGAGCCGGCGCCCGATGGCCTCCTCGCGCGTCAAGACCACCACCCGCTCGCGCGCCTGCGTGTCCTTCTCGGACGCGAAGGCGAAGGCGTCGGTGTCGCGCATGCCGAACCCGATGTCGGCTGGGCCCGTGGCAAAGACGCAGTGATCGCGGACGAACTCGTGGTCGACGGCGTCGCGGACCACGATCTCTCTCGCGATGTAGTTCCAGATCGCGAGATCGGTGTTGGGCTTGATGACGACCTCGAGGTCGGCGCACTCGGAGGAGCGGTTCCGGTAGGTGGTGAGGTTCACGACCCGGTAGTCCGGCGCGCGTAGCCGCTGATCGACGATGCGCGCCCAGAGCATGGGGTGCATCTCCGCCATGTTCGCGCCCCACATCACGACCGTGTCGGTGAGCTCGATGTCGTCGTAGCAGCCCGACGGCTCGTCGATGCCGAAGGTCTGCATGAAGCCCGCGACCGCCGAGGCCATGCAGTGGCGGGCGTTGGGATCGAGGTTGTTCGAGCGCCACCCGACCTTGGCGAGCTTCACCGCGGCGTAGCCCTCCTGGATGAGGTACTGCCCCGAGCCCATGATTCCGACGCCCGTCGGCCCGAGCGCGGCGTGCGCGCGCCGCCACTCGCGCTCCATGACGTCGAACGCCTCGCCCCAGCTCACCGGCTCGAAGTCGCCGCGCTTGTCGAACTTGCCGTCTAGCTTCCGGAGGAGAGGCCTCGTCAGCCGGTCCTCGCCGTACTGGATCTGGGGGAGGGCGTAGCCCTTCACGCAGAGCAGGCCGCGGTTGACCGGGCTCGCGGGATCTCCACGGACGGCGACCACGCGTCCGCCTGCGCTCGCGATCTCGATCCCGCAGCCGACCCCGCAGAAACGGCAGACGCCCTTGTCCCAGCGCCAATCGCTGGTCTCGCGGCCGAGGACTGGCAGCGGTCTGCCGGCGGCACCGACCACCGCACTCGTGAAGCCTGCCTTGAGGAGATCCCGCCGTGAAAGGGTCCAGCTCATCGAAGTAACCTCGTGTCGCGAGTGTGGAGTCAGCGTATCACGCGCCGCCCGGGGAGAGCTTCGTCGATGAACCGCGCGCCGAGGTCGATGCAGCGCCCGGCGGCCAGCGCGCTGGTGTGCGGGCTGTGGCCGGCGTCCAGGAGCTCCAGCCCGGCTCCGGGGAGCGCGCGCAGGGCCGCCGCGATCTCGCCTGGCTCCGTGCGTGGGTCCCGCCGGCCGTGCAGGACGAGGGTAGGGCAGGTCACCTCGCCGAGCCTCCCGTCGTAGAGGTCGGCCTGGCCACGGGCGCCCCGGGAGAGGATGCGCAGCCAGGCGCGGCCTCCCGCCGCGATCACGTCGCGCCAGCCTTCGCCGTGGTCCCGCGCCAGGGCGGTGACGGTGGCGTCCCCGAAGCGCTCCGGCGCGTCGAGCGCGGTCTGGAAGAACTCGAGCGAGGAGGGCTTGTCGGCCAGGTAGTGCAGCGCCTCGAGCACGAGCGCGCGCACCCTCTCCGGGAAGAGGATCGCAGCCCAGGCGGCGATGACTGCGCCATCGCTGTGCCCCCACAGCGCGACGGTGTCGATGCCGAGGGCGTCGAGCAGGAGGGCCGTCTCCTCCGCCATGGCGCGGTGAAAGCCGTCGGGGAGCTCCGCGATCCGGCCTGAACGCCCGTAGCCGGTGCGATCGGGGGCGATCGCGCGGTGCCGTGGCTCGAGCGCGGCCATCACGCCGTCGAACGGATACGCTTCATATCCCCAACCGCCGTGAAGGATCAGCACGGGCGGTCCCGCGCCGCGCTCACGGTAGTGCAGCCGCGCGGACGCCTGTCCGGGAGCCATCGGCGAGCGGGGGAGGAGGACAAAAGGCAAGGCGCGCTCGATGTATAGCGAGGCCACCGGAATCGCTGCCAGACAGACGAGACTCCACCCGGAGAAGTCACAGCCCAGGCTTGCCTCCGCCGTCTTCGTGTGCCGCCAGCCCCGTCATGATGGCGCTACCCACTTGAAATGACTCCGCTCCCCCCCACGAAACCTGAGCCGCCGGGGGCGCAGGCCGCCCCCGCCCCGCCGGGCAAAGCCCATCGGGGCCCCACCCCGGCCACGCCGCAGAGCGATCACATTTTTCGACAGGTCTTGAGT
>JBGQLS010000421.1:0-5674 GCA_041500205.1 Anaeromyxobacteraceae bacterium | reverse complement strand
GTTGCCTTTGCCGACCGTCATCGCTGGCTCCCCATGGGGCAGGGGTCGCTCCCCGCCGCTGGCAGTGACTCGAGGCCCGTGCGACGCCCCCCGAGGCGAAAAGGGCGTTCATAGCATTCGACCCGGCCGAGGGCACGGAAGGGCCGTCGCCGATGGCCTTGGGCCTCGCACCTCGGGACACGCGCCCCGATCCCCGAGCTTCTCCTGAAGCCCGAGTACCCGGGGCTCGCGCCGCCCCGCCCCGCCGGCATAGCCGTCGGGGCCCCGCCCCGGCTAAGAAGCCAAAGGCATTCTTCGACAGGTCTTGAGCCCAGCATCTTCGAGAGTGCTACCAATAGCCCCATCGCCGGCGCAGCACCCACTCTCCCGCAAGCGACAGCACGAGACCGACGAGGAACCAGGACCGATCCCAGATCGGCACGTCCTTGCGGCGGCCGACCTCCACCACCTCCGGGTCGTTGAGCCGCACCTCGGGGAGCCCTCGATCCACCGTCGAGAACGCGCCCCCGCTCGCCTCCGCGATGGCGCGCAGGAGCTCGGGGCGGGGCGCCGCATCCGCGTCTTCAGGGCCGGACGCTCTCGCCGCCACCGCGCCGGTGGCACGCTCGATGGGCGCGTCGGGTGGGCACGGGGCGCCGGCGCTGCAGCGCGGCTTGGCCGCCGCGACGACCTTGTAGGCGCCCGGCCCGGGCGTCGCCAGGTCGAGGTGCGCGACGCCGTCCGGTCCCGCCACAGCCTCGCCGTGCGCGACGACCCGCCCGTCCTCCGAGACCAGCTCGGCGCTCACCGGCGCGCCTGCGCCCGGGCCGTAGTCCGGTGCCCGCACCGAGACCGAGAGGCCGACCGGCTCGCCTGGCTCGACCGTCGGGCGGTCCGGCTCGACCTGCACCGGGGTGAGGGCGGGATCCCGGACCAGCCAGCGGAGCGCGTTGTTCCAGAAGCGCTGGTAGGCACGATTGGAGCCGCCCTCCTCGGCTGCCACGAAACCCCAGAACCAGGAGGAGTCCGTCGTGACCGCGAGGGAACGTCCGGAGCCGACGTCCCGCACCGCCACCACCGGCGCAGGGTGTCCCTCGACGAGCACCGTAGGCGACTCGAGCAGGACACGAGCTCCGGCGCTGGCGGCCAGCGCGCGCGTGCGGTTCACGTCGGGCAGCGGTGGGAGCGCCTCCCAGACGGCCTCGTTCGCCGCCTCGCCCGCTGCGAGGCTGGTGACGGGGTGACGCCTGCCTTCACCAGTGAGCCGGGGCCGCAGGGGCTCGTTGCTGATGCCGAGCCCGTCCACCGGGTCCACCGGAAGGATCTCCGCGAGCGCCGTCTGGCCGTAGCGCGCCTCCCCGAAGCTCTGCTCGCCGCCGAGCATGGCGAAGGCCCCGCCGTTCCTCACGTAGTCACGCAGCGCCGGAAGGTAGCGTTCGATGTCGAGGGAGCGGTAGGGCTGGTAAGCGAAGTTCACGAAGATCACCGCGTCGAAAGTCCGGAGCTGCTCGCCGAAGATCTCCGACACCGGAAAGGGGATGAGGGACAGCTCCTCCTGCGGGCCGGCCAGATCGGTGCTGGTGCGGAGGATGAAGAAGCTGATGAGATCGACGTTCGGGTCCTGCTTCAGGAGGCCGCGCAAGAACCGCTCGTCCCAGCTCGGGCGGCCGGCGACGAGGAGCACGCGCACGCGATCCCGGATGACGCGCAGCACGAATGAGCGGGAGTTGTTCTCCGCCACGGCCTCCCCGGGGTAGACCGGGGCCGCCACGGTGAAGACGAAGGTGCCGGTCGTGTCGGGCGCGAAGGAGAGCGGGACGGTGTAGCGTTCCTTTCCTGGCTCGAGCTTCACCGTCGCCCGCGCCACGACCGCGCCCTCCCGGCGCAGGACGATGGGCACCTCCTCGCGCCCGAAGCCGCGCGCCGCCAGCCCGACCTCGACGGTGACGGTGTTGCGCACGAAGGCGAAGTCGTCCACCGCCACGCGCTCGACGGCGAGGTCCTTGGGAGAGCCCGCCCCCACGGCCACGGCCGTGACGGGGACGCCCAGCGCGCGCAGCTCCGCGCGCGCGGGCGGCGTCAGCCCCTCCGCCAGCGCTGCGTTGTCGGCGCCGTCCGATATCAGCACCGCTCCAGCCAGCTTGCGGCCCGCGCCTCCTCCCGCCGCCGCGGCCTTGAGCGCGCCGAGGAGGTCGGTGCGGCCTCCTCGCGCAGGGACGCCGCGCGCCAGCGACGATGGATCCGCGGGAGCGAGGTCGCGCTCGAACGTGTGCCACTCGATGGAGATGCGGTCACCCAAGGCCTCGAGCTCGCCGCGGTGGCGGCGCAGGAAGGTCGCGGCGGCGTCGGAGCGGGAGGGTTCGCCCGGCGCGACGGGGAAGTTCATGGATCGCGAGGCATCGACCAGCACCGCCAGCCGGTTCTTCACCCGGGCTGTCTGCAACAGCCGCACCGCAGGCTCCGCCAGGAGGAACATCGCCAGCAGGGCGGATGCGACGCGCAGGGCGAGGAGCGACGCGCGCCGGCCGAGCCGGGGCTCCGACCGGAGACCGCGCCAGGCGAGTAGCACGGCGCACGTTGCCGCCACGGCCAGGAGCGCCAGCGCCCAGTGCGGCCAGGGTGAGAGCGAGGTGAGGCGCCACGCGTTGTAGCCGGATTCCAACGCTCAGCTCCGCCTGCGCAGGATGAAGGGGAGATGGACCGCGTCGTCCTTGTAGTCCGTGCAGAGCGCATACATGGCAATATTCACGCCCAGGCGGAAGGCGGTCTCGCGCTGCGCCTCGCCTCCCGGCGTGCACGTATAGTCCCAGTCTCCGAGCTGGCCCCGAGCCCAGGCGCCGCCCAGGTCGTTCTGGGAATAGATCACCGCCAGCCGGCGGTCGAGGACCTGTGCCTCCAACCACGGTTTCACCGCGAGCCGGCCGCCTTGGTGCTCGAGGAGATAGAAGCTCTTGTACAAGACGTGTTCGCGCGCGACGCGCAGGAGGGGCGAGGCGGGCATGAGGCGAGCCAGCTCCCGCCGCACGGAGGCGTCGAAGCCGCCCCGGTCGGAGCCGTCCGCGGCGTCCACCAGCAAGAAGCCGCCGTACTGGAGATGGCGCCGGAGCGAGGCCAGCTCGGGCTCGGAGAAGGGCGGCAGCGCGCCGTCGCCGGCCAGGTAGAGCATGGGGTAGCGGTGCAGGCCCGGCTGGCCCAGATGGATCGGCACCGCGTCGGCTTCCGTCTCGATGCTGGTCCGCTGGGCGAGCTCCCACTGCAGCCGCCGCAGCGCAGAGGGGCGCGGATTCCAGCGACCGCCGTGCTGGATGTGGCCGACGACGAGCTTGGACGTGTCGGGGAGGGCTCGAGCCAGGCGGGGCAGGGCCAGCGCGCCGGCGGCTGACGTGATGAGCTCGAGGAAGTCTCGACGGCGCATGATCCGTTCTCGTGCGGCGGCAACATCCCGGCGGCGCGGACATTCCCCTCCGGACGCCGAGGCTGGCCGCTGTTCCGGAACCCATGACACCGGCGAGACGAACCCTTGTCCGGACCTCGTGTGGAGCCTGCTTAGCACATACTCGTACTCCGACCCAGGCGCAGCGCCACCTGCGAGCGCTGGGCTGATGGCGGTGATCGCGCGCATCTAGCCACAATTCTCCATCGATCCAATCGAACACGGCCATGATCTCTGCGGCGGAGCCTCCCGAGTGCGCCATGAACTTTCGGAGTGATGGATCGACTGGTAGATTCTCTCCAGCATGCCCACCCGGGAACGGAAGCGGAGCACCGTCGCGGCTGAGCTGGCCGCTCTTCTCGACGTGGGAGACAACCGGGCAGCGGCCGCCAAGGCGCGCCAGGTACTCTCGGACGGCGCCCGGAGCACGAGCGACCAGGAGGCCGCGCGGGCGGCGCTCGGGCGCGTCAAGCCAGAACGGGCCGCGGCGATGGCTGCTGCGGGTGGCTTCATCCTCCTCGCCGTCGCGGCCCTTCTGGGCCTCCTGCGCACATGAGCGGCATGGTCGCCCTGCTGCAGAGCTGGTGGGCCGGGGCGGAGCGCCTCGCGATGCGCGCTCCTGAGATGGCTGGCGTCCTCGCTGCGGGGTCCTGGCCAGCTGCGGCGCTCACGGGGGTAGCAGGTCTCGCACTCCTGGTCGCCGGGGTGCGGCTTGGGCGCTTCCTCTCCTGCGCCGGTGGCGCGCTCGTCGGCTGGGTGGCCGGCGGCCTGCTGGCGCCCGAGGTCCACGGCTGGCTGCCTGGGTGGCTCCCCTCCTGGATCGGCGCGGCGACGCTGGGCTTGGCATCCCTGCTCGCGCCAGGGGCCTACCCGTTTGCGCTCGGCCTCCTGCCGGGTGTGCTCCTCGGGCTCCGGACGCCCGTCGCTGGAAAGGGCTGGCTGGGCGGCCTCGCCGGTGGGGTGGCGCTGGCTCTCCTCGCCGCCTGGATGAGGCGTTTCGTCCTGGCGGCAACCGCGGCGGTGTCGGGCGCCGTCCTGGTATCGCTGGCGCTGCTTGCATTGTCGCATCAGGTGCCGGCGCTGCTCGCGCTGGCGCGCCGTCCAATGCTCTTCGCCGCGTTGGCTGCAACCATGGCTGTGGCGGGGACCGCCTATCAACTCGGTGCCGGCGTCGAACGCGGGGGCAGGAGGGGAGCACGGTCTCGCAAGCTCGAGGGCGTCGAGGACGGGTGATTCGTGCCTGAGCCCAGCCCGGCGGCTCAAGACCTGTCGAAAATTCAGCTGCGGTCGCAGGGGCCCGGGTGGGGCCCCGACGGCTCTGCCGGCGGGGCGGGGGCGGCCTTCGCCCCCGGCTACTCAGAGCGGTTCGATCGTGAGGTTGTCGAAGAAGAGGTCGGCAGCCCATCCCGAGAATCCGAAGCGATCGTGTCCCTTGCCTTCCAGGGGGTGCGGGTCGTCGTAGGTGAGGAAGAGTTCCCGATCCACGAACCAGCGCAGCACGCGTCCGTGACGCTCGACGCGCATGTGGTAGGTGCGGCCGGGCTCGACCTTGCGATCCTTGCGCTCCTTGCGATCCTTGGCGTGCTCGTCCAGACGCGCGATGACGCTGACGGTGTTCCCCCACCCGCCGAAGATGCCGACGTATCCGGAGGCATGGTCGCGTCCGTCGCCGAAGATCTCGAACTTGATGTCTCCGGTACGGTCGCCGGTGGCCGTTTCGCTGCGGGCGTCGAACTCGACGGCCACGTCGCGCGGGAGCCGCATCGCGAGCCAGAGCGGGTTGTTCTTGGCCTCGGGAGACCAGAGCTCCCCGTTGGCGATCCGCCAGTGCATGCCCGTGGTGAAGTAAAGAGGTCCGACCGCGGTGCGCTCGAAGGTATCGGCGAAGCGCGGGCCGGCGACGCGGGTGGCTGCCTCGCCGCGGAGCAGGAGGTGCACGAACGCGACGTTCGCCGCGGCGACGCACAGGCCGAGCGCGAGCCAGCCGCGCCAGGAGATCGGGCGGTCCGGGTTCCTCGAGGGCTCACGTTCGCCGCCCGCGGCGAGAAGGTCGGGAAGAGGGACCGGCGGCGCCTGGGCGCTCGCTCGCTCTTCCGAGGCGGAGTCGTGGGCGGGGCGAGGTGGAGGAGAGGGCGGCGAGGGCACGGTCGAGCCGGCGGACGGTGGTGTCTCACTCCGGAGGCGTCAGGAACTCGAAATCCGGGATCTGGTCCTTGAGCTGCGCGCGGAGCCTCTTCACCATCTTCGCCTCGATCTGACGAG
>JBGQLS010000420.1:0-5725 GCA_041500205.1 Anaeromyxobacteraceae bacterium | reverse complement strand
CTCCGCGCGGCGCGACGCGAGCAAGAGCGGGTTGCGGAGGGCGTCGAGGAGGGACGAAGGGACAGCAGGCTTCTCGGAAACGGTGGTCTCGGGCATGGTGGGAACGATGACACAGGGCGTCGAGGCCGTCAACGCAGCGCGTCATGGCTCTTCCGGGTGAGTAGGCGAGGTGCCCATGTCAGCGCCGGGTCACGTTGTACCCCGAATCGGGACTGTCCGGCACGGGCGAATGCGGTTTCGCTAGTGATCTTCAGGCTGAACGGCAGCAGGACCGCTGGCGTCATCCTTGCTTCGAGGGACACTCGACCGTGGTGCAAGCGGCTGAACGCCAGACGTCGGTAACCGGACGTCGCTTGGTTCGTGATCGCACCAGAGGGCTCAATGGAAGACGCCGTGGCGGCCTGCGAGATCGTCGGTCTCGAGGACGTCGAGACACTCGATTCGGTGAGCTCGGACAAGCTCCTCCACCTCGCCAAGGCGCGCGAGACGGGCGAGCTCGTCTGCTCCTGTGACCGGGGGGAAGCTCACGTCTATCTGCAGCGCGGCCGGGTGGCCTGGGCGAACGACTGCATGCACTTCCACGCCTTCACGGGCCATCTCAAGCAGCACGCGCGGATCGACGCAGCCACCATCGAGGCGGTCATTGCGGAGTGTTGTGCAACGAAGCGCCCGATCGGCGAGGCCCTCGTCGAACGGAAGGTGGCGACGGAGGCGCAGGTGCGAGCGGCGCTTCGACATCAGATCGGGCTGGCGCTCCACATCGGCGAATGCCGCGGGGAGGGCGGGAACGTCTTCTACCAGCGAGACTACGACGAGTACGACGAGCGGTTCACCTTCAGTGCGTCAGAGCTGATCTCCGAGGCTCGCGACATCGTGTGAGCATCCCACGAGGCGTCCTGCCCGCCCTCTTGGGGTGACCGGGAGTCTCATCCCTCGCAAGGCTGGCCCTTCGCGGGCTGCACCCGCCGCGCTGCGTTATCGGAGCGTGTATCGGGCCCGCAGTGTCCCCGCGCTGCGACCCCTCGTTCCTATTATGGAGCGAGGCGACCGAGGCCGGCGCGCCCAATCGCGGGCGCCAGCTCGCGCCCGCGGAGGTGCAGACCGTGCCTACCCATCCCGTCGTCCTCGCAACCGTCGCCATCCTGGCTTTACTCCCGGGCGACCTCCTGGCCGCCTCCCCCGCGGGCCCGCAGAAGACCATCTCCATCGCTTGCGGCTCCGTGGGCATCGAGTTTGACCTCTGCAAGACCGGCGCGGAAGCCTGGGCGTCGAAGACGGGAAACCAGGTTCGCGTGGTCTCGACGCCGAAGGAGAGCAACGAGATCCTCGCGCTCTACCAGCAGCTCCTCGCTTCGCAATCGGGGGACATCGACGTCCTCCGGATCGACATCGTGTGGCCCGGCATCCTGGCGCAACACCTCGCCGACCTGGGCCAGCTCGTGAGCAAGGACGTCCTGGCGCAGCACTTCCCCGCCATCATCCAGGCTGACACCGTGGGCGGCCACGTGGTGGCCCTGCCGTGGTTCACCGACGCGGGCCTCCTCTACTACCGGAAGGACCTCCTCGAGAAGTACGGCCGGAAGGCGCCGACCACCTGGCAAGAGCTCACCGACACGGCGAAGCTCATACAGGACGGCGAGCGCAAGGCCGGCAATGCCAAGATGTGGGGGCTCGTCTTCCAGGGGCGGGCGTACGAGGGCCTCACCTGCAACGCGCTCGAGTGGGTGGACAGCTTCGGGGGCGGCGCCATCGTGGACGCGCAGGGAAAGGTGACCATCAACAATCCGAAGGCCGTCGAGGCGCTGACGATGGCGAGTTCGTGGGTGAAGACCATCGCTCCCGACGGGGTGCTGAACTACGCGGAGGAGGAAGCCCGCGGCGGCTTCCAGTCGGGCAGCGCGGTCTTCATGCGCAACTGGCCTTACGCCTGGGCGCTCTCCCAGGCGGCGGACAGCCCGATCAAGGGGAAGGTGGGCGTGGCGCCGCTCCCCAAGGGCGGGCCCGAGGGCAAGCACTCCGGCGCGCTCGGCGGCTGGGAGCTGGCCGTCAACAAGTACTCGAAGGACACCAAGGCAGCCGCCGACCTCGCCGTCTACCTCACCAGCCCGGCGGAGCAGAAGCGGGCCGCGCTGACGGCGAGCCTCAACCCCACCATCCCGGCGCTCTACAAGGACCCGGACATCCTCAAGGCCAGCCCGTTCATGGGGGAGCTGCTCGAGACCTTCACCAGCGCCGTGGCGCGGCCCTCGCGCGTGGCTGGCTCAAGGTACAACCAGCTGTCGAGCGAGTTCTGGAACGCCGTGCACGAGACGCTGGAGGGGAGGAGCAAGCCCGACGCGAGCGTCGCCAAGCTCGAGCGCACGCTGAAGAGGCTCTCCCGCGACGGGAAGTGGTAGGTCGGCCGTGGGCGCCGCCGGCAGGGACCTCGAGCGCGCGATCGCCCCCGGCACCGCGGGGCCGACTCCGCCCGCCGAGGGCGCGTCGCTCCTCACGCGCCAGCGGCGGCGCGCGGCCTATCTGTTCGTGCTCCCCATGATCGTCGTGCTCGCCACTGTGGCGGGCTGGCCGCTCCTGCGCACGATCTACTTCGGCTTCACCAACGCCAATCTCTCCAATCTGAGGACGCACGAGTTCGTCGGCCTCGCCAACTTCAAGGCGCTGGCCCAGGATCCCGACTGGTGGCGCGCGGTCGGGAACACGGTCACCTTCACGGCGATCTCCGTATCGTTCGAGACCGTGCTCGGCCTCGTCATCGCCATGACGCTGAACGCGCACATGCCCGGGCGCGGACCGCTCCGGGCGGCCGTCCTCATCCCCTGGGCCATCCCCACCGTCGTCTCCGCGCAGATGTGGAACTGGATGTACAACGACCTCTATGGCGTCGTGAACGCCATCCTGCTGGCGCTGGGGCTCATCCACGCGCCCCGGGCCTGGACGGCCGACCCGAACCTCGCGCTCTTCGCGGTGACCGCGGTCGACGTCTGGAAGACCACGCCCTTCATGACCCTCCTCATCCTGGCCGCCCTGCAGATGCTCCCGGGAGAGATCTACGAGGCGGCGCGGATCGACGGCATCTCGCCGCTCAAGGTCTTCTGGAAGGTCACGCTCCCGCTCATCCGGCCGGCCCTGATGGTGGCGATCATCTTCCGGACCCTCGACGCCTTGCGGATCTTCGACCTGCCCTACGTCCTCACCGGCAACAGTCGTCACACGGCGTCCATGGCGGTCTTCGCCCGCCAGCATCTGGTCGACTTCCAGGACGTGGGCTACGGCTCGGCGGCCTCGACGTTCCTCTTCCTCATCGTGGCGGCCGTCACGCTCGTGTACCTCACCGCCGGCAGGGTCCGGTTCGCGGAGCGTTGAGACCATGCGGGCGCGCGCGCTGATCTTCCGCCTGTTCTTCTACCTGCTCGTGGTGGTGATCGTCTTCTACACGGTGTTCCCGTTCTACTGGGCCGTCGTCTCGTCGCTCAAGGCCGGCAGCGCCCTCTACGTGGTGGAGCTCTTCCCGTCCAAGCCGGCGTGGGACAACTACGTGGCCATCTTCCGGGAGCAGCCGTTCGGGCGGAACATCCTCAACTCGGTCTTCGTCGCCACCTCGGTGGTGGCCCTCTCGCTCGTCCTGGCGGTGACCGCGAGCTACGCGCTCGGCCGGGTCGACTTCAGGGGACGCGGGTCGCTCCTGCTCGTCGTCCTCGGCGTCTCGATGTTCCCGCAGGTGGCGGTCCTGTCCGGGATGTTCGAGCTCGTCCGCGCGCTCGGGCTCTACAACAGCCCGCTGGCCCTGACGCTCTCCTACATGATCTTCACGTTGCCCTTCACCACCTGGGTGCTCACCACGTTCATGCGGGAGCTGCCCAAGGAACTGGAGGAGGCGGCGCTGGTGGACGGGGCGCGTCCCCTGGTGATCATCACCAAGGTCTTCCTGCCGCTCATGTGGCCCGCGCTCGCCACGACCGGGCTCCTCGCCTTCATCGCGGCGTGGAACGAGTTCCTCTTCGCGCTCACCTTCACGCTCTCGAACGAGCAGCGCACGGTCCCGGTGGCGATCGCGCTCATCAGCGGCGCGTCGCACTTCGAGCTGCCGTGGGGGCGGGTCATGGCGGCGTCGGTGATCGTCACGATCCCGCTCGTCGTGCTGGTCCTCATCTTCCAGCGGCGCATCGTCTCCGGGCTCACCGCCGGCGCGGTCAAGGGGTGATGGAATGGAGGCGACGTGGCCCAGGTCGAGCTGAAGCAGGTCTCGAAGTCGTTCGGGGCGATCTCGGTCATCAAGGAGGTCGATCTGGACGTGGGGCACGGCGAGTTCGTCGTCTTCGTCGGGCCGTCCGGGTGCGGCAAGTCGACGCTGTTGCGCCTCATCGCGGGCCTGGAGGACATCACCTCGGGCGAGCTCCGCATCGACGGCCGCCGCGTGAACGACGCGCTCCCGTCGGAGCGCGGGATCGCCATGGTCTTCCAGTCCTACGCGCTCTATCCGCACATGACCGTCTTCGAGAACATGGCCTTCGGCCTGAAGCTGGCCCACGCCGACAAGGCCGCCATCGACGCGCGCGTCCGCGAGGCGGCGCGCGTGCTCCAGATCGAGCACCTCCTCGACCGGAAGCCGAAGGCGCTGTCGGGCGGGCAGCGGCAGCGCGTGGCGATCGGCCGCGCCATCACCCGCGAGCCCAAGGTGTTCCTCTTCGACGAGCCCCTCTCCAACCTCGACGCCGCGCTGCGCGTTCAGACCCGCATCGAGATCGCTCGCCTCAAGGACGACCTCGGCGCGACGATGATCTACGTGACCCACGACCAGGTCGAGGCGATGACGCTCGCCGACCGGATCGTCGTGCTCAACGCCGGACGCGTCGAGCAGGTGGGTAGCCCGCTCGAGCTGTACGAGCACCCGCGCAACGTCTTCGTCGCCGGCTTCATCGGCTCGCCCAAGATGAACTTGCTCCAGGCCGTGGCCGAGTCGGTGACGCCGGGAGCCGTGTCGGTCCGGCTGCCGGGCGGGGCGTCGCTCGCGCTGCCCGTCAGGGAGGGCGCAAGGGGCCTCGAGCCGGGGGTGAACGTGACGCTCGGCATCCGTCCCGAGGACGTGGCCGGGCCCGACCAAGGCGACCTGGCCCTGTCCGGAAAGGTGCTGGTCGTCGAGCGGCTGGGCTCGGAGAGCTACGTGTACCTTCGCACGGACGGTGCGCAGACCGTGGTGGCCCGCCGCGATCCCTCCACGGCATGCGCGGCGGGCGAGGCCATCCGGGTCGGCCTGCCCGCGGCGAGGTGCCACCTTTTCGGACCGGACGATCTCGCCGTCGGGCGCATGCGAGCCGAGCCGCAAGGCACGAACGGACCTGCGCACTGAGTCGCCGGGGGCGCAGGCGGCCCCCGCCCCGCCGGGCAAGCCCGTCGGCGCCCCACCCTCGCCCAACGGCCGGGCGATCCATTTTTCGACAGGTCTTGAGTCGCCGGGGGCGCAGGCCGCCCCCGCCCCGCCGGCAGAGCCCTGGGCATTAGTCACAGGAAGGTTCGAGGGCCTCAAGCGCGCGGGCAGTCGGCTAAGCACGCCTCCACGAGAGGGGAGGCCAAAGGGGTCCCGTCTCCCTCTCCCTCCGCGAGGGAGAGGGTCGGGGTGAGGGAGGCTCGGGGACGCGCGAAGATGCCGAGGTCGCCATGACAGACCTCCCGCGCATTCTGGCAGCGTGCCAGTTCTCGCCCCGCTCGCCTTCAGGCGTCAGCTTCG
>JBGQLS010000419.1:0-5732 GCA_041500205.1 Anaeromyxobacteraceae bacterium | reverse complement strand
CTCGGAGCAGTCCACCTGGCGAGGGAGCACACCCGTAGGCGCTCGCCGAGTCCTCCTACCATGAGGAAACAGCCCTCCCCCTTGCGAAAGCGCCGCGGACTATAGCTTGTGGGTCGGGGAAGTCAAATGGAAAGCCCCCGCTCGGCCACGGAAAAATCACAAGGAAAACCGCCCATCAGAATCTACCGATGGTCAAGCGCCGACAACGCGCTCAGCCACCCCTTCGGCTCGACCAATCCACGGACGGTCTCGCGGCGCTGCGCGCGGAGAGCCGAGCGGGGACGCCGCTATCGCTTCGCCGACGAGGGCGGTGGGAGCGCCTGCCCTGCCTTGAAGATGCTCGCGGCGCGCAGGTAGTCAACGGCGGTCAGTAGCTGATGATCGCCGGCCGGCAACGCGTTCCGGGTCGAAGCCGTCGTGGAGGACGGCAGCGCGTCGTTCCTGAAGTGCCGTTCCAGGTCCCTCTCGCCGGGGCCGTCCTCCGGGCGGAGCGGCGGCATCGCTTCCGCGACCACCACGTCCGGCGTGATCCCGAGCTCCTGGATCGAGCGGTGCTTGGGCGTGAAGTAGCGTGCCACGGTCAGCTTCAATCCCGAGCCGTCCTCGAGGTCGATCACGCTCTGCACCGACCCCTTGCCGAAGGTCTGCGTACCCAGGATGAGAGCCCGCCCGTGGTCCTGGAGCGCGCCCGCCACGATCTCGCTCGCGCTGGCGGTGCCCCGGTTCACGAGCACGATCATGGGATACGCCGGCTCCGTGTCCTTCACGTGCGCCCGCTCCACTTCGACGTTGCGCCGCCCGCGACCCTCGGTCGAGACGACGACGCCTTCCCGGAGGAAGCGGTCGGCGACGCGCACCGCTTGTTCGAGCAAGCCGCCCGGGTCGTTGCGGAGGTCGAGCACGAGCCCGCGGATCTCGCCGCCGAGCTGCGCCCTCGCACCGTCGAGCCCCTTCTTGAGCGCGGTGTCGGTCCGGTCCTGGAACGTCTTCACCTTCGCCAGCACGTACCCGCGCTCCGCGTCGAGGACGCGCCACTCCACGCTCTGCGTGCGCACGCGGTCGCGGACGAGGGTGAGCATCTGCGGCGACGAGAAGCCGTCGCGCATGATCTCGAGGGCGATCTTCGAGCCCGGAGATCCTTTCATGCGCCGGATGGCCTCGGAGAGCGGCACGTCGCGCGTGGGCGCTCCGTCGATCCGGAGGATGCGATCGCCGGGGAGGATCCCGGCCCGCTCGCCGGGCGCGTCGGCGATGGGCGAGATGACGACCAGCTGATCGTCCTTCATGGTGAGCTCCAGGCCCACCCCGTCGAACTCGCCCGAAGTCTCCTCCTTCAGCGCGCGGAAGACCTCCGGCCGCATGAACTGGCTGTGCGGATCGAGCCTGCCCACCATCCCCTCGATGGCGCCGTAGACGAGGTCCTTCTCCTTCACCTCCTCGACGTAGCCGTTCTCGATGTAGGCGAGCACGTCGGCGAAGATGTCGAGCGCGCGGTAGGGCTGGCCGCCGTCGCGGCGCGAGGCGCGCGCCACGTGGTCGACCGAGAGGCCCGCGAAGAAGGCGGCGGCGACGAGGGCCAGGGTCAGGGCGCGCGAGCGGCTTCTCATGTCGGAATCCTACGCCAAAGAGTCCAAGGGCGTTGCCTGGTTGAGCCTCGCCAAATCTGGTCCTGGTCCTGGTCTTGGTCTTTGGACAACCCTCTCAAGGCCGCAGCCAGGCTCGCGGGTCGACGGGCCTACCGCGCTCGCGGACCTCGAAGTAAAGGTATGGCCCCTTGAGTGACCCGGTGTCGCCGACGGTTCCGAGGAGCGTACCCGCCTGGACTTCCTCGCCCATGGCGGTGCTCATCGATCCGAGGTGGGCGACCAGGGTGTGGTAGCCGTCTCCGTGGTCCACGATGACGAGGTTCCCGTAGCCCTTGAACCAGCCCGAGTGGGCCACGTTCCCGGGCGCAACCGCGCGCACCTGGGTC
This sequence comes from Anaeromyxobacteraceae bacterium, assembly GCA_041500205.1. Lineage (GTDB taxonomy): Bacteria > Myxococcota > Myxococcia > Myxococcales > Anaeromyxobacteraceae > Anaeromyxobacter_A. The sequence goes on along the minus strand of JBGQLS010000419.1, from coordinate 3,760 downwards.
CCGGCGGGAGCACGGATGTCGATGCCCTTCTGCACGGTGAACGTGTTGAAGCGGGGATTCACGACCCTGCCGAAGCCCACCTCGACGGTACCCGTGACGGGCTGTGGGAGCCTCCCGCGAAGGAGCGCGAAGCCGGTGTGGAGGGCCGCGCCGGAAGTGGCGGGCGGGAGCGCAGCCACGAAGTCGGCGAGCTTCAGCTCCTGGGCAGCCGCTTCCGCCGCGGCACGCTCGTGGAGCGAGAGTGCGTTCCGGATCGCGCCGAGCAGGGTGCGGTGCTCGTCGCGCCGAGCCGCCGCGACCTCGCGACGGGCCTGCGCGTCCTTGGCCAGCGCACCGACGCGTCCCGCCTCGCGCGTACGCGCGGCGCGGGCCCGCTCGCGGGCGGCGAGCGCCCGCTGGCCGTCGCCCAGGAGCGCGAGGTCGTGAGCCACGACGCGCTCCCACAGGAAGCGGCGCTTGACGAGGTCGCCCAGCGAGGTGCTCGCCGCGAGCAGGCGCAGCTCCGGCAGCCTCCCCAGCCGCGCGCGCGCGCGCAGGCGCGGCCCGAGCTCACCCTGGAGCGCCTCGAGCTCGCCCTGCGCAGCAGCCTCGTCGGCTCGCGCGCGGGCCAGCCGCCGCTCCGCCGCGGCTCGCTCCGCCTCGGCGTCACGCGCCGCCGCATCCGCCTCGATCCAGGCATGCTCCGCCATGTCGACCGCCGACAGGAGCGAGCCCTCGCGCTCTTGCAGGGCGCGGGCGGCGGCTTCCTCGGCCGCCTTGCGCGCCTTCAGCGCGCCGAGCTGCGCCCGCGGGTCGGCCCCGAGGGCGAGCGCGAGGACGAGGAGCTTCGCGAGCGCGATCACGGCCTCTTCTGCTTCAGCTCGCGTCCGACGGCGAGCGCGCTCGCGATGGTCCCCAGGGCGCCGCCGCCCGCGACGAGCGCCACGAGGAGCGCAGGGGGGAGCAGGTCGCCGCGCGCGATGGGAGCGACCAGGCCGAGCGCCGCGCCTATCCGGGGGAGCGTCAGCGCGGCCGCCGCCAGGAGCGCGGCGGAAGCGAGCGAGCCGCCCAGGACGCCCTGCACCATGCCCTCGATGAGGAACGGCGTCTCGACGAAGGCATCGGTGGCGCCGACGAGCTTCATGATCTCGATCTCGTCGCGCCGCGCGAACACGCCTAGCCTGAGCGTGTTCGCGACCAGGACCGCCGAGCCGATCGCGAGCGCGGAGAAGAGCGCGGTCCCTGCCCAGCGCAGCTGCTTGAGGAGGCGCTCGAGCCGCTCCAGCCAGGCGCTGCCGTAGTCCACCTCGCGCATGCCGGGCACGGCCTCGAGCCGCTTCGCGAGCGCGCGCGCCTCGGCGAGCCCGATGCCAGGTGCCCGCACCTCCACCGACGGTGGCATCACGCCCGGCTTGAGGCCGTCGAGGAGCGCGCCTTGCGGGCCGAGCGTCTCCCTGAAGCGGCGCAGCGCTTCAGCCGCGGTGACCGCCTCCACGACGCGCCCCGGCGCGGCGGCGGCCGCGGCGGCCCTGGCCGCCTCGAGATCGGCCGAGGGATCGAGGTAGACCGAGATCTGCACCTCACCCGCCCAGGCAGCGACGAGCTTCTGTGCGCCCTGAAGGGCGCCAGCGAAGAGCCCCGTGAGGAAGGCGGCCACGAAGATGGTTCCGGTGGCGACGACCGTCACCCGCGGACCACGTGCCATGGCGTCGAGCGCGCGGCGCAGGAAGTAGACCGGCCGTCTCAGGGCGCTCATCGGCCCCCCTGGCGCGCACCACGGCCCCACGGTCCCCGCTCAGAATCAGACCGACCCTCGAGATCCACCGTCACGCCAGGCCCACCTTCCGGATCTCCGCTCCGTCCGCGATGACGCTCCCGCGCTCGAGGGCGACGACCCGTTTCTTGTAGCGCTCGAGCAGGCTGCGGTCGTGCGTCGCGACCACCACCGTCGTGCCACGCGCGTTGGCAGCGTGGAGGAGCTCCATCACCTCCACCGTCCGATCGGGATCGAGGTTTCCGGTCGGCTCGTCCGCGAGCAGGAGCGCGGGATCGCCGACCAGCGCGCGCGCCACCGCCACGCGCTGCTGCTCGCCACCGGAGAGCGAGAGCGGGAACTTGTCCGCCTTGAGCTCGAGCCCGACCGAGCGGAGCATGGCCCCCACCCGGCGTCGCACCTCCTTGACAGGGAGGCCCCGCACCTCGAGGGGGAAGGCGACGTTCTCGGCGACGGTGCGATAGTGGAGGAGCTTGAAGTCCTGGAAGACCACGCCGATGGCGCGGCGCAGGGGCGGGACGTGCGACGGCTTGATCTTGGCGACGTTCCGGCCAAAGACGAGGAGCTGCCCCGCGGTCGCCGCCTCGGCGCAGAAGACGAGGCGCATGAGCGTCGACTTACCGGCGCCGGAGGGACCGGTGACGAAGACGAACTCGCCCTTGGCGACGGTGAGCGAGACGTCGATCAGCGCCGGCGCGTCGCCAGGGTACTGCTTGTAGACGTGGTAGAGCTGGATCACGCGACTGACACGGTCCCTGGTTCTTCACCTGCAACGCGAGGCCGGGCTTGGTCCCGCGCTCACGGCTTCCCCGCCAGATCCTCCGCCAGGTACGAGAGGATCACCTCGTCGAGGCTCTTCTCGCTGATGAGATCCTCGCCGAAGAGGGCATCGACGCTTTCGGGACGCGGCGCGGCCACGGCCGGCGCGCCTACCTGAGCCGCCTTGGCCGCGGGAGGGCGCGGTGCCGGATCCGGGCGATCCGGACGCGGCGCAGACGTGGTCGGTGAAGCAGGCGTGACCGGTCGCGCGGAGCGTGCTTCCGGAGCTTGAGCGCTGGCGACGACGGGCTGTTTCCCGTTGGGCGCGGACGAACGCGGGATCGGGGGCGGCCGGGACGCCGGCGCTTTCGCTGGTTCCGGCGCCTTGGGGACCTCGGCCACCTTCGCGGCTTCGGAGGATCGGGGCGCCGTGGCGCGCTCCGGTACGGACGGCACGGGAGGCCGAGGTGCGGGGGCGCCCTCCGGCTGGGTCGCGATCTGTCCGGGCTGGAACGCGCGCGCCTTCGCGGCGACCTCCTGGTCCGTGCCGTCGTACACGCCGCTTATCAGGTTCCGCAGCATCTCCTTGTGCTGCTCCTCCATCAGCTCGCGGACCACCTGGGCCAGGTTCTCGGCGCCGACGATGTCCTCGTAGCTCGTCTTCTTGCTCGCGATGACGTTTCCGCCGACGAACAGATGCGTGATGATGCGCGGGTTACCGATTCCGGAGTCCTCGGTCTGGACGTGATAAGGCGTCCCGCCGTACTTCACGTTGTGGTTGAACCCCGGCACCATCTGCTTCTCTGCAGCCATGTCCCGAACGTACCGGATCCACGAGGGGTCATCAAGCCTACATCCGCGGAAACTCGGCGGATTCCTTCGCGGAAGGCGGCTGTCTCTCGACCCCCTGGGTGAGGAACTTCGGCCTAGATATGCTCACCAAAGCCGCTTGGGCTTCGGGCCTCAGGCTTCGGGCTTCAGGAGAAGCCCCGAATCTCGCGGCCGTTCTCTTCTTGAAGCCTGCAGCCTGGAGCCAGCGCTAACTGACTGGCGTTTTGCCTAGATATCGACCTGTTCGGCGCTCTCGATGGCTCTGCCCAGGAAGCGCTCGGCGACGACGAGGAACCGCTCCGGGGTATCGGTCACGAAGAAGCGGTGGGTGGGCGCGCCAACCACGTTTCCCGCCAGGCGCTCGCCTACTTCGGCGGCGATGGCCTCCGCGCTGTCGACGAGCACCACCCCCGGGAG
>JBGQLS010000418.1:0-5770 GCA_041500205.1 Anaeromyxobacteraceae bacterium | reverse complement strand
TCCTCGTCGCGCTCGGCCGCGCCCGGCACGATCTCGAACCTCCGGGACCTGTCGCCCCGCAGGTAGAGGTCGATGCGCGCCAGCGACTGGCCCCGGCCCTGCACCTGCACCACCGGGACGGGCGCGTCGAGCAGCGCGCGATTCACGTCGTCCGTGAGGGGATCGTCGCGATGGGAGGCGAGCAGGAGCGCCAGGCCGGCGCGCTTCGCTTCCTCGGCGCGCGGCAGCGCCGCGCGGGTGCCGCCCCCGTGGAGGACTCCAACGCGCACCGGCGCGTCGGGGACCTTCCCGACCTCGCCGTATCCGACCTCGCCGAGCCGGGCCGGCGCAAAGGACAGGCCTGCCTCGCGCGCGAAGGACTCCCCCGCGAAGAGGTCGCGCTCGCCCGCAACCGTCGCCGCGAGCCCCATCTTGCGCAGCGCCTCCGCCACCGCGCGCGCCTTGAGCAGGTCCTGGGCCCGGGACTCGGCGGTGGGAGCGCTCTCGAACAGCAGGTCACCGCCGCCGAGGAAGAGGACTGGCTGACCCTCGGCGCGGATCTTCTTCAGCACCGCCGCCGCCCGCGCGAGCCCGCCTCTCTGGTCCTGGCTGCAGCCGCATGGCTCGAGGTAGCCGGCCACGTCAGCGGAGTAGACGAGCGTGACGTGATCGGGGACGGCCCCGGTACGGCGTCCGGCAGGCGGGGAGGCAGCCACCATGGAGGCGGCGATCGCGGCGGCGGCGATGGCGCCGAGCTTGCGCATCTTGGTAGGACGGCTTAACACGGAGCGGCCTTGGGGTCGTTTAGAATGCCGGGGACCGAGCCAGGCGAGCGAGGCGCGAGCAGCGCGAGGCGCGACGACCGAGCATGGCCGCAGGCCATGTAAGGGAGGAGCAACGACGCGATGCGACGCGCATCGTTCGCCGCGGCGACGGGACCGGTGTTCTAGACGACCCCTATAGAGCGCTGCCCGAGGGTGGCGAAGGGAGGAAGCGAACCACGCATGCAGATCGGGCCTTACCACTTCCCGGGGCGCTTCTTCCTGGCTCCGCTGGCGGGTGTTTCGGACCGGCCCTTCCGGAAGATCTGCCGCGACCTGGGCGCCGCCTTCACCTACACCGAGATGGTGTCGGCCCACGGGCTCGTACACGGCAGCGAGCAGACCGAGACCTACCTCGATCGCGATCCGGACGAGACGCCGTTCGCGGTCCAGATCTTCGCCGCGGAGCCCGAGGTGCTGGCTCGGGGCGCGGAGGCAGCCGTGAAGCACGGCGCCGGCATCGTCGACATCAACATGGCGTGCCCGGTGAGGAAGGTGTGCGGGACGGGCGCCGGCGCCGCCCTCGCCCGGGAGCCGGAGCGCGTCCGCGCGGCGGTCGAGGCGGTGAGGGCGGCGGCTGCCGTGCCCGTGACCGTCAAGATACGGGCGGGGTGGGACGAGGCCAACCTGAACTGCGTCGAGGTGGCGCAGGCCGCGGAGGCGGGCGGTGCGAGCGCCGTGGCATTGCACGGCCGGACTCGCGCGCAGGGCTACGCGGGGAAGGCCCGGTGGGAGCTCGTGGGGGCCGTGAAGCGGGCCGTGCGCGTGCCCGTTCTCGGGTCGGGCGACATATGGAGCGCCGCCGACGCGCTCCGGATGGCGCGCGAGACCGGCTGCGACGCGGTCCTGGTCGCGCGCGGCGCCTGCGGGAATCCGTGGATCTTCCGCGAGCTCGCTGCGGCGGACCGCGGCGAACCCGCGCCGCAGCCGCCCACCCGAGACGAGTGGGCCGAGACCGTGCTACGGCACGTCGACCTCCAGATCGAGCACCGGCAACGGCAGGATCCCAGAGGAGATCCGGCGATCGTCGAGCGGCGCGCGATGCGCGAGCTGCGGCGGCACCTCCTGTGGTACACGCGCGGACGGCGCGGCGGGGTACGGTTCCGCCGCGACGCGGACGCGCTGCGCTCCGCGGACGACGTACGACGCCTCATCGACGTGCACTTCCCTGCCCAGGGCGACGGCTTCACCGTCGACCCGGCGCTCGCGGCGGGCGAGCGCGAGGTCGCGGAGTAATGCCGGGTCCCGGCCCGGCTGCTCCGGAGGAGCAGCCGATGAGAGCGCTCCTGCTCGAGGGCGCTCCGGCGAGGGTCGAGCACGCTTGCGCCGCGGCCGGACTCCAGATCTCCCGGGCGCGAAGCGCCACCGAAGCGCGCAGGCTGCTCGCGCACGAAAGCTTCGACCTCGTGGACAGCAGGCTCGCCCGGCCCATGCCTCTCGAATGGGAGATCTGGCAGCGCGTCGAGCTGTTCTACGAGCAGCTCCGGGGTCACGCCGCCAGCGGGCTCTACCAGGCCGTGTTGCGCGAGGTGGAGCGGCCGCTCCTCGCTGCCGCGCTGGCGAGGGCAAAAGGCATCCGCGCCGACGCGGCCCGCGTGCTCGGCATCGACCGGGGCACGCTCGCACGGCGCATGCGGGCGCTGGGCGTCGGGGAGCGAGACCCCGGACATGGCGCGCACGGCCAAGGCCCGCCCACGGGCCACCCCCACCATCCGCATGCCCCGGAGCCTAGCAAGTGACCCAGGTCCAAACCCTGGCGGCCTACGCCGGCGCCATCCTCGTCGGCGCCCTCTTCGGCGGCGCGCTCCCGCTCATCGGCCGCGTCCAGCGCAACGACCTCGGCCTCTCGTTCTCTGCGGGCGTGATGCTCGGGGCGGCATTCTTCCACATGCTCCCCGAAGCCGCGGCCGGGGCAGGGCTCAGCGCCATCCCATTCGTGCTGGTCGGGTTCCTGTTCCTGTTCCTGCTCGAGCGGTTCGTGCTCGTGCACGTCTGCGCGGAGCCGGGGCCCGCGGCCGCGGCCCACGGACCCGCGGCCGGGCTGGCGCTCGAGCATCACGGTACGCCGGACCACGACCACTCGCACGCGGGCACGGGGTGCGACGTGCACACCATCGGCCTGGCCGCATTCGTGGGGCTCTCGCTCCACACCATCGTGGACGGCTTCGCGCTCGGAGCGGCTTCGAACGAGTCCGCGCTCGGCTTCCTCGTCTTCCTCGCCATCCTGGCGCACAAGGTGCCGTCCTCCTTCTCCCTGTCCTCGATCCTGCGAGCCGAGGGGTACTCGCGCGGGCGGTCCCTCGTGATGAACGGGGTGTTCGCGACGATGGTACCGATCGGCGCGGGACTCTACCTGCTCCTCCGCGGCCTCGTGCACACCGAGAGCTTCACCGCCTTCGCGCTCGCCGCCAGCTCGGGGACGTTTCTCCACCTCGCCTTCTCCGACATCCTCCCGGACCTGCACCGGCGCGGCGGCTCGAAGTTGAAGCTCTCGGCCGCGCTGCTCGTCGGCATCGCCGTCATGTGGGCGCTCAGGTACGTCGACCACGGGTGATCAGGCGACCCTCAGGTGAGCCGCGAGCGCCCTCGGGCCGCCTCGCCTGAAGGCCTCGAGCGCGTCGTCGGCGGGTGAGCGCCCCGACTCGGCCCTTGCCCGCAGCGGCTCGAGCCAGACACGCTCGTCCTGGCCCTTCTCCCCGCAGCAGCGCTGCCGGCACAGCCCCCTCGCCGCGATCCCCACCAGATCCGCGGCGGCGTCGCGCAAAGGCCTCCCGTTCGGCAGCTGCGCGGCGAGTCCCAGGCGGCCCGCGGCCAGTCCGAGCGCCCATCGTTCCCTCACCGTCAAACCGCCCACCAGCGCAAGGGCCTCGGCCCGTGCCTCGCGATCGTAGAGGATGCCTTTCCACAGGGCGGCGAGCGCCTTGGTCATGGCGGCATCGCAGGAGTCCGCCGCCCGCACCTCGACGACGGACTTCACGCGCACGTCGGGGAACAGGGTCGTGAGGTGGTCTTCCCAGTCGGAGAGCGTCGGCCAGACGCCTTGGAGCCCCCGGTGGAGGAAGGCGCGGAAGGTGGCGCCTCCGGTTTCGAAATAGCGGTCGTCGCGCCTGAGGAAGATCATCGGGACGTCGAGCGCCCATTCGACGTAATGCCGGTACGCCTGGTCCTCGAACCCCGGTTCGAAGGCGAAGGCGAGCAGCCCCGAGCGCGCGCGATCGACGTCCTCCCACACCGCCGATCGGAAGCTCTTCCAGCCGCACTCGCGCCCGTCCACGACGGGCGCGTTCGCGTAGAGCGCCACCACCACGGGCTGGATGGCGAGCGCCGCGCAGAGCTTCTCCGCCATGTCGCGTTCCGAGCCGAAGTCGAAGGACACCTGCGCGGACGCGGTCATCGACATCATGTCCTCGGCGTGCTTCCCCCGCGCAGCCAGGAACGGTCGCATCACGACGTAGCGCGCCTTGGGCATCCATTCCGCGGTGGCGGGCGTCCCCCAGGGGCGATACCCCGCGGCGAGCATCTCCAGGCCGAGCTCCTCCGCGACGGCGCGGCACTTCTCGAGGTGGCGGTCGAGCTCGGCGGCGACGACGTGCACGTCCTGGAACGGTCGGCCCGAGAGCTCGATCTGCCCGCCGGGCTCCAGGGAGATAGTGAGCCCACGCTTCTGCGCCGCGATGATCCGCCCTTCCTCCTCGTAGGCGGCATAGCCGAATCGCCCGAAGGCGCGCAGCGCGGCGGCTATACCGCGCGGGCCCTGGTACGGGACGGGGTCGAGCGTACCCGCGACGAGCGGGATCTTCTCGTGCTCGAGCCCGACCTTCCACTCGGAGGGCGCGCGCTCGCGTGCGGAGAACCAGCCGATGAGGTCACGGACCCCGCGCACGCGCGGGCTATCGCTGGTGTTGTGGGGGTCGAGCGACACGTCCGCCTTGTACCGCCGAAGCGAGGGGAGCGCCACCGATGAGGGACGCGATCCGGAGAACGGGAACGCCGGCGGCTCAACCTGGATGGCCCGGCTCGCCCAGGCCGTCCGCGCCGGGGCGCGACTGCTCCGAGGGCAAGAGGAGGTCCTCGAGGAAGAAGGCCGAGAGCTCGGCCCTGCCGGCGAGTCCCGCCTTGCGATATACCGCGAGCGCCTGTTGCCGAACAGTGCGCTCGCTCGTGTTCCGCAGGCCGGCCACCTCCTTCAGGGAGAGGCCCTTGAGGAGGAGCAGCGCCACCTCTCTCTCGGCCGGGGTGAGCTCCCAGCGCTCGAACTGGCGGTCGATGGCGGCGCCGAGACCTTGCAGCATGTCCTGGGCCTCGGAGCGCCAGCGAGCGAGGTCGGCGCGCGTGCCGTCGAGGTCGCGCTCGAGATCCCTCGCGCGTGCCTGGGTGCTCCGGAGCTCCCTCAACATCAACGCCAGGCCAACGAGCGACAGACCCATCGCCAGGGACTCCAGCGTGAGGTGCCCGGGCTTCGCGCCGGAGAGCAGGTCAGCCACGAGATCGCCCGCGATGGAGGCGGCGGTGAGCGCGAAGATCGCGGTGGGGCCCCAGACGGAGAACGGGCGGTCTCGTGAGACAAGCGTTCCCTTGGCCGCAGGTAGCCCACCGACCTTCTTGGAGTTCTTCTCGTATGTCATCTGCTGCATGGCGCGCGCCCCACGCGGACTGCATTTCGCTGGCACCGAGATCATGGCGAGCTTCAGTCGAGGCAGGCCTGCCGATGGAGACGAGATCGTGCCAAGCGTACCCCTGCCCTGTTCGGTGGTCCAGGCTGGGCTGAGTCGCCGGGGGCGCAGGCCGCCCCCGCCCCGCCGGCAGAGCCGTCGGGGCCCCACCCGGGCCCCTGAGACCGCAACTGAGTTTTCGACAGGTCTTGAGTCGCCGGGGGCGCAGGCCTCCCCCGCCCCGCCGGGCAAAGCCCATCGGGGCCCCACCCCCGGCCACGCCGCAGAGCAGTCACATTCTTCGACAGGTCTTGAGTC
>JBGQLS010000417.1:0-5782 GCA_041500205.1 Anaeromyxobacteraceae bacterium | reverse complement strand
GTCGAAGACCGCCCCGACCTGTTGAGCCACCACGCATGCCAGTCACGAATCCGGCGCGATGTCCCAGACGACAGTCCATGCCGCCTCGGCCGGCGTAGAGCCCGCCGCGGCCCCTGGCCCGCGAGCGGAGATCGACCGTATGGCCGGGAGGAAGGCGCGGATCCCGGGCCTGTGGTCCAGGGCGCTCTTCACCGTGTTCAAGCCTGCCGCGAAGGGACGACCGAAGGCCCTGTGCCTCACGACCCTCGTCACCGAGATCGCGGACCTTCCGGAAGGACGGGCGCGCCACGACGTCGCCCGACAGCTGATCGCGCACGATCGCGTGCTGCTCCCCGCGATCCGCGGCTACCACGGGCGCCGCATCACCTCGCGCGGGAAGGCCCTCCTGGCCGCCTTCGCGTCGCCGACCGACGCGGTGCTGTGCGGGATGGCGATCCAGGATCTCCTCGCGCTCCGGAACGCCGCCGCTCCCGAGGGCGAGCGCTTCTCGATCCGGCTCGCGGTACACCTGGGCGAGACGCGCTTCCGGCGAGGCAGGCTCGTCGGAGCCCCGGTCGCCCTGGCCCGGGCCGTGTGCAGCGCGGCCGCCCGAGGCGAGGTGTGGCTCACCCACAGCGTCCACCTCGCGATGAACAACGTCGAGGTGGCGGTCGAGCCGCTGGCGCCCGTGGCGGCGGGTCCAGACGTCGAGCCCGTCCTCGTCTACCGCGCGCGGCGTTCTCCAGGCGAGACCCTCGGCGGCGGGGAGGCGGTGCTGGCGGCAGTCGCGCCAGGCCGGCTCGAGCGCGCCCTCGAGCCGATCTCGGACGCGATCGCCTCGATCGAGGAGGGCGCGGCCGAGGGGCGCCCGTGGGCCGCGCTGCGCGTGGCGTGCGCGACGGCCGCGCTGGCTGCCCTCGGGGTCGCCGCGCTCCTCGTCCAGGGAGCGCTGGCGGGTTCCGCGCTGGCCGCCTCGCTGGCGCGCCGCAGGGGCGGGGGTTCACCGCGAATCGACCGATTGTCGCGCTGGATCTCGGCGGGGCTGCCCTGGATCCGGTCGCGGCGCTCGATCCCGCGCGCCGCGCTCATCCGCCCGTTGTGGTGATCGGTGTCGAGCGCGATGCGAACCGAGAGCCGGGCGGTGATGCTCACCGACATGACGGGCTTCACCGCCGCGACGCTCCGGCAGACCCGCGGCGAGAACGCGCGCATGCTGGCGTTGCACGACGCGCTCCTGCTGCCGCTCGTCAAGGCGTTCGGCGGGTTGCGGGTGAAGACCATCGGGGATGCCTACCTGGTGGTCTTCGGAGCGCCCACCGAGGCGCTGCTCTGCGGCGCGGCCATCCAGGACCGCCTCTGGGACTACAACCAGCGGGTGCCCGAAGCCGAGCGGATGGGCGTCCGCGTCGCCGTCTCCTTCGGCGAGGTCCGCATCGTCAAGGCGCCGGGCGGCATGGACGTGTTCGGCGACGCGGTCAACCTGGCCGCTCGCGTAGAAGGAGAGGCGCTCCCGGGCGACGTCTGGTTCACGGAAGGTGTCCAGTGCGTCGCGGACCTCGAGTCCGTGCCCTCCGAGGAGATCGGGCGCCGCCAGCTCAAGGGCCTCCCCGGGGAGGTGCGCCTGTTCCGCGTGGCGCGGCACGCCGGCGAGGGTTCCTGGCCAGCCTCGCCGCCATACGGGAACGCGGCCCTCGCCATGGTCCGATGGCTCCCTCCGCCGGAGCCGGACTACCTGGCTCGCCTGGGCGACATGGCCCGTCCCGCCGCGAGGTGGAGGGCGCGGCTCCTCGTCCGCGCGCTCGCCCTCGCGCTGCTCGTCGCGGCAGCCGCCGCCGGCGCGCTGTGGTACCGCGTTCCCCGCCCCGAGCGGCTCATCCGGCAGGGCCGGTACGAGGAGGCGCGCGCGGCCGTCCAGGTCCTGGCGGTGGAGAAGGGCTCCGAGTCACCCCAGGTGCTCTTCCTGCGCGGACGCGTCGAGGCCGCCAGCGCCGACGCGGGAAAGGGCGGGAGCCTCCGGACCGCCTTCCAGCTGTGGTCGCGCGGGGTCGCGCTGGGCAGCGCCGACGCCCTCTCGGCGCTGGAGCGCGAGGCGAGAGCGGGAGAGTGCGGGCGCCGGCAGCTCGCCACGAAGGCCCTCGCCGACGCGCGCTCGAGACGGGCGTCGAGAGCGCTCGAGCGCATCGCCGCCGAGGATCCCGCGCCGGCCGGGCCGGAAGACGCGCTCCGCCGCCTGGCGTCGCTCCTGCGGGGCGAGCGGTGCGGGACGGGGGACGTAGCCCGCGAGGGACTGCGGGCGCTCGAGCCGAGGTGAGCACTGCTGGACTGCCGGCAGTTCAGGCGTGAACAGCAAGCTTCATCGCTGCCGCCACGATCGGCTTTGCCCACTCCGGGGTGCCGGGCAGATCGCTGGCGTTCATGATTCGGCCAGCGTCAAGATGAAGAACCAGCTTCGGCGCGGGCGCGACGCCGCTGTGAGGGTCGGCTTCTTCGCTGTTGTCGTAAACGCGGAGTTCAGTCAACCTCGGTAGCAGACGAATGAGGTTGAGGCGGCCGCGGTCGTAGCGTCGGCGGATATGCTCCTCCGGTATGTCATGGCCACCCTTCGCAACCCGTGCACGAACGCGTTCGATGTGAAGCTCGGGGCTACTCAACCCCGTGTACCACACGCGAACCTCAATCCCGGCGTCCAGCGCCTGCTCGAGCAGTTGGGTAATCGTCTCTCCGCCTAGCGTTGTCTCGAACGCGAACTCGAGCCGCTCGGCGATGGCGCGCTCCAGCAAGCGCTTCCCCTCGTGCCAGGCTTGGCTGTTCGCCTCGGCCTGGCTCATGCCGGGGGTCGCAGTTCTGATGCGCTGAGCTGCTTCGTCCGGGTTGAAGTACTCCGCACCAGAAGCTCTGACGGTCGCGCCAACGATGCTGCTCTTGCCCGCGCCGTTCGTTCCCGCCAGCACGTAAATGCGCGGGGTGTCAGCCACGCTTCCGGGCGGCCGCGACAGCAGCCTCTCCCATGCGAGCAGGCGTCGAGTCAAACGCGGTCTTCATGCCCCGGCGAGCTTCCGGCGTCTGCATCTTTGCGAGGAGCGCGTCGAACTCGCTGCTCAGCGCGTCGAGTCTCCTCTCACGGGAGCCGGCGAGATCCTTGAACTCGTCGAAGGAGAGCACAACGGCTTCGGGCTCGTCGTGCCGGGTGATGACCACGATCCCTTGATGTGTCGCCTCCTGCAGCACGCGGCCGAACTCGTTCTTCGCCTCCGTGGCCGTGAACGAGGCAACCTCGACTTCCTTACCGCGGTGGTTCCGGTAAGCAGCGAGGCTTCGCCACCGACGGCACAGGCGAACTGCACGCTCCATGGTTCGTTGAAGCGCACTCGGAGCGACGGGCTTGGACAAGCACTCGACTGCGCCATGTTCCACCGCGGACCGCGCAGTCGTGCTCGGAGCGTCCGACATCAGGATCACGGGAAGGTCCTTGTCGAGCTTGCGTATGGCACGAAGAAGTCCCAACGCATCCGTCGCGGGCGGCGAGATGTCGCCAAGCACGGCATCAAACCGCTCCTTCTCCAACAGAGAGCTCGCGTCGATGCTGTTCGGGGCGGCTTTGACCTCAAATCCCGCTTCGCCCAGAACGCGAGCGTAGGAGCCGAGCTCGCCAGCATCAGCGTCGATCAACAGAATTCGTCCGCGGGAAGGGCTCGCCATGTCGCACCTGTCTGAAGCTAGTATAGCTACTGCAGCCAAAATAGCCACTATAGCTGTCCGACATCCTCCATGTAGTCCGGAGCCGGGAGCCAGCGCTAACTGACTGGCATTGGGACTGGCCCCTGTCACGTAGCCAGCCCGGGCCCGGACGAGGGCATTCCGGACAGGGAGCCGCGGCGGGCCCCTTCGGGGCCGATGATGCAGCGGCGCCCGTGCCGTCTAAGTTCCGGGGACGCCATGACGACCGAGAAACAGCTCGAGGCTCACAGGGAAGCGCTCGTCGGCCATTGCTACCGGATGCTCGGCTCCGTGGCCGAGGCCGACGACGCCGTGCAGGAGACGCTCGTACGGGCCTGGCGGGCCCTGGAAGGATTCGACGGCCGCGCCTCGCTCCGTACCTGGCTCTATCGGATCGCCACCAACGTCTGCCTGGACACGCTCGGCGACCGGGCGCGGCGGGAGCGGCCGGTGGCGATCGGTCCGGCTGGCACCGTACACGACGAGCTCGTCGAGCGCCCGCGCACGCACTGGCTCGAGCCCATCCCCGACGCGTACGCGCTCCCGGCCGACGGCGATCCCGCCGAGCGCGCCGCCCTCCGGGAGGCCATCCGGCTCGCGTTCGTGGCGGCGCTCCAGCGCCTGCCCCCGCGGCAGCGCGCGGCGCTCCTGCTGGCGGAGGTGCTGGGCTGGCCGGCTTCGGAGATAGCGAGCGCGCTGGAGACGTCGGTCGCGGCGGTGAACAGCGCGCTGCAGCGCGCCCGGGCGACGCTCGCCGAGAGCGCGCCGCCCGAGGCCGCGGTGGCCGGGCTCACACCGGCGCAGGAGACCCTGCTCGCGCGCTACGTGGAGGCCTTCGAGCGCTACGACGTGGACGCGCTGGCTTCGCTCCTGCGCGAGGACGCGACCATGTCGATGCCGCCCTACACGCTGTGGCTGCGCGGGCCGCAGGCGATCAAGACCTGGTTCCTCGGGCGCGGCATCGGGTGCCGTGGATCGCGGCTCGTACCCACCACGGCCAACGGGCTGCCCGCCTTCGGCCAGTACCGGCCCGGCGGCCCGGGACGGCCGCACAGGCCGTGGTCACTGACGGTGCTGGAGCTGTCCGGCGATCGCATCGCCGCGATGAACTACTTTCTCGACACCGCGACGCTGTTCCCGCGGTTCGGCCTGCCGCCCGAGCTCGCGTGACGGCCTCCGGCGGGGCTCGGCCGACGAGTACCCGGGGGCGCAGGCGGCCCCCGCACCCGCCGGGCAAAGCCCGTCGGGGCCCCACCCCCGCCAAGACGCCCCGGCGAGCCATTTTTCGACAGGTCTTGAGTCCCGCGCTCCGGCGGCGGTTCGTCGGCTCGAGCCACGACGCGAGGAGACCACCATGGCCCAGCGGATGATGTTCGTGAACCTGCCCGTCGGCGATCTAGGCCGCGCCAAGGCGTTCTTCGAGAAGCTGGGCTTCTCCTTCAACCCGCGGTTCACCGACGACAGGGCCGCCTGCATGATCGTGAGCGACGTCGCCCACGTGATGTTGATCGACGAGGCGTTCTACCGGACCTTCACGAGGCGCGAGCTGTGCGACACGACGCGGCAGAACGAGGGGCTGGTCGCGTTCTCGTGCCGGAGCCGCGCCGAGGTCGACGCGCTGGCCCGGACCGCGGTGGAGGCCGGCGGATCGCGGGCGATGGAACCGATCGACCACGGTTTCATGTACGAGCGGAGCTTCTACGATCCCGACGGCCACCACTGGGCCGTGCTCTGGATGGACCCCAGGGTCGTGCAGGGCCAGACCTCGTACGTTCAGTGAACGAGGATGCCGTGGCCCGCGAGCGTCAACGTACCGAGGGGAGCGCCGGGCCGGGTCGCGTGGAGCGAATCAGCTCGCAGCGCGCCTGGAACTCCCGCCGCTCGTTCATGATGGCGGCGTAGCGAGACGCCGCGCCGCCTTCGGCGGGAGGCGAAGAAGGGGGCGGCGGCTGATACCTCCCGTTCGTCCCGGCGAGGTAGCTGTCCTTGGGGTCGAACTGAAGGGCGTCCCAGCGATCGCGGCGCGACCACGCGGCGAGCGCCTGGTCGTCGAGCCACGGCGGGAACGTTCCGCCCTGGCAAGCGG
>JBGQLS010000416.1:0-5801 GCA_041500205.1 Anaeromyxobacteraceae bacterium | reverse complement strand
TCCAGGCAAGGTTCTTCCTTGCCCGAGAAGGACGAAGGGCTCCCAGGTCGCCCTGGAAGTCCTCGCAAACTCTGCCGAATCTGGAGCGGGAAACCGGGTTCGAACCGGCGACCCTCAGCTTGGGAATGTGCAGCCCGGGGAAGGCGAGGAGCCAAGCTCCTGAAATCACGAGGGCGGTTGCAGCAGTTCGGAGGGGATGAACGCGGTTTCCACGGAAAAAGGTTGCCCAAAGGTTGCCCAGCGGAGCTGTTCTTGCGGCTCGCTGACGTCGCACCTGTCGTGAAGGCCCGGCGTCGTGTCCGGTCGCCTCGACCGGCGAGACTGGACGGCCGGAGCCAAGGTGCCGTCCAGGCGCTATGATCCCTGAGGATGGCAGCCCGCTCCAAAGATCCGCGACCGACGCTGACCGCTTACGGGGCGCCGCTCTTCTTCACGGGCAGGCGAGACATGGGCCTCGAGGAAGCCGTCGTGCGCTCGCTGCGCGTCCTGCGCAGGGACCCGACCGTCCTGCTGTCTCTGCCGGTCGTCCTCGTGAAGAACGAGCGCGTGCTCGACGATGACGAGCTGCTCGCGAAGGCGAAGGAGCTGGGACTCGAGGACGAGCTCGGCATGGTGCTCGACCTCACGGGCGAGCTCTCGCGCCGGCCCAGGTTCCGAGCGCTGGCGAGGCGGCTTACCGTGCCGCGCACGGTTCCGCGGTACCTCACCGACGCGCGGTCGAGCTTCGCTCGCCACGCAGCCGACGAGAGCACCCCGCCCGTGGTCGCCCGATGGGGCTTCCGCATGAACATGCCGGAGTCGTCCTTCCGGCAGTTCCTCGCCAAGCACCATGGCTAGCGGGACCTTCCCCGGGTCCTTCTGGCGGCGCCTGCTCAAGCTCGTCGACGCCGAGCTCGAGGCCGAGGCGTCGATGGTGATCATCGGCGGCGCGGCGATCGCGCTCGAGTACGCGAACCGACACCTGACGCGCGACCTCGACACCAGCACCTCCATCCAGGGCGCGCTCCTGGACGCCGTGGAGCGTGCCCGGAAGGCGATCCAGGCCGAGGACGATCTCGACGAGGCGCCCCCGGTCGGCGCCGCCGGCGTCTTCGACGCGCCGGAAGGCTACGAGGAGCGCTGCCGACTGGTCCGGATCGCAGGCGTGCGCCGCCTCCGCGTCCACGTACCGGAACGCCACGATCTCGCCCTGATGAAGGCTGCGCGCGGCGACGAGCGCGACCTCGCCGCGCTCGCCGCGATGCACCGGCACAAGCCGTTCAGGCTCAAGACGCTGGTCAGCCGCTACGAAGAGATGCAGTTCACCGGGTCACCCGAGGCGCTGCGGTCGAGGTTTCTGCTCCTCGTGGCACGGCTCTTCGGCGAGAGCGCGGCGAAGCGGATCGAGCCCAGCCTGAAGGTGCACATGTAGACGACGGCGGGGGTTGCGTGGTGCGGCCGTCCCGCCTGCTGCGGCTCCTCGACAAGGATCCGCGTCGGCTCGCCGAGATCGCCAAGGGCGACGCAAGCAGCCTGTTGGCGCGGCGAGGACGAGTGCTCGCGTCGCCATGAAATATCCGTCACCTTCGGCAGAACGCCCAAAGATGCGGCCCAGGGTGAAGGGCAGAGACTACGAAGGGTGAGGGTGAGCGAGCGCGGCACCTGCGACCGCCCGCCCGGCCTGCGAGCATCCGCCCCGATCGCGCTCGCATCGGGTCCAGTGGGTAGGCCGCGGCGCCGCCGGTCAACGGAGCAGGGACACCCGCGGGGGGTCGAGATCGCCGACAAGCAGTGACTTGAGCGCGTGGCGTCCGCAGGCCGCTCGTGCGCGAAAACGGGGCGCTACGGCGCTGTCGCGCGCTGCGCAGCGGCCGACTTCATCGAGCCGAGCAGCACGCCCAGGAGCATCTTGCGCTGCTCGAGGAGTTGCTCGACCTCGCCGGCCTCCGGGACGGCCTGCTTGGCCTCGCGTGTGGCGGCATCGATCTTGTCCTTCAGGAGCCGGATGGAGACGTCGAGGGCGAGGACGCCCTTCTCGGCGTCGAGGATGGCCTGGGCGAGCTGCTCGGCGGTCGCGGCGCGGAGCCAACCGGGCATGCTGCGGTTCTTCCACTCGACCAGCGTGTCGTTGAAGACGTGCTCGATCCGGGCGCTCTCTACCCACACGTCACTCGAGAACCTTCCCTGGAGGATGTCGTCCAGGTCCGGGCGCCAAGGAACGAGGTGGACGGCCTCCAGGGCGAGGCCTGGCCCGTACCAGATGTCTCCCGCCCGAGCGAACGTCTCACCGTGAAGGAAGAGCACCTTCCCCTTGGTGAATCCCCGGAGGCCTAGCCTCACGTGGATCTCGCCACGGTCGCCGCCGCGCAACCGCGAGACCGCTAGGTCGGTGCCGGGCGCGAGCGACGAGAGGATGGTGTTGAGCTCGTCGGGAGAGGCGACGGCGCGGCCGCCGATGGCGAGGATGACGTCACCCGGCTGGAGCCCGGCCCGGGCGGCGGGACCACCCGGGGACACAGCTCGGACGATCGCCCCCGTCGTCCCCTCCGGGAGGCCGCGATCGCGAATGTCACTGGCGATCACCGGGGCGTTGGCGATGCCCAGCGACCCCTGCTGCTCGAGGCCGACGTCGAAGACCGCCCCGATGTGCCGGCCAGGCGCCCGCGGGTCGCGGTCCCACACTTCCAGGGTCAGCGCGTACCCCGGCTTGTCCGGCTTGAGATCCGGGATGCGCTCGGGCACGCACCAGAAGGTCGTGTCCCCCAGCTCCGCCCGGATCGGCTGATGGTATGGAGAGCGGGCACGCGCCGCCAGGAGCGCTCGCCAGGGATCCTCGTCGAACCCGAGGTAAGATTCCTTGATGCCCGCGTAGGTGTAGCGGACCTCACCGTTCACCTCCCCGAACGCGATCGCTATGGCGTAGATGGAAGAGGGGAGGTGGGAGTGAGACTGGTCCGTCTGGCTCCAGAATGTTCCGGCGACATAGGCCGCGCGGACGTACTCCTGACCGACGAGGAGCGCGGAGCGGTCGTAGGGCGGGAGGCGGGAGAGCTGGTCATCGGGCGGCTTCACGGGTACGGCCGAACACGCGGTGACCAGGACGAGGGCGGCGAGGAGCAGTCTGCGCATGGATACTCTCCCAGAGGTGGGCACCTCGGTACCGGGGCCCGGGTGCTGTGGCGGGTGAATGTGACACCCCGCTCTTACGGGGCCGAGGCGCCCGGGCGCGGCGCATGAGCCGACTTCATCGAGCCGAGCACCACGCCCAGGAGCATCTTGCGCTGCTCGAGGAGTTGCTCCGCCTCGCCGGCGTCTGGGACGGCCTGCTTGGCCTCGCGCGTGGCGGCGTCGATCTTGTCCTTCAACAGTCGGATGGAAACGTCGAGGGCGAGCACGCCCTTCTCGGTGTCGAGGATGGCCTGAGCGAGCTGCTCGGGAGTCGCGGCGCGCAGCCAGCCGGGCATCCCGCGGTTCTTCCACTCGAGCAGCGCGTCGTTGAAGATGTGCTCCATCCGGGCGCTCTCCTTCCACAGGTCACGCGAGGACCTTCCCTGGAGGATGTCGTCCAGGTCCGGGCGCCAAGGAACGAGGTTGACGGCCTGTAGGGCGAGGCCTGGCCCGTACCAGACGTCTGCTACCCGAGCGAACGTCTCATAGTGAGCGAAGATCCCCTTGGTGAATCCCCGGAGGCCGAGCGTGACGTGGATCTCGCCACGCTCGCCGCCGCGCAGCCGCGAGACCGACAGGTCGGTGCCGGCCGCGAGCGACGAGAGGACTGTGCTGAGATCGTCCGGAGAGGCGACGGCGCGGCCGCCGGCGGCGACGATGACGTCACCCGGCTGGATCCCGGCCCGGGTGGCGGGACCACCCGGGGAAACGGCCCGGACGATCGCCCCCGTCGTCCCCTCCGGGAGGCCGCGATCGCGAGTGTCACTGGCGACCACCGGGGCGCTCACGATGCCCAGGGAAGCATGCTGCTCGAGGGCAAGGTCAGAGACTGCCACGGGCGAGCTGTCCGGGCGAGGCTCGCGCGGATCGAAGTTATACACCTCCAGTGTCGGCGTGTACTTCGGCGTGTCCGGCTGGAAGTCCGGGATCTGCTCGGCCACGCACCAGAAGGTCCTGCCATCCAGTTCCGCGCGGACCGGCTGGTGGTATGGGGAGCGGACACGCGCTGCTGCGAGCGCTTGCCAGTCGTCCGGGGTGAGTTCGATCATGTAAAGGCTGCTAGAGCGGACTTTGCCGTTGTCCACCTCGAACGCGATCGCTATGCGTTGAGCGCCGTTACCTCCGGTGGAGAGGTAAGCCTGGCGCCATGCCAGGCGGACGTAATGTTCGCCGACGAGAAGCGCGGAGCGGTCGTAGGGGGGGAGGCGGGAGAGTTCGTCGTCGGGCGGCCTCACGGGTACGGTCAAACACGCGGTGATCAGGAAGAGGGCGGCGAGGGGCAGTCTTCGCATGGCGTCACTCCGCGAGCGAGGGCACCTCGGCGCCGAGGCCGCGGTGGGGTTGGGAAGGAAGAGCGATGTCGCTAGCGGCGATCCCGGTGCGGCTCGCGAGCTGGGTGCGGACGTTCTTCACCTGGGCGATGAGCCCTGCCATGTCGCCGTGGACGCGGTCGAGCCGGGCTTGGTAGGCCTTCTCGAAGCCATCCAGCTCGCCCTGGCGATGGAGGATGGCGAGTTCCTCGCGCACGGTCCGGGCGGAGGCGACGATCGATCCGCCGAGGTCGGCGTATGGACCGCCGAGCCGCTTGGCGAGGTAAACCACGTCCTCCTTGAAAGCGCGCTGGCGGGTGGCGAACGCGGCGTCGTCCGACCACTGTCCCAGCTTCTCGCTGGTGTCGTGCATGACCTCGAGCCCGCCGTGAGCCTCGTGCAGCAGGCCCTTCAGTTCCCGCCATGCCCGCCCGCTGGCCTGGACCTCGGAGAGCATCTGGAGTGCTTTGCCGTTGGCTGCGAAGAGTCCATCGAACGCCATGCTCATCCCGCGCTCCTGAGCGTCGGTGACGCCCTGAGTGAGGGACCGTTCCATGCCCAGGTAGTCCTCGGTCCGAAGCAGAGAGCTGCGCCGCACGAGATCCGCCTCACGCCGCGCCGCCTCGAGCCGGGCGGAGAGCTCCGCCAGCCGCTGCGTGAGTACGGCCACGTCTTGGTTTTCGGCGGCCATGCGCGCGAGCCGGTCGGCCGCCGGGCTGGGCGCCGGGCCCGCCAGCGAGTACGACGGGGGATCGAACAGCCCGGGGGTGGTGCCTTGAAGCGCGACCGAGGTGCCGCTCCCCGCGGTTGGGCCGTCCGAGCCGCTGGACATGGCGGCCGCCATCGAATCCATGTTGGACGCCTGCCTGGCGTCGCGCGCCGCACGCTGCTGCGCCACTGCCGCGGCCCGCGCCTGGAAAGCGGCGATGCGCTGTTGCTCTATGAGTGCCAGCTCCTCGGGGGCGGGCCCGGAGGGCGTCGCCGGCGGCGGGGCGAAGAAGAGGCCCTGGATCAGCCTGCTCGCCACGCCGATCGCCAGCTGGTCCTGGACGCTCAGCGGGCGGGGCGCCAGCGCGGGAAGCTGATTCACCGCGGGCGGCTGCGCGGGCTGCCTCGGCGTCGCCTTCGCCTTCGCCGGGGGCGGCACGTCTGGGACGGCGGTATTGCAGTCGCCACCACCCTGCCGGCACAGGTCCACGAGCTGGTCGTGGGCGGTCCCCGCCGCGGCCGGGCCGCCGAGCAGGAGCGCTGACGCGGCGCACGCTACGACAAGGAGCGATCGGTGTGGATGCATCGGACTCCTCCCGGCTTGAAGACCTCGCACAGCCCGGAGTCGTCGTCGAG
>JBGQLS010000415.1:0-5832 GCA_041500205.1 Anaeromyxobacteraceae bacterium | reverse complement strand
CCGGCGCGTCTCGGGCGCCGAGACGTAGTGGCTGTTCGGGAAGATGGCGACCTTGTCCAGCTCGGCCAGGGTCACGCCGCGGAGCGGGTCGAACTCGTGGATGCGCTCCACCAGGTCGCCGAAGAACTCGATGCGGACCGCGCGCTCCTCCTCGTAGGGCGGGAACACCTCGATGGTGTCGCCGCGAACGCGGAAGGTGCCGCGGTGGAAGTCGACGTCGTTCCGCTCGTACTGGATGTCGATGAGCGATCGGATGAACCGGTCGCGGAGGAACTCCTGACCGCGCTCGACTTGCTGGAGGAGCCCGTAGTAGGCCTCGGCGGTGCCGAGGCCGTAGATGCAGGAGACGGAGGCCACGATGAGGACGTCGTTGCGCGTGAGGAGCGCGTGCGTCGCCGCGTGCCGCATGCGATCGATCTCGTCGTTGATGGACGAGTCCTTCTCGATGAAGGTGTCGGTCGAGGGGACGTAGGCCTCCGGCTGGTAGTAGTCGTAGTAGCTGACGAAGTAGTGGACGGCGGCGCCGGGGAAGAGCTCCTTGAACTCGCCGTAGAGCTGGGCCGCCAGCGTCTTGTTGTGGGCGATGACGAGGGTCGGCCGCTTCACCTGGGAGACCACGTTCCCTACGGTGAATGTCTTGCCGGAGCCTGTGACCCCCAGGAGCACCTGGTGGGTGTCGCCGCGGCGCAGGCCATCGGTCAGCTCCTTTATGGCGCGCGGCTGGTCGCCGGTCGGCTTGAACTCGCTCTGGATGTCGAAGGCCACCGCGCGAGTGTAACGCCGTGCGGCAGCCGCCGCCCGGCAGCGGGGGACGAGCCACCGCGCTACGGAATGTGCGAGCCCTGTGGAATATGGACGCCGGGCGCGGTGCAAAACCGTCGCGCAGGACCCTCAAACCGTAGCGCGGGGGCTTGTCCCCCGCCGTGTCGTTCAACCAGCGCCCAAGGGGTTTCGCCACCGCAGGCCCGAGAAGCGCGAAAAATCGGCGTCGTTCGAGTGCAGCTCGCACTGGTGCTCGATGGCGAGGGCGGCGAGGTGGGCATCCGTCGTGAGATTGCCTGCCACCCCGAGAGCGCCGAGAAGTCGGCCGAGCACTTCCAGGTGCCGAGGCCCGGGATCCAGCACTTCGACGTTCGGCCGATCGAGCCACGATCCTACGTGCGCGACCGCCCGCCTCGGGTCGAGCGGCCTCACAAGGACCGCGGCATGCGTCATGAGCCGGATGAAGCCGCAACTCACGGCCCAGGGCAACCCGACGCCCTCGGACGAGCTGAGCAGAGTCTCCCACCATGCTCGTGCCGCGGCGTGCTCGCGCGCGTCCTGGTTGTACGCGTAGACGAGCAGGTTGATGTCCGGGATGATCATCCGTGGGCGCCGGTCTCTCCTGCGAAGTCCTCCGCCTCGAGCTGATCGACGAGCTGGTTGAGCTTCGCGCGATCGACTCCTGGCTGAAAGCCGCCAGAGTGCGGCTCCACGACGAAGGGCTTCTGGGTGGCGGCGCGGTCCTGGGCTGCCAGCCCGCGCCGGAGCACCTCGTCGAGCGTCGCCTTGAACGAGAGGCCGCGCCGGTGCGCCAGCTTCTTGAGCTTGGCCGCGACGTCCGCCTCGAGAGTCACGGTCGTGCGCATGAAAAGCATCATGATGCTCCCGAGCATTGCTGTCAACGCAGCTATCGGCTCTGGGCCAGCCGCTAAGTCTGCGGTGGGTTCGAGGGCTTCAAGAGCGCGGGGAGCGCCTGGACCTGTGCGAGGCCCGCGGGCGCGAACTTCTTCTTGGCTCGGTCCGCGAGCTGAAGCCGCTGCCGTCGATGGCAAGAGGGAGCATCGAGAGATCCCCTCTCCCTCTCCCTCCGCGAGGGAGAGGGTCGGGGTGAGGGAGGCTCGGGGACGAGCGAAGATGCCGAGGTCGCCCTAGGGGAAGGCTCACTCCACCTTCCAGGTCGTCCCCTCGGGGCCGTCCATGAGAGCCACGCCCAGCTGGAGCAGCTCGGCGCGAAGGGCGTCCGATCGCACGAAGTCCTTGGCCCGCCGCGCGTCGGCGCGCTCGGCGATGCGGCGCGCGACGAGCGCCTGGTCGATGCCGCGGCGCTCGGCGGCGCGGTCGCGGAGCGCCAGCAGGGCCTGGGCCGGGTGGCGCTGCAGGATGCCGAGCTCGTTCCCGACGAGCCGCGCGTCGCGCGCGAAACGGGCGAGCGCCGCCCTCTCCTGCGGCGCCTTCTTGCCCTTCCGGTCCGCGAGCGCGTTGGCGGCGGTGAAGGCGTCGGCCAGGATCCCGAGCACCGCGGCCGTGTTGAAGTCGTCGTCGAGCGCGGCGCGCGACCTCTCCACGAGGTCGTCCTCGCTCCCCTCGGCCGCGGTCACCCCCTGCGTCAGCCGGTCCACCTTCTCCAGCGTCTCGTACAGGTAGACGAGCCGCTTCTCCGCCTCGACCAGCACCGCGTCGCTGTAGTTGATGGGGTTGCGGTAGTGCGTGTTGAGGAGGAACGTGCGCAGCGCCTCCGCGTCGAACTTGGCCAGCACTTCGCGAATCGTGAAGAAGTTGCCCAGGGACTTCGACATCTTCTCGCTGTCGATCTCGACGAAGCCGTTGTGCATCCAGTAGCGCGCGAAGCCCTCCGCGTGGACGCCGTCCCCGACGGCCGCCACCGACTGCGCGATCTCGTTCGTGTGGTGAGGGAAGACGAGGTCCTTGCCGCCCGCGTGGATGTCGATCGGCACGCCGAGGTGCTCCTCGCTCATGGCGGAGCACTCGATGTGCCAGCCCGGGCGGCCCTTCCCCCACGGCGAGTCCCAGGCCGGCTCGCCGGGCTTGGCCCCCTTCCAGAGCGCGAAGTCGAGCGGATCGCGCTTCGCCTCGCCCGGCTCGACGCGCGCCCCCGAGAGGAGGTCGTCGAGGTTGCGCCTCGCGAGGCGACCGTACTCCGGGAACTTGCGGACGGCGTAGTACACGTCGCCGTTCCCGGGCGCGTACGCGAAGCCCCGGGCGACGAGCTTCTCGACGAGCGCCACGATCTGCGGGATGTGGTCCGAGACGCGCGGAGCCGCCTCGGGACGGACGTTCCCGAGCGCGTCCATGTCCTCGTCGTACGAGCGCGCGAACCCTTCCGCGAGCGCGATGGGGTCCACGCCGCGCTCGTTGGCGCGCCTGATGATCTTGTCGTCGACGTCCGTGAAGTTGCGGACGTACTTCACGTGGAGGCCGCGCCCGCGCAGGTGGCGGACCACGACGTCCCACACGACGTAGCTGCGCGCGTGCCCCACGTGCGCCTGGTCGTAGACGGTCGGGCCGCACGCGTAGAAGCGGACCTGCCCGGGCTCGAACGGCACGAACGCGCGCTTCTTGCCGGTGAGCGTGTCGAAGACGAGGATCTGGATGGGCATGCGCGGGTCCCTACGTCACGAGAGGTGATTCGCGTCTCACGAGCAGCGCCACCGCGTGCGCGGCGATGCCCTCGCCCCGCCCCACGAAGCCGAGCTTCTCGCCTGTCGTGGCCTTGACGTTCACCTGCCCGGGCGCGATGCCCAGCGCCTCGGCCAGGCACCGCCGCATCTCCTCGGCGCGGGGCGCTATCTTGGGGCGGCGAGCCGCCAGCGTGACGTCGCAGTTGCCGACGCGCCAGCCGGCTTCGCCCACCTTGCGCGCGATCTCGCGCAGGAGCTTCAGGGAGGAGACGCCCTTCCACTGCGGGTCGGTGTCGGGGAAGTGCCGTCCCAGGTCGCCGAGCCCAGCCGCGCCCAGGACGGCGTCGCCGATGGCGTGCGCGCAGATGTCGGCATCGGAGTGCCCGAGGAGGCCGTCCCCCTCGAACTCGACCCCGCCCAGGATGAGCTTCCGCCCCTCGGCGAACGGGTGGACGTCGTATCCGATGCCCATCGCGATCGGCGCTGCAGGCGCGTCGACCCGGGCGCGCGCCCGCGCGAGATCGGCGGCCGTGGTGATCTTGAAGTTGCCCTCCTCGCCTGGCACCAGCATGACCGGTGAGCCCAGGCGCTCAACCAGCGCGCACTCGTCGGTCGCCTCGGCCGCCGCGGGGCCAGCCGCCTCGAAGGCGCGCTGCAGCACGTCTGTCCGGAAGCCCTGCGGGGTCTGCGCGAGCCACAACGCCCGGCGATCGAGCGTGCTCTCCACGCGCCGCAGCCCGGTCTCGCCTGTCTCCGGCGAGGCCTTCTTCACGGTGTCGGTCGCGGCGACGGCAGCGAGCGCCGCTCCGTGCCGCGCGGCCGCCAGCGCCACGGCCCGCGCCAGCTCTGGCGTCGCAAAAGGCCGCGCAGCGTCGTGGACCAGCACGATCGCGCAGCCGCGCAGCGCGGTCAGCCCGTTGCGGACCGAGTCGGACCTGGCGGATCCGCCCGCGACGACGGTCACGGGCTTTTCGAGCCCGGACAGCTCGCCCTGCGCACGACTCTCCTCGCCCGCCGGGACCACGGCGACGAGGGCGTCGACGAGGTCGCAGGCCGCGAGGACGCGCGCGCTGCGGAGGAGAACGCTCTCTCCCCCCAGCCGGACCCATTGCTTCGCCAGGCCGGCGCGCGTACCGGAACCTCCAGCCGCCAAGATGGCCCCGACTCGTTCGGCCCCGATCATCCGAACCTCCTCGTACGAGCACTCGAAACGGGCAGGATCTTGGGCCCTCGCGAACCTGGCACTCCCCCTGCTAGCACGCGCTAGGCATGGAGGAAAGCGCTGTCGTCACGGATGTCGTTCGCCCCACAAACGGCCGCCGCGCGGACTCTCGTCCGCGCGGCGGAAGCTGCTGGGTACGGCCGCGCGCGCTGAAGCGCACGGCCCGGCGCCCATCAACAGATGTTGAAGATCTTCTTGAGATCGGCCTCGACGTCCTGCTCGTGGCACTCCTTCGCGATGGCGAGCTCCTTGATGAGGAGCGAGCGCGCGGTGTCGAGCATCTTCCGTTCGCCGAAGGAGAGATCCTTGTCGGAGCGGAGCAGGTACAGGTCCCGGAGCACCTCCGCGATCTCGAACACGGAACCGGTCTTGATCTTGTCCATGTACTCCCGGTACCGCCGGTTCCAGGTGGTGGAGTCGACCGAGACCTCCTTCTCGCGCAGGATGGTGTAGACCCGACGGACGTCCTTCTCCCCGATGATCTCGCGCAGGCCGACCGAGCCGACCTTGTTCATCGGGATCATGATCTTCATTCCGTTGTCGAGGATGCGGAGCACGTAGAAGGACTGCCGCTGGCCAGCGACCTCCTTGTGCTCGATGCCCATGACCTCGCCTACCCCTTGTCCCGGGTAGACAGCCTTGTCCCCTACCTTGAAATTGTGGCCAACTGTTGTAGTCTGCAGTGCGGGCATCAATTCCTCCGACCCTCGCCTCCACTGGCGGTACCCGACTTCCTCCCACCTTCGAGGGGAGCGGGCAGGGTGCTGAGTCGCGGGACCTTACCACAGGTTGACCAGCCAGTCAACTCAGCAAAACCAACTAAGTGCGCTGGTAGAGCAGGTTTCACGCAGGCTCCCGCTCGGGCCTCGCGGTGAGACGCCGACCACTCGCTGCACTGGCGGTGGGGTTCGCCCTCGGGTGCGCGATGCCCCACCCGATCGCCGGTCCGGGCGTGAGGGTAACCGTCATGCTCGCGGCGGCATTCCTCTCGCTCTCTCCGCCCCTGGCTCCCGTGGGCTTCGCCTGCGCAGGCTGGGCCGCGGCCTCGTCCGCGCGCACTGAGTCGCCGGGGGCGCAGGCGGCCCCCGCCCCCCCGGGCAAGCCCGTCGGGGCCCCACCCTCGCCCAGCGGCCGGGCGATCCATTTTTCGACAGGTCTTGAGTCGCCGGGGGCGCAGGCGGCCCCCGCCCCCCCGGGCAAGCCCGTCGG
>JBGQLS010000414.1:0-5835 GCA_041500205.1 Anaeromyxobacteraceae bacterium | reverse complement strand
CTGGACCGCCATGTCGATGCCGAACTCCTTGCACGTGGCGTAGATGTTGGGGAAGTGCTCGAGGAGGAACGCCTTCGGCAGGTGCGTCATGTCGAGGAAGGCGCTGTCGTCGCCGCGCCGCTTGATCTCGGCGTCGATGGAGCGCGCCACGATGTCGCGGGGCGCGAGCTCCTTGCGCGGGTCGAAGCGCGACATGAACGCCTCGCCCGCCTTGTTGCGGAGGATGCCGCCCTCGCCCCGGAGCGCCTCCGAGATGAGGAAGCTCTTCGCCGCCGGGTGGTAGAGGCAGGTGGGGTGGAACTGGAAGAACTCCATGTTGGCGATGGCCGCGCCCGCGCGCCACGCCATGGCGACGCCGTCGCCGGTCGCGACGTCCGGGTTGGAGGTGTAGAGGTAGACCTTCCCCGCGCCGCCGGTGGCGAGCACCGTCACGCCCGCGGTGAAGGTGGTCATCTCGCCCGTGTCGCGGTCGATGGCGTAGGCGCCGAGGACGCGGTTGGCGCCACCCAGCCCGAGGCGACTCGAGGCGAGCAGGTCCACGGCCACGAAGTTCTCGAGCACGCGGATCCCGGCCGCGTCGCAGGCCGCGAGCAACGCACGCTCCACCTCGCGACCGGTCGCGTCCTTGGCGTGCGCCACGCGCCGCCGGGAGTGGCCTCCTTCGCGGGTGAGGTGCAGGCGATCGCCCTCGAGAGTGAACTCGACACCCACCGACTGCAGCCACCGGATGCGCTCCGGGCCCTCGCGGACCGTCACCTCCACGGCGTCGAGGTGGCACAGGCCGGCACCAGCGACGAGGGTGTCGTCGATGTGCTTCTGGAAGTCGTCGTCCTGCCCCAGGACCGACGCGATCCCACCCTGAGCGTACTGTGTGGAACCCTCGGCGCGCTGACGCTTGGCCAGCACGACCACGGACCCGTGCGGGGCTGCTTCGAGGGCGAAGGAAAGACCAGCAACTCCACCACCCACCACCAGGAAATCGACGTGTTCTCTTGTGGAGACGCGGCTCATGTCGGTACCTCTATCACGCGAGTACAGGACCGCAACGAGGTTGTCGCATGGTAGGCTGGCTTGGTACCTTCTGTCCTGCTGTGGCACGCCTGCTCGCCATCACGACGCTCCTGGCGCTGATGAGCCTCCCCGGTCCCGGTGCGGCCGACGAAGTGTATTCGTTCGTGGACTCGGACGGCGTCATCCACGTCACGAACGTGCCGCAGGACCCGCGGTTCCGGCGCCTGCGCAAGAAGGCTGGGAACCCAGGGGGGCTGCACCGCATCGCGCTGAAGGGCAAGGCCCCTCCGCCGCTCCTCCGCCGCTCCTCGCTCTACGACGAGCACATCCGCGCCGCCGCCGAGAGGTACGGGCTCCCGGTGCCGCTCCTCAAGGCCGTGATGGCGGTGGAGTCGAACTTCAACCCGGCTGCGATCTCGGAGAAGGGCGCGACGGGTCTCATGCAGCTCATGCCGGCCACCGCCCGAGACATGTACGTGTACGACATCAACGACCCGGCGCAGAACATCGAGGGAGGCGCCCGCTACCTCCGCCACTTGCACGATCAGTTCGGAAACGACCTCATCAGGGTCCTGGCAGCGTACAATGCCGGTCCGGAGGCGGTGCGCCGTTCCGGCGGCTCCGTTCCGCCGATCCGCGAGACGCAGGAGTACGTGAGCAAGGTCCTGATGCTCTACGAGTCCTACCTGAAAGGCCGCTAGCACGGTGGCGCGCGCTTCCGCGATGAGCGACGACGACGTCGGGGGGCTCGACGAGGAGTTCCTCTATCACTTGAACCGCGGCGCCGACCTCCTCGCCAAGGGCGAGCCGGAGCCGGCCCACGCCGCCCTGTCGCGCGCGAGGGACTTGCGGCCGCGCGATCCGAAATCACTCGGCCTGCTCGGGCAGTCGCTCTACAAGCTCGGCCGCTTCGACGAGGCCATCGAGGTCTACGGAAGGCTCGTCGACGAGAGCCCGATCGAGGCCACCGCGCGCGTCAACCTCGGGCTCGCGAACCTCAAGGCGAAGCGGCACGCACAGGCGGTGCGCCAGCTCGAGATCGCGCTCGACCTCAACCCCGAACACAAGAAGGCGATGGGCTACCTGGGCCTCGCCTGGCTCGAGCAAGGTGACCTCGCCCAAGCACGAGAGTGGTTCGAGCGCGCCGGCAGCGAGGCGATGGTCTCGAAATGCGACGACCTGCTCGCGCCGGGGAAGGCCGGCGAGGCGGGGTCGAGCGCGCCCCCGCCGGAGCAGCCGTCCCTCCCGGCAGAGCCGGAGATGGCGGTCGCCGCGTCGCGCAGCCCTGGTGCGGGGAGCGGCGGCGTGCAAGCGCTCGGCGCATTCGCGGCCTCGCGGCTCCTCGAGTTGCAGGGCGAGGGTACCTTCGCGCTCGCGCGCGGCCTCCTCACGGTCGCCATCCGGGGGGAAGTGCTGGTTCGCGAGGAGGGCTTGCTCGCGGTGCGCGGCGCCGTGCGACTGGTCCCGGAGATGAAGCGCTTCCGCGGCCGTGCCACCGACAAGCCCTTCGGGGAGGGTACGCGGCGCATGCTTCGCGCGTCCGGGCTGGGCGCGCTCCTCTACCGCGCGCGGGGCTCTTGCCTGGTGCCGGTGGACCTCGAGGGCGAGTCCGCCTACTTCCTGGATGACGTGGTGTTCGCGTTCGAGGATCCGGTCGCCTTCGAGAACGGGCGCGTGGCGTCGCGGATCGGCCAGGACCTGAACCTCGTGCACCTGCGCGGCCCCGGCCGCGTCTTGCTCGCCACGCGGGGCGAGATCGCGGCGCTCGAGGTGACCAGGGAGACCTCGCTGCGAGTGCCGTTCACGGCGCTGGTCGGCTGGACCGGCGCACTCGTTCCCAGGGTCGTCCCGATGGCCGAAGCCGCCGGTGCAGCGGAGGACGGCTCGCCAGGTGGGCCGCTCGTGGTGGAA
Source organism: Anaeromyxobacteraceae bacterium (assembly GCA_041500205.1). Taxonomy (GTDB): domain Bacteria; phylum Myxococcota; class Myxococcia; order Myxococcales; family Anaeromyxobacteraceae; genus Anaeromyxobacter_A. The sequence goes on along the minus strand of JBGQLS010000414.1, from coordinate 2,913 downwards.
CTCGGCGGGGACGGCCGTGTGCTCCTCGACCAGGGGGCGGCGTCCTAGCGCCGCTTGCGCGAACGTGGCGAGGTCCTTCAAGAAGGAGCTCTGGAGCTCCCCGAACATCATCACGCTCGTGCGGATCGGGGCGATCCCGGTGTTCCTGGCCTTCACGTACTACGAGTCACGAGAGCACTCGTTCATCGCCGCGCTCGTCTACACCGTCGCGGCGGCGACCGATTTCCTCGACGGCTGGCTCGCGCGCCGCAAGGGCCTCGTCACCGTCATCGGCAAGTTCCTCGACCCGCTCGCCGACAAGCTCATCGCCGTGTCGGCGCTCATCATGCTCGTCCACCTCGGGCGCGTCACGGCCTGGGTCGTCATCGTGGTCATGTCGCGCGAATTCGCCGTGACCGGCCTGCGCACCATCGCCATGAGCGAGGGGATCGTCATCGCCGCCGGGCAGGAGGGGAAGTACAAGACCGCCCTGCAGCTCGTCGCGATCGTCTTCCTGATCCTCCACTACGCCTACCCGATCGACTTCATCCTGGGAACCGCCCTCATCGACGCGAACCGGGTGGGGACGGTGCTGCTCTACATCAGCGTGGTCTTCTCGGTGTGGTCGGCGTGGAACTACGTCGCCGGCTTCGTCGACGCCGTCTACCGCAAGGACGCCGAGGCGGAGCGAGACGAGGAGGCGGAGCGGCGGCGCAGGGCGCGGTAGAGCCCCGGTGGCGTCGGTTCGTGCTTTCTGTAGCGCGGGGGCTTTTCCCCCGCTTAGCGTTCGCCGACGTCCTCGACCCGCTCACACGGGCCGACAGCTCCAGTCGCCGCGAGCAGGCGATCGCATGCCCCGAGCACGGCATCCGTGTCACCCTCGCCGCGCGGTTCCGCTGCCTCGAAGATGGGGAGCTGGTGGCTCCAGCGTGCTGCGTCAGCGGAGAGGAAGACGCCCACCGTCGGCGTGCCCACCGCGACGGCGAGGTGCATGGGCCCGCTGTTGTTCGAGATGCACAGCCGAGCGCGCCGCAGCAGGGCCGCCAGCTCCTCGAGGTTGGTGGCCGGCGCGAGGCACGCCCCGGAGCTCTCGGCCACCGCCCGGGCCACGCGCTCCTCTCCCGGGCCCCACACCACGAGCACCGCCAGGCCGCGCGCGAGGAGACCGCGCGCAACGAGAGCGTGCGCCGCTGGAGGCCAGCGCCGGTCGGCCATGCGCGCGCCGGGGTTCAAGACGGCGTATGGGCTGCTCACACCTGCTCGCGCGAGCAGCGCCTCCGCGGTGGCGGGGTCACTCCCCAGCTCCGTCTCGGGCGCCAGGCCTCGCGGCAGGAGCCCGAACGGCCTGAGCAGCTCCAGCTTCGCCTGGACCTCGTTCACGTTCGCCGGATCGTGCTCCACCGGATGGGAAAGGAACCGTGCGCTCTCGCCGCGGAGGTGGCCCACCACCGCGCCGTTCCGGGCTGCGATGCGGGCGAGGAGCGACGCGGTGAGTGAAAACCCCGACCAGTGACCGGCCTCGACGACGGCGTCGTAGCGCTCCCGGCGCAGCGCGCGCAGGAGCGCCAGGAGGCGCCAGGGCTGGCGAAAGGCGAGGCGCTTCTCGAAGGGGATCACGCGGTCGAGTCGGCGGCTCGTCGCCACGACCGACGACTGCCGCGCCGCCGCCAGCAGGTGGATCCGAGCGTGCGGCAGGCCTTCCGAGAGGGCCCGCAAGAGGGCGGTGGTGAGGAGCTGGTTCCCGACGCGCTCGTCGGAGCGCACGACGAGGATCTTGCGCAGCTCGGGCGACGCCGGCAGGGGGCGGCGGGGCGTCGGCCACAGCTTGGTGGCGAGCGCGATGGCGACGCGGCGGGCCGCTTCGCGCAGGCGAGAGGCCACCGCGCCACGGCCCTTGGCGCCGCCGATCTCGCGGTCCAGGCGGCGCAGCCAGAGCGCCTTGTCGAGGTCGTAGCGGGCATAGAGCGCCGCGAGCTGGAGCCCGACGAGGCCGTCGAGGAAGCCGAGCCGGAGGACGTAGCGCTTCAGGAACCCGGCCGGCCAGCGGAGCAGGTGCCAGGCGTGAAAGCGCTTGCCCGCGCGGTAGCGCTCGCGCGAGACGCGCTCCGCGTAGCCCGCCAGCTTCGCCCGCGCCTCGGGGATGTCGCGGTAACCATCGTGGTCGCAACGGCCGGGCAGGTCGCCGATCGACCCGTCCACCAGCGCCTTGGGGTGGATGGAGGTGCCGCCGTAGCGAGCGCCCTCGCGGCGAAAGAGGCGGACGCGCCTGTCGCGCCACATCTGGCCGAAGCGCGCGCGGCGGCCGAAGCAGTTGTGCCGGAAGTGGATGCGGTAGCCTGCGTGCCGCGGCCCGCTCGGACAATCGAGCTCGGTGCGGATGGCGCGCGCGAGCTCAGGGTCGAGGAACTCGTCGGCGTCGAGGTTGAGGACGTAGTCGCCCGTGGCGAGCGAGAGGGCAAGTTCCTTCTGCTCGCGGAAGCCGGGCCAGGGGTTGTGGACGAACCGAGCTCCGGCCGCGCGGGCGATCTCGCCGGTGCGGTCGCTGGAGCCGGAGTCGACGATGAGGATCTCGTCCGCGAGGCCGCGTATCCGCTCGAGGAGCGTGGGCAGGACGTCCTGCTCGTTCAGCGTGATGACGGTGACGGTGAGCCTACCCATGAGCGGCGGGGAGGATAACACCCGTCCCGTGCACCGGCAGGCGCGGGCGCAGCGACTCGGCGGACCGCCGGAACGGTCTTGACACCCCCCCGCGCCCCCTTCTATAAACTGCGCCCTTGCTAGAGGTTTCGCGGGAATAGCTCAGTGGTAGAGCATCGCCTTGCCAAGGCGAGGGTCGAGGGTTCAAATCCCTTTTCCCGCTCCATCTAACCCCCTGATTCGTCAGGGGGTTTTTCTTCGCTCTCCCTCCGTCTCCACAATGTCTCCAAAGACTCG
>JBGQLS010000413.1:0-5858 GCA_041500205.1 Anaeromyxobacteraceae bacterium | reverse complement strand
GAGGCGGACATGGGCTACATCGCAGCGGCGCAGCGCTACCAGGGCATGACGTACCGCACCTGCGGTAGGAGCGGGCTGCGCCTGCCGCTCCTGTCTCTGGGGCTGTGGCACAACTTCGGCGACGCGACCCCGCTCGAGGCTCAGCGGGAGATGGTGCGCACCGCGTTCGACCTCGGGATCACGCACTTCGACCTGGCGAACAACTACGGCCCGCCGTACGGCAGCGCCGAGGCGAACTTCGCGCGCATCCTCCGCGAGGACCTCGCTCCCCACCGCGATGAGCTCGTCATCTCCAGCAAGGCGGGCTGGGACATGTGGTCAGGCCCGTACGGTCAGGGCGGCGGCTCGCGCAAGTACGTGCTGGCGAGCCTCGACCAGAGCTTGCGCCGGCTGGGGCTCGCCTATGTGGACATCTTCTACTCCCACCGCTTCGATCCCGACACGCCACTCGAGGAGACGATGGGCGCGCTCGCCACGGCGGTGCAGCAGGGCAAGGCGCTCTACGTCGGCCTCTCGTCGTACTCGGCGGGTAAGACGCGCGAGGCCGCCGCACTGCTGCGCGGTTGGAAGATCCCCTGCCTCATTCACCAGCCGTCCTACAACATGCTCAACCGATGGATCGAGCGCGGCCTGCTCGACGCGCTCGCGGCCGAGGGCATGGGCTGCATCGCCTTCACCGCGCTCGCCCAGGGGCTCCTCGGCGGGAAGTACCTGGACGGCATCCCGCGCGACGCGCGCATCCACCGCCCGGGCGGCAACTCTCTGCTGCGCGAGCACCTCAGCGAGGAGAACCTGGCCCGGGCGCGCGCCCTCTACGACATCGCGAAGGCGCGCGGCCAGACGTTGGCGCAGATGGCGCTCGCCTGGGTCCTGCGCGATGCGCGCATGACCAGCACACTCATCGGCGCGAGCAGCCCGGCGCAGATCCGGGAGAACGTGCAGGCGCTCGCGAACCTGCGCTTCACCGCCGAGGAGCTGGGAGCCATCGACGAGCATGCGCAGGAGGGGCACGTCAACCTGTGGGAGAAGCCGAGCACCGACGCGCGCCCCTGAGAGGGTTGTCCAAAACACCGGCCCGTCGCCGCATCCTGCTCCGCGCGTCAAGCGCGAGGCCATCCTGGAGCTGTGGGCGCAAGGACGAGGCGAGCGGTACGTCCGGGATGAGTCGGCCGGTCATGAACCGGCGTCGTCGTCCTCGAAGGCCGACAGGCCCTCCGCCATGGCCAGCGCCTCGTCGACCGCCGCGGCGATGTCCTCGTCGTCCGAGTCCGCCAGATCGACCAGGACTTCTGCCGCCTCGCCGGGTCGGATGCTGGCCGCAGCCTCGATCGCTGCCAGGAGCAGCGGCTTCGCGGTTTGCCTCGACGAGAGAAGGTCTGCGACGTGTGGCCAGGCGTCATCCAGCTCCTGGTTGCCCGCAGCCTGGACCGCCTCGCAGTGAATGCCCGGGTTCTTCGTGGCCAGCGCTTCCAGGATCAGCGCATCGAACCCAGGGACGAAGCGCATGCAGAAGACGGCGGTGAGCTTCGAGGCCTCGTCGTCGCTGCGGAAGGCTGTCCGGATCGCGTCCCCGTGCCAGTCCTGGGGGGCGCGGACGGACGCCTCCAGGATGCGGCGTCGCACGTCCTTCGGAACCCTGGCATCCGTGTACAGGCGCTGCAGCGACTCGCGAACCCGGTGGTACGTCGCTTCCGCGATTGGCGCGTCGTCGTCGTCCTCGAACCCGGCCGTGTCAGCGTGTTCGAGGACCGGGCCGAGGGAGATCGCCGCCTTGCCGCGCACCTCCGCGGACCTCTCTCCGCTGGCGACGATCGAGAGGAGGGCATTTACCAGCTCGTCGTCCACGACGCCGAAGACTCCCGCCAGCTCGACGGCCAGGAGACGATCGGACTCGGGAGTCCGGTCATCCCGGAGGGCGCCGAGCAACATCTTCGAGGCACCCTCCGGCCATTCCCAGGGCGGGGTGTCCTGCAAGGATTTCCAGTCCATTCGAGATCCCTCGCGCACCTCGATCGCCTTGGGTTTGCACACCGACCGGCAGTGCATCTCTGCTCTGAAGGGTCGTCCTCGCCGGGATCACGCCGCCCGGACCACGACTCCCGTCGCCGTCTCGGCGAAGCGCAGATCGGGGTTGAACTTCTCCGCCGTCTGGAGCGCCCACGGGCGGTCGAACAACACCACGACCCGGCCGCGTACGTCGAGGACGACGATGCCCTCCACGGCGCCGTGGAGCGCGTCGATGTCGATCGGCTCCCCGTCGGCGCGCGAGACCCACCTCGCGAGCTGGTACGGGACGGGTTCGCGGCGCACCGCGACGCCGTACTCCGCCTCCAGGCGGTACGTCACGACCTCGAACTGCAGCTGGCCCAGGGCGCCGAGGATGAGCTCCCCGGCGCGCCCAGCCGGCGGCTTGTAGAGCTGGACGGTCCCTTCCTGGGCCAGGTGCTCGATGCCGCGCGCGAACTGCTTGCGGCGGAGCGGATCGACGAGCACGAGGCGCGCGAAGTGCTCGGGCGCGAAGCTCGGGATGGCTTCGAAGTGGAAGTGAGACCCGCCCGTGAGCGTGTCGCCGATCTCGAAGTCCCCGGTGTCGTGGATGCCCACCACGTCGCCTGCGAACCCGTCCTCGACGAGGGTGCGCTCCCGGGCCACGAACTGGGTCGGGTTCGCGAGCCGCACCTCGCGTCCAGTGCGGACATGGTGCACCTTCATGCCGCGGGTCAGGCGGCCGGAGCAGATGCGCACGAACGCGACGCGATCGCGGTGCGCCCGGTCCATGTTCGCCTGGATCTTGAACACGAACCCGCTGAACTCGTCGCTCGTGGGCGCGATCGGGCCGCGATCGGAGGCGCGGGGCGCCGGCGGCGGCATGAGCGTGCAGAACGACTCGAGGAAGGCCTCGAGCCCGAAGTTGTTGATGGCGCTGCCGAAGAACATCGGCGAGAGCGTGCCCGCCTCGAACCGCTCCCGGTCGAAGCCGTCCCCGGCCGCGTCGAGCAGCTCGGCCTCGCGCCGCAGCTGATCGTGCCCCGCCTCGTCGAGCGCGTCGCGCACGACGTCGTCGTCCAGCCCGGCTACCTCGACCGGCGGTCGGTCGGCGCCGACGCCGGCGCTCGAGCCCGCATCCTCCTTGTCGAACAGGTACACGCGGCGCGCAAGCCGGTGATACACGCCCCGGAAGACGCCTTCGCGGAAGATGGGCCAGGTGACCGGGAACACGCCGATGCCGAGCACGCTCTCCACCTCGCCGATGAGCGAGAAGGCGTCACGGCCCGGGCGATCCATCTTGTTGACGAAGGTGAAGATGGGGATCGATCGCTGGCGGCACACCCTGAACAGCTTGCGGGTCTGCGCCTCGACGCCCTTCGCGCAGTCGAGGATCATGACGGCGCCGTCGACCGCGTGCAGCGTCCGGTAGGTGTCCTCGCTGAAGTCCGCGTGCCCGGGGGTGTCGAGCAGGTTCATCTGGTACCCGCGGTATGGGAACTGCAGCACGCTCGTGGTGATCGAGATGCCGCGCTCGCGCTCCATCTCCATCCAGTCGCTCACGGCACTGGCCCGGCCGCGCTTCGCCTTCACGGCGCCGGCGAGCTGGATGACGCCGCCGTAGAGGAGGAGCTTCTCCGTGAGCGTCGTCTTCCCCGCGTCCGGATGGGAGATGATGGCGAACGTCCGGCGGCGACTGATCTCGTGGACTGCGCTCATCCGTGGGGTCCGGTGTGGCGTGCCATGCCGCCATGCGAAGGGGAAACGAACGCCCCCGGCCATGGCGTGGCCGGCGCTTCGGGACTGTTTGCAGACAATCTGTTTCCGGCCACGTGCGAGGGAAGCGGTGCCGAGGAGAGCTCATATCAGCGCCGCAGCCGCGGTACAATCCCCGCCCCGGCCCGACCGTCGGGAGACGTGTTCCGCTGTCGGCAGGAAGTCCAAGCCGCGGCCCGCTCCTGAGAGGGTTGTCCAAAACACCGGTCCCGGCGGCTGCGCCTTCGGCGCTCTCGCTCGCTGCCGCGAGCGGCCGCCGGCTTTGCCGTCATTGGATTCGGGGGCTGCGCCCCCGATCCCCCGCGCGGCGAACGATCCGCGGCGCATCGCTTCGTTACGTCCTCCCGCACATAGCCTCCGGCTATGCTCGGCCGTCGCCGCCCTGCTTGCGTCTCACTCGCCTGGCTCGGTCCCCGGTATCTTGAACAACCCTGTGAGCCCTGGCGCTGGGACCACGCGCGGACGCGCGTGCGGTGACGTGTCGCGCGTGGGGCTCCTTCAGCTAATCTATCTTATCGGATCCATCACGCGATCACATGGAGCAGCCACATGGAGATGCGGGAGCTGCGGTACTTCGTCGAGGTGGTCCGGAGGGGAGGTTTCACGCGCGCCAGCGCCGCCCTCCACGTGACCCAGCCCGCCATCAGCAACATGGTGAAGGCGCTCGAGGAGGAGATCGGGTTTCCGCTGCTCGTCCGGGAACGCCGCCAGGTGCGGCTCACCGAAGCGGGGCGGATCGTCTTCGAGCGCGCCAAGGGCTTGCTGGACTCGGCCCGCCGGATCGAGGAGGAAGTCGCCGAGCTGTCGTCCCTGCGGCGCGGACGCGTGCGCATCGGGCTGCCGCCGATGGTGGGGATGGCGTTCTTTCCCGGGGTCATCGCCGAGTTCCACCGGACCTATCCCGAGATCGCGCTCGAGCTGCGCGAGGAGGGCGCCCTGAGGATCGAGACGCTCGTGCTCGAGCGCGAGCTCGACGTGGGCGCGACCGTGCTGCCCACGGACGAGGCGGCGTTCGGATCCCTGCCCTTCGTGAAGGACGTGGTCCGGGCCGTGCTACCTCGAGGCCATCCTCTCGCGCGCCGGAGCGAGCTCGCGCTGGAGGAGCTGGAGAAGACACCCTTCATCCTGCACCGCCCCGAGTTCGCGGTGCGCACCCACGTGCTCGAGGCTTGCCGGCGGACCGGCTTCACTCCGACCATCGTCAGCGAGAGCTCGCAGTGGGACTTCATCGTCGCCATGGTCGTGGCGGGCCTTGGCGTGGCGTTGCTCCCCGAGACCATCTGCCGCCAGCTGGACCGGCGCCAGGTGACCACGGTGCGCCTCAAGGTGGCCATCCCGTGGGACCTGACGCTCATCTGGCGGCGCGATCGCTATCTCTCCTCGGCCACGCGCGCGTGGCTCGACCTGGCGTCCCGCCGCCTGGTCAAGCATCCACTGACGGACGCTGGCGCGCCTCCAGCGAGGGCGGCCCGCGGTCGCTCGAACTGACCCGTGGCTGGCACGTACACGAGCGAATAGAACCGGTCGTTGGTGATGCGGAGCGCCGAGGTCAGTTAAGATGGATCGCGTCAACTCCTGGAGGGACCCGATGCCGGAAACCGACGCGCGCGACTACGCTACGTTGCTCTCCGCCTACCGCACCGCGCTGCTCACCACCGTGGGGCCGGACGGGCATTTCCACTCGCGGCCCATGGCCATGCACCAGACGGTGCGCGGGGAAGAGTTATGGTTCGCCACCTCGGCGAGCGCGAAGAAGTGCAAGGACCTCGCGACCGAGCCCCGCTGCGCGCTCACGTTCTTCGACGCCGCGGGCGGGGGCACCGTCTCGCTCTCCGGCGTGGGCGAGATCATCCGGGACAAGAAGCTGCTCCTGGAGCTGTGGAATCCTTCCTGGGCGCGCTGGTTCCCTGGCGGCCAGCAGCAGCGTGACATCGCGCTCATCCGCGTCATCCCCCAGCACGTCGAGCGAATCGACGGGAAGACCGGGAAGTCGGAGGTCCTCTTCACGAGCAAGCCTCGGCGGGCGCGGCGGACGGAGCGGCGACGCGCGGCGAATTGACGGCCGTTCCGCCGCGCCTGCGCCTGACGGTCATCCT
>JBGQLS010000412.1:0-5862 GCA_041500205.1 Anaeromyxobacteraceae bacterium | reverse complement strand
GCTCGCCGTCTTCGCTGTAGAGGAGGATGGGCTCGGTCGGCATCCAGGGTGCGCCCGGAAGCGCGGTCATCGGCACGTTCTCGGCGCCGGGGATGCGCTCCTTCGCGTAAGCCTCGGGAGGCCGCAGGTCGATCAGCCGGTAGTCGTTGGTGCTTGCGATCAGGCGATCGGCGAGTTTGGCAGGCGAAACGTGGTCCGCGCCGGTCGCCGCCGTGCGCGCGAGAGCGTCCCCGTCCACCGTGAACCGCGAGCCCCGGTAGGGCGAACCCGCGAGCGCGGCGACGCCGGCGAGCCCCAGGAGCCCGAGGAACAAGGCCCAGGAACGCGTCAACTTGCGCACCCCGAACAGCGACTGCTCCGCCAGCGCGCGTCCGCCGCTCTTCACCTCACCCCACTCCGCGGCGACGAAGGCAACCACGGCCATCGCCACGACCAGCGCGACGATCACGCCGTACGGGATCCCGGAGAGCCCGGGCAGCGTCGCCGGCCCGAGCGCGTTGGCGTTCACCCAGCCGTCGAGCGACGGCCAGGCGAAACCGACCGCGACCATTCCGCCGACCATGCCCGTGAGGTACACCATCGCGTCGATGCGGCCGGTCGCCGCCGCGACGACCGAGGTCCCGGGGCAGTAGCCGCCGACGACGAACCCGACGCCGAGAAGCAGGCCTCCCACGAGGTTCGCGGCGGCCTTGGTCGGGACGAGGTAGACGAGCGACAGGTCAAGGAAGCCGAGGCGCGAAAGCCAGTAGACGCCGACCATCGCGGTGATGATGCCGGTGAACATGACCTTCAGCACCGCCATGTCGGTGAAGTAGAACTGGGCGGCGAGCTTGCGCCCGCTCCCGAAGCCGCCGCGCTCTAGGAAGAAGCCGAACGCGATGCCAATGACGAACGCCACCACGAGCGAGGTGGGGTCGCCGAACAGGCCATACTTGAAGAAGGGGGCATTCATGGCGAGCCTCGCTCAGGTCCACTGCTTGCGGAGAAAGTAGGCGACGCCGTAGGCGCCGGCGAACATCGCGCCCATGAAGAGCCAGCTCCCGGCGTTGAGCAGCGCGCCGCCGGTGAGGCCCTGGCCGCTGGTGCAGCCGCCGGCGATCTTCGCGCCGAAGGCCATGATCGCGCCGCCGCCAAACGCGAAGACGAGGCGCTTGGCGTTCGTCCACCGCGGCCCGCGCTCGATGGTCAGGCGGGTCCGGTTCGCCAGCAGGCCGGAGACGAGACCGCCGAGGAAGACCCCCATGACCTCGAAGACGAGCCACTCCTTGAACGGGTGCCCGGTCGCGTAGTCGGCGAAGTAGGCGTGGTGCTTCGCGAACTCGGGCGCGACGGCGGAGACTCCCGCGCCGGCGAACGCCGCGAACGCGCTCGACGCGCCCAGCCCGCGGCCCATGAAGACGAACGCGGCGAGGAGCGCGAGACCGACGCCGACCCCGGCGAGGTAGGGGTTCCAGTACGGCTGCGGCGCGTGCGTGTCGTTCGACATGGGAGTTCCTTTCACCAGTGGCTGGCCTGCCCGGCGCCGACCACGATCCACCGTAGGCAGAAGCCGCCGAACAGCACCAGCAGCGGCGGGATCGGCGTGTGCCGCAACCGACCGATGAACTCGAAATGCTGCAGCACGAGCGGCGCGACGAGCCCGGTGAACACGACGAGCGACCAGAACTGCGGCGCCCACGCGCCCGAGAGCAGCAGCGCCGCGGCCTCCCGGTGCACGGTCGTGGAGGTCAAAAGGCCGATCATCCAGAGCGCGATGATCGCCAGCTCGATGGTCATGAACGACTGGTCGTAGCGAACCATCGAGCTCTTGCCGGCGTCCTTGTTCAGCAGGCGGACCAGGCCCGACAGGAGGAGGTCGCCGAAGTTGGTGTCCTTCGCGTTCGCCCCGACCATCGAGAGCAGGTGAAGCGCCGCTGCGGCGGTGGACATCCCGCTGATGAGAAAGAGCGGCCCGAGGATGGCGCTGCTCCACAGCGGCCGCGCGCCGAGCGTCCCGAGGAGCACGCCGGTGTAGATGCCGAGCGCCGCGCCGCCGGCGAGGTTGGCGACGCCGATGCCCTGCACCAGATGCGGGCGCGCGTGGACCCATTCGGACCAGGCGCGCACGCGCGCGAGCGCCGCCTTCCCGAAGGGGACGCGCTCGGGCGGGTGCAGCAGCGCGGCCGCCAGCATCGCCGGGTAGACGAGGAGCAGGATCCACGCGCCCCACGACATCGGCGACAGCGGCTGGAAGGTAAGGTACAGCCGCCACACGTAGAGCTTGTGGCCGAGGTCGAGGAACAAGGCGCCCATGCCGAGCGACAGCAAGGCCACGCCGAGCAGCGGCCCCCACGGGTAGCTCTCGCCCGCCTGCCGGCGCGGGCTCTTCAGCAGGCGGTAGCCGCCGAGGATGAGCGACCCCGCGACCAGGCCGCCGAGAAACAGGTAGACCGCGATCTCCCAGCCCCACGCGCTGAGGAGCGGATCGATCCCGGGGTTGTGCCGGTTGGTGGTGAGCTCGAGCGGGTTCATTGCGGGCCTCGCGTCAGGTAGAACCCGTTGGGCTGCGTCCCCGCCTCAGGTGTGAGCACGTGGTTCGGCCGCGAGCGCAGGAGCCGCGCGACCTCGCTCTCGGGATCGTCGAGATCGCCGAAGTGCATGCAGTGGGTCGGGCACACCGCCACGCAGGCCGGCAAGAGCCCCTGCTCGACGCGGTGGATGCAGAAGGTGCACTTGTCGGCGTAGCCGTCCGGGTGCGAGAAGCGCGCGTCGTAAGGGCAGGCCTCGATGCACGCCTTGCAGCCGATGCACTTGCCGTGATCGACGAGCACCACACCGCCTTCGCGCACGTGGCTCGCGCCGGTGGGGCAGCAGGTCACGCACGGCGGGCTCGAGCAGTGGTTGCACCGCGCCGCGTGGATGGTCAGCTGCACCGTGGGGAAGGTTCCGCGCACCGCTTCCTCGACCCAGTCGCGGCAGTAGCCCTCGGGGACGTTGTTCTCGGTCTTGCAAGCGACCACGCAGTCCGAGCAGCCGACGCAGAGTGCGGTGTCGATGACCATTGCGTAGCGCGCCATGGGGGCCTCAGACCGGGACGACGGAGACGAAGTTGTCGTTGAGGCCGGTGCCGCCCATCAACGGATCGACCTTGATGCGGCTTTGAAGCTGCACGTCGCTCGCCCCCTTGTGGAAGGCGCGCCTCAGGCCCTTCGCTGTGTGGCCGAAGCCGTGGACCATGAAGACGCAGTCGGGGCGAATCCGCTCGGTAGCCTTGAGGAGGATCGGCAGGCTCTCGATGCCCTCCTGGTTGCGCAGCTTCACCCGATCGCCCGAGCGCAGGCCCAGGCGGCGGGCCTCGCCGGCGTTCAGCCAGACCGCGTTCTCCGGCATCACGTCGTGCAAGAGCGGGTTGGTCTGGGTGCGGCTGAACGAGTGCACCGGCGCGCGGCCGTAGAGCAGCCGGTACGCGCCCGCCGGACACGGCTCGGGCGGCTGGTAGCGCGGCACCGGATCGAAGCCCTTCGCGCCGGGATGCGCGTCGGCGTGCTGCTGCAGCTGGCTCGACCAGAACTCGATCTTCTTCGAGGGCGTCGCGAACTCCGCCGGCGCGCCTTCCTCGAAGTAGTTCGGCTGCTTCTTGCCGAGGATGATGCCGTCGCGCTTCAAGTCCGCGAGGTGGTAGCCGCGCTTCTCGAGGCGCGTCGAGAGGTACTCCTCGATGTCCTTCCACGGGTAGTAGCTCGCGAGCCCGAGCTTGATCGCGAGCTCGCGTGCGATCCACCAGTTGGGCTTCTGGTCGTCGGGCGACTCCACGACCGGCTGGCGGAGCGCGATGAAGGGCTCGCGGAACAGCTCGACGTTGAGGTCGTCGTAGCGCTCGAGGTAGGTGCTCTCCGGCAGCACGACGTCGGCCCAGCCCGCCGTCTCGGAGGGAATGACGTCCACCACCGCGAGCAGGTCGAGCTCTCGGATGGCCGCGAGCGTCTGGCGCTCGTCGGGCAGCGCCACCATTAGGTTGGTCGCGTAGGTCATCCAGCCCTTGATCGGGTAGGGCTTGCCCGTGATCGTCGCCTCGCGGATTCCGGTGCTGATGGCCTCGTGCGCGAAGGGATAGCGCTTGTCGGGGTTGTCGACCTTGGGCCTGGTCGACTTCGGATAGGGCGGGTACGGATAGCCCGGCAGGTCCATCTGGGCGGGGAAGTAGAAGCCGCCGCGGCGTCCCCACGAGCCGAGCAGCGCGTTGAGCAGCGCGACCGCCCGCGACCGCTGGGTGTCGTTCCCGTACCAGTTGGAGTGCCGCCCCGGGTGCACGAGCGTCGCCGGACGATGGCGCGCCATCTCGCGCGCGGTCTCTCGGATGACCTCCGGCGCGATGCCCGTCTCGGGATAGGCCCATTCGGGCGTGCTCGGCGCCAGCGCGGCGGCGAACTGCTCGAAGCCATAGCCGTACCTGGCGACGTACTCGGCGTCGTACAGCTTCTCGGTCACCAGCACGTTCATCCAAGCGAGCACGAGCGCCGTGTCGGTACCGGGCCGGATGGGCAGGTAATGCTTCGCCTTGCTGGCGGCGACCGAGAAGCGCGGATCGACCACGATGATCGTCGCGCCGCTGTCGACCGCCTGCGCGAACTCCTGCACCTGCGTGTTGTGCATGTTCTCGCCGAGGTGCGAGCCGATCAGCACGAGGCAGCGCGCGTTGGCGATGTCGGTGCGCTCGGGCGAGCCGGGGTCGTCCCCAAAAGTAAGCCGAAATCCGACGTCGCGCGGGCCGCGGCACTGCGCGAACGACGGCGCCGCCATGTTGATCGCGCCATACGCCTTCAGCGTGTGCTTGAGGAAGTTCCCGCCCAGGCCGTGGGAGAAGAGCGCCATCGACTCGGGGCCGTACTTCGCCTTGATCGCCTCCAGCTTCTGGGCGAGGTAACCGAGCGCCTCGTCCCACGAGACGGCGTTCCACTGCTCTTCGCCGCGAACCCTTGCGCGCAAGAGCGGCCGGCGCAGGCGGTCGGGGTCGAAGGTGGCGCCGACGCCGCCGGTGCCGCGGGGACACAGCCGGCCGTGGCTGAGCGGATCGAGTGGATTGCCTACGATCTTCCACAGCTCGCCGTCGCGGACGGTGGCGATCGCGCCGCATTTCCAGAAGCACAGATCGCAGAACGTCGGGACCGTGCGCAGGCCGCTCTTGCGCGCCAAGTTGGATGCGCGCGCTCGCCCGCCGAGGAGCGGACTAAGACCGGCCGCCGTGAGCGCGCCCGCTCCGATGCGAAGAAACTGCCGTCGGTTCATCGATCCCATGTAGCGCTCCACGCACGGGTCGCAGCTCCAACGCCGCATTCGTGCAAGCCTCGTACCGGCAATGCGGAACGCCGACCGACGCAAATGGCGCAATCGGTGCGGCTGGGCGCAATCGGTGCGGCGGAGATCGCAGCGCGCGCAGGAAACGTGGACGTCCGCTCAGCGGGAGTTCCTCTGACTGCTTCGGCGGGGACGAAGGCGCGCATACCTCTTCAGAGCCGGCCGGCGCGCCGCAGGATTCCGGCTCTCCGCCGAGCGCGTGGACCACGCTCAGCGCAACGTCGCCCAGGTCTGGAAGCGCCCCCCCGGGGAGCTGCCGCGCGTCGAAGCCGTGCTGGCGCAGGAGCCGCACTGCGAAGTACGCGCGCTGCCCGACGGCGCAGGCGACGCGGATGATCGAGCCCCTGTGCAGCTCGCCGAGCCGGCCGCGCAGCTCGTGGAGCGGGATGTTCACCGCGCCCTTGATCGGGTTCGACGCGATCTCGGGCGGCTCCCGCACGTCGAGGAGCAGGCCGTCGCGCGCTTCCTCCCACCGGGCCAGGGGCATGTCGCCGTTACGCACGTTCTCGGCGATGAAGCCGGCGAGGT
>JBGQLS010000411.1:0-5865 GCA_041500205.1 Anaeromyxobacteraceae bacterium | reverse complement strand
GCTCGACCCCGCCGGGGTAAGCCCCGTTTCCGGGAAGCGGACCTCGCAGCAGGCGTGGGCGCTCCTCGTCTTTCACGGCCTTCTTTCCGCGTGCGGCGCCCGTGTCGCGAGCACGCGCGGCAGGGCGCTCGTCTTCGACCTTGCAGCCGCCGCAGTGCCGATGGCGGTTCGCGGCAGGACGACGCGCCGGCCCGTGAGCGACGTCGTTCAGAAGGCAATCTGGGTGCGCGGCCTGCTCGGGAAGGGACGGCCTGGTGACGATGCCGCGGCCTGTCTGCTCGCGCTCGAGTCTAGTGGAGCGCTGGCGGAGACGCCGGCCATGGTCGAGCAGGCGCGCTGGCGCCAGGGACCCGGCGCGGAGGTCACCGATGCGCAGGCGATCGGCTTGCTCGTCGCCGAGGTGCTCTGGCAGTGCCACGAGGACGCGGGGGCCCTCCTGAGGGCGGTCGCGGCGCGGACCGGCGCGACCGCTTGCACAGGACCATGACGACTATCTTGAAACTGCCTTGCCCGCCGCAGGCGGTGAGACCAGCAAGGACAGCGAGAACGGGAGCAGCTTTCAAGTCGAGCGCCCGGCTCACAACCGGTAGGCCGGTGAGGATGCAACGGCGTAGCCACACGCGACATCGCTGCTCGGCAGGACGTCGAGCACGGCGCGGCGCATGCGCCGCCAGAACTGCGGGTCGCTCCATCGCGGATCGTGGTGGTCGTGGTCTCCGATGATGGCGTGCCCGACCTCATGGACGAGCGACGTGGCTTCCAAGCAGGTCGCGCTCACCTCCACGCGGATGCGCATGGTGCCACCGCCCAGGGAGTTCGAGTAACTGCAGCCGTCGGCGTGGGTGCCGTCGCAGTCGATGAAGGGGCCGCTCACGTAGTCAACCGTCCAGCCATCGAGACCGCTCGGAGAGCCGTCCCATACCCGCGCGGCCGCGTCAGCCGCCGTGCTCGTGCGCTCGGCAAGAGCCTGGGCGTGAACCCACGCCGGAGCCTTCGGGTCGGTCGCGGCGTCGTTCACGGTATCGAGCGGCCCCTGGCAAGCGGCGACGGCCAGAGCGCACGACAGAACGGGCAACACCGGATAGCGCAAGGTCCCCTCCTCCGGAGGAGCCTACGCTATTGGTGTAGTAACCCGCGCGTCCCGTCATCATGGACGGAGAGTGTGTGCGCGCGTCGGTGCGTCCCAACACCACTGTCCGGAAGTGTCCCCGTCATTCTTCTGACGGATCCGACGGATCCTGGATCGTCTCCGCGATCCGTGCTCGGATTCGGCCCATGAAGATGGCACGGCTATTCAGGACGGTCTGGCGGATCAATGGCGTGCTCGTTCTTCTCGCATTCCTGCTGCTCCTGGGGGCGGCGCTGGTGGCAGCGATCTCGTCGGTCACCTGGAGAGACCGGGGGAGAGAGCGGACTCCGAGCGTTGTCGTCGAGGAAAAGGGCGAGCGTCTCTTCCTCGGAAGTGTCCAGGACGTGGAAGGTACCTCGTTCGTCCTGCTCCCACTCGAAAGCCACCTCCCCGGTTCGAAGCTTTCCAGCGGTCCCTCGTACGAGAGCGAAACACGCAACCTCCTCTTCTACGACGCGGGGACGGGCGTCAGCCGCTGGCTCCGGCCGGATCACAAGGGTCTCATCGTCAACTACCAACTGCTGCGCGAGGGCGGGGCGGCGCAGGAGAGGAGAGAGCCCAGGAATGATCCCGTTCGGTGGATCCGGTACGAGCTCGCCCTGGCGGACACCAATCACGACGGGAAGATCACGCGCGAGGATGCGCAACAGTTGGCTATCTCGGGGCCGGGCGGTGAGGACCTCTCCATCGTTCTCGATGATGTGGAAGAGATCCTCGGGTACGCGCCGCCGCGGGATGGGGTGATGGTGGTCTTCTTCCGTCGCAGTCTGGGTGAGTTCGTCGGCGAGATCGACCTGGCGCAACGAAAGCTCCGCCGCGCCAAGCCGCTGCCCAGATCTTAGCTCCGGTCACGTTGGCGCCTCGATCGCACGCGCCTACACGCTGAACGACGTAGCGGTTCATTCCGGCCCGGAAGGTTGGGCCAGCTAACGCTGAGCGGCCGACGAGGATCGGTTCCCGTGGGCTCCATCCTGACGAGGAAGAACGGCCGCGTCGTCATCCAGTGGATCGACGGCAGCGGCAAGCAGCGACAGGAGAGGATCAACGCGAAGGCGCTCGATGGCCGGCCCCTGTCGGTGCGCGCGGCCGAGCAGCTCGCGCGACGGCGGCGCACGCTCAGGAGCGATTCCCCCTTCGCCGCCAGGATGTTCTCGCAGTCGACGAACTCGTTTCCGCCTAGCACGACGATCATGCCGCCCTCATCCACTCCGACTGCTCGATGTGCAGTGGTTCGCGTTCCTCGTACCGTTCCACTCGCCGCGGAGCGTCGGTAACAGTGAGCACGCCGCGGAGAGGCTCGAGTTCACTGAGCGACTCAGGAATATGGCGACGGTTCAAGAACTGGCGATCGTCATCGCTGAGTTCGTACCAGAGCGGGTCCATGGCATCCCGGAGAGAATCCGCAAACGCATCCCCGGCGGCGTCTAGCTGCAGCATGGCCCTTTCCAATGCCAGGTACGCTTCAAGACGGTTCATGTCGGCCATGCGGTCCTCCAGGCACGGCGTGTTGAGGCCAACGCAGTTTCGTAATCTGCCAGCGGCATTCGGGCGGCGGGCTCAACCAGTGCATGCAACTCGGGGCGGTCCTTGTCGGGTCGAACAGCCAAGCGTTCGGCTGGCGCTAGAACGCGTGCACGAACAGCCCGCTTCGCAGCTTGGGCTCGAATGGAGGACGGCCGGTTTCACGGGCTGGCACGCGGCGCACCGGCTCGCAACCCGTTGATTCCACTGCCCCGACGCGAGCCGCGATACCGCACGGTGAAGTCCCGGTCGCGCCGGAACGCATGGCGCGTACTGCGAGCGTGCTGCGCGGATTCGCGGATCAGTGCCTCCCGAGCGCCGTCCCGAGCTTCCTCGAGGCGTGCACGCGGCTGGCCTCAGCGGCGGCCGAGCGCGGCGACTTCGGCTGCGCGCTCGAGCTCATTCAGAAAGCCGCCCGCGTCGCGGCGCTCCGCCAGGAGGTCGCGTGAGCGCGCCACGCTTCCGCGTCGTCCTGATCGCCCCGCCTCGACCCTCCCGTGCAGCGCCGCGCCAGCGCGTGCGCCACGCGCCGTCTGAGCGTGTCCCAGGCTGGACCGCCTGCGGTCTCCCTCCGAGCTCCAAAGGGTCGGCGTTGAAGGCAGAGCCTTCACTACCGGCATGCCAGCGCTGCCTCGCGATCACTCGCGGGCTGGGGGCTGATGGGCCCCCGCCACCGTCTACGCGCTCTGCGAGTCAGGTAGGCCCGCCTTCGTTGGGATCTCGACGCATGCCATCCGGGTGCGGGCCAGCGATCTCGAAGAGTGCGTCCGAGGCCAGCCCGTTCCGGGCGCTGCAGCGACGCGTACCGCACCCAGATGATGGCGGCCCTAGCGCCGAGTGGAGGGCCATCGCCCTGGCCTCAAGCACGCTTCTCGATCGGTTCCCCATACCGGGGAGGGGAACCTGGTGGACTGTCGCACGGTTGGGTCGGTCTCGGTAACCCTTGGGCCGTGTCGACGATGTCCTCTGCGGCCACGCAGGCGGAGGCGTCCTCCTGCGCATCAGGTGTTCGCGAACCGACATACGTTGTATAACTACCCTATGGCTACCAAGGACGTCATCATCCCCGTCCGCGTCACCAAGGCCGACCGGGACCTCCTGAAGCGCATGGCGCCAGGCGGGTCGGTGTCCGCCTGGCTGCGCGATCTGGCGCTCGCCGAGGCCCGCAAGCGGCGGGCGGTCGTCGACCTGGCGCGGCTGCTCGACGCGGGCAAGGCCGACGGCGACATCACCGACGAGGAGGCGGCCGAGCTGGCCGCCGACGCGAAGCGCGAGGTGCGGAGCCGCCGGCGGTGACCCGCGCCGTCGTGGACACGAACGTGGTGGTGAGCGGCATCCTCAACCGGGCTGGCGTGCCCGCAGCCGTCCTCAGGGGGGCCGGGCTCCGCTACGAGCTGGTGTGGACGCCGGCCATCGCCGTCGAGTGCCGCCGCATCCTCGATCTGCCGCGCATTCAGAAGCGGCTGGTAGGGCGCGAGGCGCAGGCACGCCATGTGCTCGCCAAGCTCGCGACCATCGCTACCATGGTGCCGGCCGAGCTGCTCGGCGAGGTGCGCGTCGTCAAGGAGGACTCCGACGACGACGTGCTCTTCGCAACGGCGCTCGCCGCCGGCGCCCGGACCATCGTGAGCGGCGATGCGGCGGTGCTCGCCGTCGGCAGCTTCGCGGGCGTCCTGGTGGTCAGCGCTGCCGAGTTCCTGGCCACCCTCGGCGAGGTCTGACCGAAGTGGCGGGTAGGTCGGTCGACCCGCCTGTCCGCGCTTGTCGAACGGTGGCTCTCGTCCGGAGTCTGCTTCACTATGTGTGTAGCACCCGGCAGCACCTCGCAACCTCCTGCAACCACTGGATTCGAGCGCTCGGGGACTGGTACCCATTTGCCCGAATTCGCCGCGTTTCGCCCGCCGCTTGGTACATCCTTGGTACAGCGGGCGGGAGCCCGCGGCGGCGTCCGCTACGCGACCGTCCGCGAGTGCGCGCGGGCGCTCGGCGTGAGCACCGCCACCGTCTACCGGGCCGTCGCGCGGGGGCAGATCCCGCACGTGAGGGTCTCGAACGCGATCCGCATCCCCGTCCCAGTGGAGGGGTGATGCGCCTGCGTTGCCCTGGAGGCACGACCTCGGGGGACGACCGCGCGTGGCGGCGTGCCCAGGGGGCGGGTTAGGATGGGCTTCATGGCGACGCTCAAGGCCGTCGTGCGCGGCGGACGCGCGGTGCTGGTGGAGGACCGGGTCGACTACCCGGAGGGCACCGAGCTCCAGCTCGACGTGCGCGACCCAGGTGATGAGCTCGACGCCGATGAGCTGGCCGAGCTCGACGGCGCGCTACAGGCCGGTCAGCGCGAGTACGCGGCCACCGGGAAGGCCTTGTCTGCCGAGGACGTGCTGAACCGGTTGCGGTCAGCCCGGTGACCGTCCGCGTTGTTGTCCTCCCTGACGCTGCCCGACAGATCGAGGAGGCGAACGCCTGGTGGCGCGAGAACCGGCCGGACGCGCTGGACTTCCTGGCTCGCGAACTGGCGCGCGCCTTCGCACGGCTGGAGCGGCAGCCCGAGGTCGGGCGCCCATTCCCGCGACCGGGCTTTCCCGGGGTCCGGATCCTGTTGCTGCCCGGGACCCGGTACCACGTCTTCTACGACCAGATCGGCGGCGAGCTCGTTGTCCGGGCGTTCTGGAGCGCGATCCGAGGGCGCCGGGTACGGCTGAGGCGGAGTTGAGAGCCAAGCGCGGCGTCACGTTGGGGATGGAGCAGGCGTTGAAGCTCGCCGCGCAGGCCGACGCGCGCGTCGGCCTCCTGGGGGACACCCGCCAGACGAAGGCCATCGAGGCAGGCCGCCCCTTCGAGCAGCTCCAGGCCGCGGGCATGCGGACCGCGGTGATGGCGCAGATCCAGCGGCAGAAGGATCCGGTGCTGCGGCAGGCCGTGGCGCTGGCGGCCCGCGGAGAGGTCGAGGCATCGCTGGCGCGCCTGCACGAGGTGCACGAGGTGCACGAGGTGCACGAGGTACGAGACGACCACCAGCGCCGGCGAGCCATCGCCGCCGACTACGCGCGCCTGCCCGAGGCCGAGCGTGCGCGCGGGGCGCACCAGCAGGAAGGACGATCACCCCCGAGCCTCCGCGACCCACGGTCGTCTCCGCGGCCCCGCTCCCTCCCGACAACGAGCTGTGGGACGTTCACGCTGCGGCGAGGTTCCTCAAGCGGAGCGTGAGCTGGGTC
>JBGQLS010000410.1:0-5873 GCA_041500205.1 Anaeromyxobacteraceae bacterium | reverse complement strand
CGTCAACTTAGAGCCTGCGCGGAAATACTCGATCCTGGCCGCGAGCGCTTCCAGGATCTGCGGGCTGGTTCAACGACGAAGATGGATTCCCCAATTCACACGCGAGCCCTTAGAGCCTGCGCAACGCGCACGCGCACGACAAAAGCTCCGTTCCCAGGCCGGCAGCGTGGGGGCGGAGCTTCTGTCTTCAGTGACCGCGCGGGCGGTCCTGTGGACCGATCAGGCCTTGACGATGCAGTCGACCGGGCAGACGTCCTTGCACTTCGACTCACCGCCGGCGGCGGCGCACTCGTCGCACTTCGCGGCGTCGATCACGAAGTAATCGTCGCCCTGGGCGATGGCCTGGGTCGGGCACTCCGCCTCGCACGCGCCACAGTTGGTGCAGTCTTCCGTGATCTTGTTCGCCATGTTCTCTCTTCTCCGGGCTCACCACACGATCCGTGAGGTGAGCAGTTTTCAGTCGACGAGCCGCGCAGCCTCTCAGTTTCTCGCTGCCCTCGCCGGCCGATTCTAGCCCCTGCCTCTGCCCCGGTGAGATCGTTCCGAAGCACGAGGAGACACGTCCATTACTTCGCGCGATCGCGACGTATGCACGTCGCGCGCCAGATCAGTTGCCAACGAAGATCCGCTGGTTGGCCCACACATGAGACCCTTCGCCGCTCTCGGCGCGATCGGCCGCGCGCAAACCTTCGCGCCACGCCGCAAAACGTGCGGTGGCGGCACGTCCTGCTGCAGGCTGGATCGATGTGCCGACGCGGGGATCGCGCCTCGCATGACGAACAGGCATGGGTGCGCCCCAGTCCTCCCGGCGCCTGCGCTCTGGGGCAGCGCGCTTCCATGGATCTGTTTTCGCGCATACCCGGCCACGCATCAGCCCTGGTCACCCGCTGCCGTTGCGAAGTGCCGGTTGTCCGGCGGAGCACCGCCCGGTGCCTATGGGGCACGCCCACCAGGAAACGGTCACA
Organism: Anaeromyxobacteraceae bacterium; assembly: GCA_041500205.1. Lineage (GTDB taxonomy): Bacteria > Myxococcota > Myxococcia > Myxococcales > Anaeromyxobacteraceae > Anaeromyxobacter_A. Next base: position 4,908 of record JBGQLS010000410.1, on the reverse strand, counting down.
CACCGAAGGGCTCGCCTCCGCCCTCTAGTGTGAGGCCCCGAGGTTGTCCGTCTCCGGCGCCTGGCGCTCACGCTCGACCATGCGGTTCAGGCACTCGTTGCATGTGACGAGCTTGCGCGCGGTGGTCCAGCTCGCGCCGGCGCGCCATTCACCACATGTGCACCGAAACGCCTCGCTGGGCGATTCCAGTCGCACGAAGTGGATCACGCGTTTCACGGCGAGCGCTGCCTCTCGTGCAGTATGAGGCTGCCAGGTCGAAGAGAGAATGGCGGCAAAGGGCCGCACGCTCCATCGCGCGGCCCCTGTCGGTTCGCCCCGGTGAGGTTGCCCTGGCAAGTGCGTCAGGCTGACGCACGCGAGGGCGGAGGTCGATCAGGCGCGGCGCCCCTGGGGCGAGCGGCGCCTGCGGGCGAGCGCCGCGGCCGCGATCAGGAGCGCCGAAGCAGCGTCGCCTGGGGCGCTGGAGCAGCCGCCGCCGGAGCTGGGCGTGCCGGACGGCGGGGACGGCGAAGACGAGGACACCGCGTGTGCGACGATCTGCATGGGCGAGTCGAGGACCGTGAAGGCGCTCGCGCTGAAGGTCTGATCGCCGGCGCCGGGTGCGAGCGTCGCCACGGTGGTCGCGGTGCCATCCGGTCCTGTCGTCGCGTGGTCCGGGTTGACGCTCCCGCCTGCCGGGGCGGAGAAGGCGACGGGGAAGCCCGCGACGGGGCTGCCGTAGGCGTCCGTGATGCGGACGACCAGGCTCTTGCCGAGGGCTGTGCCGGGCTCTGCGCTCTGGTCGCCCCCTGAGTCGACGGCGATCCTCGACCACATCGCGTCCGGGAAGTTGGCGAAGGGCGTGCCGGGCGTTCCGAGCGGGATGGGGCTACCTGTCCTGCCTATGGCGGGCAGCTCGAAGCGGTCGTCGAGGAACGGGACGGCGCCGAAGAGGAAGCTGTGCCCCGGCGTACCGCCATTGGGCAGGCTCAGGCTCGGGTGGTCAAAGGGTTCCCGCTCGTACTTCGCCCGTTCGTCGGTGAGCGATTTCAAGAACGCGACCAGATCCTCCTCCTCGAAGTCGAGGAGGCCGATGGGCGCGATGTTGGGGTCGAGGTTGTCGATGTTCTGGCTGTGGAAGTCGCCGCCGCGGTCGTAGAACTGGACCACCTGGTTGAGCGTCCCCTGGCCACCGTTGTGGAAGTATGGGGCGGTGAGCTCGACGTTGCGCAGCCCCGGGGTCTTGAACGCGCCCAGCACGTTCGTGAGCTCGTTGGGCCGCATGGGCGGGGCGAAGTAGTTGAGCGGATCGGGGCCGGGGGTCACCGGGTCGGGCAGGAGGCTCGTCGCGCTGTCGAGGAGCTTCTGCACCCGGCCCTGCACCGTCGCGGCGAGGAACGGCATGTCGGACGCGAGAAGGGCCTGCGCCTGGAACAGGAAACCGGTCTCGCCGAGCGGATCAGGGAAGCCGGCCGAGTCGATCGGGATGGGGCTCGCCGCGAGGGCGAAGCTCGTCGCGGCAGGGGGCTGGCCCGTGAGCAGATCCTGCGCCGCCTTGATGAAATCACTGATCGTCAAGCCGTCGACGACCGGCAGCCCGTTCTTGCTGGCTACGAGCCACGCCCTGGCCAGGACCGTCGCGGCCTCGATCGGCCGGGCGGCGATGTGCGGGACGGCGCATCCGGCCGGCGGTGCCTGCGTGTTCGCGAGGCGGACGGCCTGGTCCTGCGTGAGGGTCGGCTGGGCGGCGAGGATCGCCGGAACGGCGGCCGTCACGCAGTCCACGAGGCGCTGCGAGAACGAGAGCGGGAATTGTATCTGGGCGTTAGGCCCGATGTTCGTACCGATGCCTTTGTCCTCGAGCGTGGGCCGGACGCCGATGTTGTAGAAGCCCGCGTCGTACACCTTCACCACGGGATCGTTGGCGGGGACGTCCGGGCAGGTCCCTGTCACCTGCTCCTCCGGCGAGCACGGCGACCCGACGACCATGCGCTCGATGTTGTGCGGCGGCAGGAGGTTGTCCAGCTGCAAAGGCGTCGTGTCCTGGGCGGCGATGGACGCGTTCGAGAGCATCTGGCCGCTGTGGCACTCCTTGCAGCGGCCGCGGCCGATGAAGAGCTCGAGGCCGTCGCGCTCCTGGAGGTTGAGCGCGTTGTCGTCGCCCATGAGGAAGCTGTCGAAGCGCGTCTCGACGGCCCGCAAGGTCTTCTCGTACTCGTTCACCGCCAGGCCGAAGAAGAACGAGAAGTTGTACTCCATGGCCGTGAAGCACTTCGGGCCGGGGACGCCGCTCCGATTGATGATCGGCTGGGGGCCCGAGACGTCCACGCACCCCGGCACGTCCCACCACTGCCGCGGGAAGGCCTGCTTGACGAGGTCTGCGTAGTTGAAGGTGACGCCCTTCACGCCGGCGCCGATGCGCTGGGCGCTGTAGGCGCCGAGCAGGCTGTCGTCGGTCGCGACGAGCTGCTGGCCGAGCGGCTGGAGCTGGGAGGAGAACATCTTGCGGCCGAGGTCGGTGTACTGCCGGCCGTCATAGGACATCTCCAGATTGCTCAGCGGCGGGCCGACGGCCTGCGAGGCCGCAGACAGTCCGGGGACGGAGAGGTTGGCGAAGCACTCCGCGTCGGAGGGCGAAGCACAGGAGCATGCGGGTGCGGAGTCTGGAGATCCGGCTTGCCCACAGAGCAGGTTACCCTGGGCGTCGTGCGTGGCCATCACCACCCGCGCCGTCGGGTCGAGATCGCCGATGGGATCGGCGCCGTTGAACTCGTCGCGCGCGCGAGAGTCCCAGAAGTTCCGGCGGTTGTAGACGGCGTTGACGGCGGAGGGCGTGTTGCGGGGCGGGACGCTGCGGACGACCGCGCCGCCCACGTCGAACACCGCGGCGGTCGAGGCCATGGCGTTGGTGGGGTCAGTGGGGTCAGCGGTCCCACTATCGCCCGGGAACCCGATGCCGGTGAATTTGGCGGCGAAGACGCCCTGCGACGAGACGACGTCGTTCGTCTGGATGGGGAAGTCCGCCAGCGTGAGCTGGTAGTTCGGCCCGAACTTCTTCCCGTCGAACGCCTTGTCGCCCCCGGGGATGATCTCGTTCCTGAAGCCAGGGTTCAGCTGGTTCTTCGACCGATTGTCGGCGCCGGCATGGAAGTGGCAGCTCGCGCAGGCCTGGCCGTCGCTCCCCAGCTGCTGGTCCCAGAAGAGCGCCTTTCCCAGGCGTTGAAGCGCCTGGCGGTCGGACAGGTAGATGGGCCCCGGATCTAGCAGGGGAACTCCCCCGAGCGGCCCGAGCAAGGACTGCAGAGCGCGCTGCCGCAGCGTCTGCGGGACATCCTGCGCCGTCGCCACACCCACCGGACAAAGCAGCATGGAGGTCAGCACTGCCGCCGCCCAGCGAAGGCGCGCCCCACTCCAGCTCGTGTCGGTCATCGTGCGTTCCTCAACTACGTTGCGGCGCTGCTCGAACAGCCTGCATCCAAGCGAAGGACCCTGCCGGTTCCTGTGAAAGTGGGGAGGAGGACACGGAGCGACACTCCCACGACCAGGTGACGCAATCGCCCGCGAGCCAGCGAGAGGGCGGAATTGGTCGCGGCGCATCGGATGCGCGCGGGGCACGTACTTGCTCGCCGTCAAGAAAAGCCAACACGAGCGTACTTGCGTCTCGGGCTACCAGGAGTTCACGGTCTCCCTCTCCCCGCTTGCGGCCCGATCTGGCAACCTCGGCATCTTCGCGGTCCCCGAGCCTCCCTCACCCCGACCCTTTCCCTCGCGGAGGGAGAGGGAGACAGGCTCCCCTCACTCCGACCAGATCCCAGCAAGCGGGGTGCTCCAGGACGCTTCACCGCCCTGGCTTGAACCCGATGAACGGGTCGAGCGCGCGGTTGAACGCGTCGGGGTCGTCCATCATGAGCCAGTGGGAGACGCCAGGGATGGTGACCCTGGGCGCCTTCTTGTCGAGCGACGAGAAGAGCACCGGCGTGTCATATCCGGCGACCTCGACGGCGAGGCGGGGCCCTCGGTAGCGGGGGAGCAGCTCGGCGGCGGAGAAGTCCGCCATGCTGCGGCGCAGCGCGGGAAAGGCAGGGGTATCGAGCCGGTCTAGCGCGGCGAGGACGCGCTCCCGCGTGGCCGGGCGCGCCGAGACGAGCATCTGGCCGAACGCCTCCCGCTGCTGCGGCTTGCCGAACGACGACGAGCCCTGGCGCAGCTTCATGGCTTCGATCTGCTGCGGCGCCATGGCGCGGAAGTCGCCGACCGCGTCGGCGTAGACGAGCCCCGCCACCTTCTCCGGGTGCTTCGCCGCGTACGTCGTCAGCAGCGCGCCCGACATGCTGTGCCCGACGAGGTAGAACCGGTCGAGCGCCAGCGCGCGCACCACCAGCTCGAGATCATCCGCCAGCGCCGCGACGGTATAGACGCCATCGCGGGCGGGGTCGGAGCCGCCGTGGCCGCGGTGGTCGTAGGCGATGGCCCGCCGAGCAGGGCGCAGGTGGTCGAGCTGCGCCCGCCAGGACTCGAGATCGGCGCCGAGTCCGTGCAGGAAGAGAATCGGGGTGCCACCGCCTCCGCCATCGGAGACGCGCAGGCGTCCCGCTCCACCCTCCACGAACAGGAGCCGCTCGGGCGCGGTGATGGGCAGGCTCGCGAGGCGCGGCGCACTCGACGCGCAGGCGGCGGAGAGAAGCGTCACCGCGACGGCACATCCACGGGCCTTCGAGGGGGATGCGATCATCCTGAGCGTTTCCTTCGGGCCTCGTTCGGGCCGGCCGAGTGCTCGCCACACCTGGGCGAGCGGAGTCTCACAGGGTTGTTCAGAATACCGGGGACCGAGCCAGGCGAGCGAGACGCAAGCAGGGCGAGGCGCGACGACCGAGCATAGCAGCGGCTATGTGAGGGAGGACGCAACGAAGCGATGCGCCGCGGATCGTT
>JBGQLS010000409.1:0-5902 GCA_041500205.1 Anaeromyxobacteraceae bacterium | reverse complement strand
GGGGGTCGGCTGCCTGTTGCCTGGGTCCACCATCCTCTGCGATAAGGCCGAGATGGACGTCCGGTTCGAATGGGCTGCGGAGCGCGTCGTCGTCACCGGCGGTGCCGGCTTCCTCGGCAGCTTCGTCCTCGAGGAGCTCTCGCGCCGCGGAGCGCGCGACGTGTTCGTGCCGCGCTCGCGCGAGTACGACCTCGTGGATATGAGCGCCGTCAGGCGGCTCTACGCCGATGCGAAGCCCACCATGGTCCTCCACCTCGCGGCGCGGGTGGGCGGGATCGGGGCGAACCGCCAGAACCCGGGCAAGTTCTTCTACGAGAACCTCATGATGGGCGTGCAGCTCATCGAGGTGGGCCGCCAGGTGGGCTTGAAGAAGCTGGTCGCGCTCGGGACCATCTGCGCCTACCCGAAGTTCGCGCCGGTGCCCTTCAAGGAAGAGGACATCTGGAACGGCTACCCGGAGGAGACGAACGCTCCGTATGGCCTCGCCAAGAAGATGCTCCTCGTGCAGAGCGAGTCGTACCGGCAGCAGTACCGCTTCAACTCGGTGGTGCTCTTCCCTGTGAACCTGTACGGCCCGCAGGACAACTTCGACCTCGAGACCTCGCACGTCATCCCCGCGCTCATCCGGAAGTGTGTCGAGGCGCGCCAGCGGGGCGAGAAGCAAGTCGTCGTTTGGGGCGACGGCTCGTCCTCACGTGAGTTCCTGCACGCGCGCGACGCGGCCGAGGGCATCGTCGCCGCGGCGGAGCGCTACGACAGGAGCGAGGCGGTGAACCTGGGGGCGGGGTTCGAGATCAAGATCCGCGACCTCGTGCCCCTCATCGCCCGGCTGTGCCGGTTCGAGGGCGAGCTCGTGTGGGACACCACGAAGCCGAACGGGCAGCCGCGGCGCATGCTCGACACCTCGCGCGCCCTCCGCGAGTTCGGATGGAAGGCCCGGATCTCGTTCGAGGAAGGATTGAGGGAGACCGTGGAGTGGTACGAGAGGAACAACACGTGAAGAAAGCGCTCATCACCGGCATCACCGGACAGGACGGTAGCTACCTCGCCGAGCTTCTCCTCGAGAAGGGGTACGAGGTGCACGGGATCGTGCGGCGGTCGTCCTCCTTCAACACCGGCCGCATCGACCACATCTACCAGGACCCGCACACGCCGGACACGCGGCTCTTCCTGCACTACGGCGACCTCAACGACGGCTCCTCGCTGAACCTGCTCCTCAAGAAGCTGCGCCCGGACGAGATCTACAACCTGGGCGCGCAGAGCCACGTGCGGGTCTCGTTCGACGTCCCCGAGTACACGGGCGAGGTGACCGGCCTCGGCGCGGTGCGCCTGCTCGAGGCGGCGCGGGAGCTCGATCTCACCGACACGCGCATCTACCAGGCCTCGACCTCCGAGATGTTCGGCGCTTCGCCGCCGCCGCAGAATGAGAAGACGCCGTTCTATCCGCGCAGCCCGTACGGCTGCGCCAAGGTGTACGCCTACTGGATCAGCGTGAACTACCGCGAGGCGTACAACCTGCACATCACGAACGGTATCCTCTTCAACCACGAGTCGCCTCGGCGCGGCGAGACGTTTGTCACGCGCAAGGTGACGCGCGCCGCGAGCCGCATCAAGCTCGGGCTGCAGAAGCGGCTCTTCCTCGGCAATCTGGATGCCAAGCGCGACTGGGGGTACGCCAAGGACTTCGTGGAAGGTATGTGGCTCATGCTGCAGCAGCCCCACGGCGACGACTTCGTGATGGCCACCGGCGTGAGCCACAGCGTGCGCGAGCTGTGCGAGGCCGCGTTCGGCCACGTGGGCCTCGACTACAAGGAGTTCGTCGAGATCGACCCGCGCTACTACCGGCCAACCGAGGTGGACTACCTGCTCGGCGATCCGTCGAAGGCGGAGCGGCAGCTCGGGTGGAAACCGCGCACGAGCTTCAAGGAACTGGTCCGTCTGATGATGGACGCGGACATGGAGCTCGCCGACCGCGAGAGACGCGCGGGTGCGGGCCCTGCGGTGTCGCGGCACGGCTAGGCTCCGAAAGGCAGGCGCGCACGCGCTCCGCGGAGGAGGCTCGGCTTTCACGGGGTGGAAGCTCGCCGACACCGACCCCGCGCTCAGCCCGAGGCAGCGTGGCTCTTCTTCAGGACCACCTTCTTCCCGCAAGGCTCAGGAGCTCAAGGGATTTCGTAGAGATGATGTTTTTCGGTAACCACAGGCGCTGGGCCGGGGTCTTCACGAATCTTCACGGGACGCGTACTGCGCCGAAACAAGGGACTGGCATGATGCCCGCGAACCCCGACCGGAGGCAGCATGTCCTCTCCCGCGCTTCGCCGTCTCTCGTCCGTCACCCTGGCCGTGTCGTTCGCCGCCCTGACGACCTCGGGTCTCCTCATGCTCGCGATCGATCGGCTGGGATTCCAGCTCCGGATGCACCCGGTCCACGAGGTCTTCGGGATCGTCATGGTCGCCGCCGGCGCCATTCACCTGGCCCTCAACTGGCGACCCCTCCTGGCGCATCTGGGGCTGCGCGGGCCTAGGATCCTGGGGCTGGTCCTCGCCGGTGTGGCGGCGCTGCTGTTCGTCGCCGGGCTCACCCACAAGGTGGATCCCGAGGTCGTCGAGAAGATCGACGCCATCCTCTCGACGGCCCGGCAGGCCGGCCGCCTGGATTGACGGCGTCAAGCTAATGTCGTCCAGCGCCTCGATGCTTCCGCTGTCGGTGCGCCTTCCGGTCCCATCGCTCCGGCTCATGGCAGTCGTTCGCACAGCTGCGCGTCGACGCCACCCACCCCGCGACTGTGTCCAGGTCGACGCGCCCGTTCTGGTGGAGAGCCGGGTTCAACCCCGCAGCGATGTCGCCCCCATGGCAACTCGTGCAGGTGACGGCGTTTCGGGCATGCTTGCCGTGTCTGCCCGTCGCAGGCGGGAGCGCATGGCAGCTTCCGCACGATTCGCCGGTGGAAGTGCTCGCGGCCGCTGTCGACTCTGCTGGTACCGCCGGGGTGGCGCCGAACATGACGAGAGCTGCTGCGATGACTGTTGTCTTCATGGGGCGAACTTGCCACGGGACGAACGCGGTGAATGGCGGGAAGGCAGGGTGCCACCTCCTGGGCGGTGGATCGAGACGACGTCGAGCGGCCCTGGGCGGGTTCTGCGTTGAGTACGGGTCGCCCTTCTGGCTGCGATCGGCACCTCACGCATCTATCTTGGCGTTCACTATCCGAGCGATGTCATCGCTGGCTTCTGTGCAGGGCTGTGGTGGGCGTTCGCGCTGATCGGAATCGCGGCCTGGAGAGCCAATTGAGCGTACCATCGACCCCGATGGCTGCCGAAAGGGGCACCTTCGCCCTGCTGCGCAGGAACCTGGTCTGGTCACCATCGCTCGATTTCCCAAGCTTCGAGCGTCAGGAGACAGTGCTGATCCTGCTCAACCTCGCCGTGATGGCGGGGCTCATGTCCCTGCACGCGCTATTTCGTCCGGTGGTGGGGCGCCTCACAGCTGTGGCGGGCATCGCCTTCGCGCTGCGCTTCGCGATGCAGCTCTGCGAGGCCGCATTCCTCAACAACCCCGGTACCACACTGGGTCCGCGCAGGACCTGGTGGTACGCCCGGTTCTCGATCATCGCCAACGTCGCCTTCACCGCACTCGTCTCGCGCCTCAGCTCCGGACAGGAGAGCCATTACGCCGTGCTGATGGTCATCCCAACCATTGCCGCGGCATTCCGCCTCAGCTTGGTTGGGCTGGCGTTGACCCTCATCGTGATTATCGGGCTGACGGTCGGGTTGGTGTGGATCCCCGTGGGCGCATTGAGCCCTGGGGCAACACTCGCGGAGTCGTTCGAGGCCACCACCGTGTCGCTGATCTTCGTAGTCGTGGCGGCGGTGGTGCGCCTTGTCGCGGGGCAGCTCTGGCAGCAGGAGGCCGAGCTCCGCCGAAGCCTCGCGGATCTCGCCGCGACACGCGATCGGCTCGTCCGCGAGGAGAATCTGGCGGCCGTCGGTCGCCTGGCGTCGGCCATCGCGCACGAGGTGCGAAACCCCGTCAGCATGATCGCGAGCGCCGTGGCCACCGCTCGCCGCCCGGAGACGGCGCCGGAACTGCGGGCGGAGGTGTTCGACATCTTGGCGCAGGAGTCGCAGCGGCTCCAGCGGCTCACCGAGGACTTCCTCGTCTATGCGCGTCAGCAGCCGCCCCAGCTGCGCCTTGGCTCGCTCGCGGAGGCTCTCGGGCTCGTTGCCGGCCTGGTGCGGGCACGCGCACAGGAGCTGGGGGTGGCGATCCAGACCGAGTGTGAGGACGCGCCGATCACCTCGGATCCGTTCCAGATCCAGCAGGCGCTCCTGAACCTCGCCATGAACGGGCTGGAGGCGACGAAGCGCGGCGGCGCGCTGCGGCTCTCGGCGCGCGCGGAGCGCGGCGGCGCCGTGTTCGGGGTCGAGAACACGGGGGCGGCTCTCTCCCCGCCCGTGGTCGCCCGGCTAGGCGAGCCCTTCTTCACGACCAAGCCGCGCGGCACCGGGCTCGGACTGGCGATTGCGGGGACGATCGCTCGAGCGCATGGAGGCGATGTCGTCCTCGCGGAGAACGCGCCGGGGAAGGTCCGATTCGAGCTGCGGATCCAGCTCGCGCAAGAGGCGGTCGCATGAGCACCATCCTCATCGTGGACGACGAACCGAACCTCCGCCGGCTGCTGGGGATGGTCCTGCGCGAGGACGGTCACTCGCCGGTCGAAGCGGGCTCGCTCTCCGAGGCGCGCGCGAAGCTGGGCAAGGGCGACGTGGAGCTTGTGATCACCGACCAGAAGCTCGGCGACGGAGACGGGCTGGCCGTACTGGCGGCGGCACGCGAGGAAGCAGCCGGCCTTCCCGTGCTCTTCCTCACCGCGTACGCGACGGTGGAGCTCGCGGTCTCTGCCATGCGCGCCGGGGCGTTCGACGTCATCCCCAAGCCCTTCGATCCCGACGCGGTCAAGGCGGCTGTGCGCCGGGCCGCGGAGCACGCAGGGTTGGTCCGCGAGAACCAGCTCCTCCGCGAGCAGGTAGGCCGCATCGCAGCAGGCGGGGAGCTCGTCGGTGACGCGGCACCGATGCAGCGTCTCAAGGAGGTCGTCGCCAAGGTCGCTCCCACTGGGGCGACCGTGCTCATTCACGGCGAGACCGGCACGGGTAAGGAGCTGGTGGCTCGTGCCATTCACCGGCAGAGCACACGCGCGGAGAAGCCGTTCATCGCGGTGAACTGTGCGGCGTTGCCGGAGGGGCTCCTGGAGAGCGAGCTGTTCGGGCACGAGAAGGGCGCCTTCACCGGCGCCGATCGGGCGCGCCCGGGCATGTTCGAGGCAGCGCACGGAGGGACGCTCTTCCTCGACGAGGCGGGCGAGATGGCGCCCGCGCTACAGGCCAAGTTGCTGCGGGTCCTGACGGATAGCTTGGTCACGCGCGTCGGGGCGCGCTCTCCTCGCAAGGTGGACGTGCGGCTCCTCGTGGCCACGCACCGCGACCTCGCCTCCCAGGTGCGGGCAGGCGAGTTCAGGGAGGACCTCTACTTCCGCCTGGCCGTCGTTCCTCTCGAGGTTCCGCCCCTCCGCGAGCGGATGGAGGATCTCCCTGCCCTCGTGGATCACCTCCTCGTTCGTGCCTGTCGCGAGCTCGCCATTTCTCGTCGGACCATGGCGAAGGAGGCGCTGAACCATCTGCGAGAGTACCCGTTCCCCGGCAATGTCCGTGAACTGCGCAATGTCATCGAGCGTGCCTGCATCCTGACGTCTGGCCCGACCATCCGCGTGGAGGACCTACTGATGCCCGGATCCTCGACTGGCACCAGCGGGGACGCGCTGCATCGGTGGGTGCACGACTTGCCTCCGGCCGTCGACCTCGGCGAGGTCGTACAGCAAGTGGAGCAACTGCTCGTCGACCG
>JBGQLS010000408.1:0-5920 GCA_041500205.1 Anaeromyxobacteraceae bacterium | reverse complement strand
TCCAGGCCCTTCTCGCGCCGGAGCTGGTCGCGAGCCTCGACCACGGCGTGGTGCGAGGAGCCGTACGCGAGGATCCCGATCCGCGCGCCCTGCCCGCAGAGCTCGGGGGGCGGCACGGCCGAGCGCGCGTTGTCCATCTTGCGCGCCAGCCGCTCCATGTTGCCTTCCCAGTCCTCGGCGCTCTCGCTGTAGCGCGCGTGCTCGTCGTGTCCGGTGCCACGCGTGAAGTAGGCGGCAGCAGGGTGGTCCGTTCCAGGCAACGTGCGGTAGGTCACGCCGTCGCCGTCCACGTCCTTGTAGCGCGCGAATCCGCCCAGGCGGTCCAGGTCCTCCTTCGAGAGCACCTTCCCGCGCCGGATCGGCCTCTCGGGATACGGAAAGGGGTTGGACATCCAGTTGTTCATTCCGAGGTCCAGGTCGGACAGCACGAAGACCGGCGTCTGGAACCCCTCGGCGAGGTCGAAGGCGTCGATCGCCATGGTGAAGCACTCCTCCACAGTGGCGGGGAAGAGCAGGATGTGTTGCGTGTCACCATGGGAGAGGAACGCGGTCGAGAGCACGTCGCCCTGCGAGGTGCGCGTGGGCAGGCCGGTGGAAGGCCCCACGCGCTGGACGTCGAACACGACCGCAGGGACCTCGGCGAAGTAGCCCAGCCCGGCGAACTCCGACATGAGGGAGAGGCCGGGTCCAGCGGTGGCGGTCATGGCGCGCGCTCCCGCCCAGCCGGCGCCGATGACCATGCCCATCGCGGCAAGCTCGTCCTCGGCCTGGACCACGGCGAAGGTAGCCTTTCCGTCCGGCCCGATTCGGTACGACTTCAGGTAGCCGATGAGCGTCTCGACGAGCGACGACGATGGCGTGATGGGATACCAGGTCACGACCGTGACGCCCGCGAAGAGCGCGCCCAGCGCCGCGGCGGAGTTGCCGTCGACGATGATCTTGCCGCGCGTCGCGTCCATGCGGCGGATGACGTACGGATCGCGCTTCTCGAGGGCACCCGCGTGCTCGAACCCGGAGTGGGCCGCCGCGAGATTCAGCTCGAGCGCCTTCTTCTTCTTCGCGAACTGCTTCTGGATGGCGCGCTCCACCTCGGCCATCTCGAGCTCGAGCAGCCGCGCCAGCACCCCCACGTACGCCATGTTGCGCAGCAGCTTCTTGAGCTTGGCGTCGCCCGTGATGGAGGCCGCGAGCTTGTCGAAGGGCACAGGATAGAAGACGAGATCGCTCCGGAGGCGATCGAGGCCCAGCGGCTGGTCGTAGACCACGGCGGCGCCAGGCCGCAGCTGCGCCACGTCCTCGCGCGCCGTCTCCGCATTCATCGCGACGAGGAGGTCCACCTCCTTCTTGCGCGCGACGTATCCGTCCTTGTTGGCGCGGATGCTGAACCAGGTCGGCAGTCCCGCGATGTTGGAGGGAAACAGGTTCTTCCCGGAGACAGGGACGCCCATCTGGAAGATGGAGCGCAGGAGCACGGTGTTGGCGCTCTGCGACCCGGAGCCGTTCACGGTCGCGACCTGGATGGTCAGGTCGTTCGGGACAGGTTCACCGACCACTCGAGCGGAGGTGTCTTGGACGGCGACGGCAGATTCAGCCATGTCGAAGGGATAACGACGTCCGTCGAGCATTTCAGGGCTCCGGCCGGACCGCGACATCGTCCGACCGAGCGTCGGCGCGCCGGAGCACGCGAGCGCCCAGCCGAAGGCCAGGGTCGAGCTCGCATTCGTAATCGTGACCGCGGTCGAGGTGGACCCTTGGCCGCGCTCGCCGAGTTCAGGGTGGGGACTCAAGAGCTGTCGAAAGATCAGCTGCGGTCGCAGGGGCCCGGGTGGGGCCCCGACGGCTCTGCCGGCGGGGCGGGGGCGGCCTTCGCCCCCGGCTACTCAGGGCGGCGCCTCCCGAAAAACGCATTTCCTGCGTGGCGGGGAGGCGCGTGCCAGCTCCCTTCGACCAAAAGGCCGCGACATTCCGGCGGGCGGGGGCCAGTCCCGTCCGGGCACGGAATCTGCTACTAGGGTACCCCCTACCCACTCGTGTGTCGTGCCGGCGAGAGGGCAGGCCACCAGATGACCCGCACCGCTACCAGCTACCAAGAGATCCCGTTCAACTACACGTCAGCCGACGACCGGCAGGCGGTCGCGCACCTCCTGGGCGACGATTTCTGGGAGAAGCTCGAGGCTCTCAGGGAGCGGCGCGTCACGGGGCGGTCGGCGCGCCTCTTGATGCGCGTCTTCGGCGAGGTCCTCGTCCACCGGCGCAACGCCTACCTCTACGAGGAGCTGGCGTCCGCCGCGCCGCGGCGGCGGCGTCTCTTCAAGAACCTCGAGACCGACCTTGCCGTCGTGGAGGCGCACGCCGATGGCGACGCGACGGTCCACGAGGTCATCGCCGCCACCCGACGCATGGTCGAGGAGCTCAGGCACGAGCTGTCGGAGGTCCAGGGCCAGCGGAGCCGTGCGCTGGCCGCGCTCGGGCCCATCGTCGGCAGGGAGAACGTCCTCTTCGATCCGTTCACGCTCGTCTCGCACGCGACCGACGCCACCGACTGGCGGCTTCACCTCCCCTTCGCGGTGGTCATGCCGACGGAGGAGGGACAGGTGGCGCCGCTCCTCGCCGCCATCGAACGCCTCGGGCTCAAGGCGATCCCCCGCGGCGCCGGCACCGGGCTCACCGGCGGCGCGGTGCCGCTGCGCGCCGGCTGCGTCATCGTCAACACGGAGAAGCTGAATCACATCCTCGCGATCGAGGAGCGCGCGTTCACGCTCGCCGACGGGCGCGCAGTCCGCTCCCGGATCATGCGCCTCGAGGCTGGCGTCGTCACCGAGCACGCCATCGAGCACGCGGCGGGGCACGGCCTCGTGTTCGCCACCGACCCAACGAGCGCCTGGGCCTGCACCATCGGCGGCAACATCGCCGAGAACGCCGGCGGGAAGACGGCGGTCCTGTGGGGCACCTGCATCGACAACCTGCTCGGCTACGTCATCGCCATGCCCGGGGGCCGGCAACTCAGGGTGCAGCGCACCGACCACCAGCTCCGCAAGATCCTGCCCGACGACCCGGTGACCTGGGAGGTGCGCGACGGCCAGGGCGCCATCCTGGAGACGATCGCGCTATCCGGCCGCGAGATCCGGCGCAAGGGTCTCTGGAAGGACATCACCAACAAGGCTCTCAAGGGCCTGCCCGGAGTCCAGAAGGAGGGCACGGACGGCGTCATCACCTCGGCGGAGTTCGTCCTCTACGAGGAGTATGCCTCGAGCCGGACGCTGTGCCTCGAGTTCTTCGGCCCCGACATGGACGAGGCGAGCCGCGTCATCCTGGCACTCGCGCGTGCCTTTCCCAACGAGGGCAAGGAAGTGCTGCAGGCGCTCGAGCACTTCGACGACGAGTATGTACGGGCCATCGGCTACAAGGTGAAGGCGCCGCGGTCCGAGGCGCCCAAGGCCGTGCTGCTCATCGACGTGGTCGGCCACGGCGCCGGGGAGACAGCTCGCGGGGTGGCCGCCGTCCGCGCGCTGCTCGCCCGCCACGGCAACACGTTCCTGTTCGAGGCCAAGGACAAGGCCGAGGCGAAGCGGTTCTGGGCCGACCGCAAGAAGCTCGGGGCCATCGCCGCGCGCACCAACGCCTTCAAGCTGAACGAGGACATCGTCCTCCCGCTCGAGGCGCTCGCCGAGTTCGCGCGCTTCTGCAACGCGATGAACGTCGAGGAGGAGCGCGCCAGCCAGCGCGCCTTCGCCTGGCGCGTGCGCGAGTTCCTGGACGGATCACGAGAGGAGGAGGGCGGCTTCCTGCCCGAGAAGATCGCCCGGGCGCGCCTGCGATGCGACGCCGGGATGAAGGCGATCGACGCGGCCGGCGAGCCCGAGCTCCGATCGCTCGCCATCGCGCAGGCGCTGCGGAAGGGCCTCCTCGACCTGGTGCGGGGCTACGATCCCCTCGCCGAGGGCATCGACGCGCTCTTCGCCGAGGAGCGCCGGCGGCGCATCGTGCTCGCCACGCACATGCACGCCGGGGACGGCAACGTGCACGTCAACATCCCGGTGCTCTCGAACGACCGGAGCATGATGGGGCGCGCCGAGCACGCGGTCGACCGCGTGATGACCGAGGTGGCGCGCCTGGGCGGCGTCTGCTCGGGTGAGCACGGCATCGGCGTCACCAAGCTCAAGTACCTCGAACCGGAGATCGTGGCCGAGCTCGAGACGTACAGGAAGAGGGTCGACCCGCAGGGGACGATGAACCCCGGGAAGCTCCAGGACCTCGCCATCCTGGACCGTATCTTCACCCCGTCCTTCAACCTGCTCGAGCTCGAGGCGCGCATCCTGAAGCACGGGAAGCTCCAGGAGCTGGCGGTCAAGATCGCGAAGTGCGTCCGCTGCGGGAAGTGCAAGACCGACTGCTGCGTCTACCATCCAGCGCGCGGCATGTTCTACCACCCGCGCAACAAGAACCTCGCCATCGGCGCGCTCATCGAGGCGCTCCTCTACGAGGCCCAGCGCGAGCGGTCGACATCGTTCGAGCTCTTGCGTTACCTCGAGGAGGTGGCCGACCACTGTACCCTCTGCCACAAGTGCGAGAAGCCCTGCCCGGTCGACATCGACACCGGCGAGGTCTCGGTGCTGGAGCGCGAGATCCTCATGGCGCACGGCTACAAGCACCACGCGGCGCCCACGCGCGCCACCCTGCGCTATCTGGAGTCCACCTCGCCCACCTTCAACGCGGTCTTCCGCGCCGGGGTGGTGCGCCTCGGCGGGAAGCTGCAGCGCGCCATGGCGAAGCTGGCCGGATCGGGCCTGGAGGGGCGCGCATCGCCCTATCCGCTACAGCTCCTCCGCTCGCCCATCCCCGCCGCGGACGACGGCACCTTGCGCGACGTGCTGCCCGCCTGCGGACCCGGCGAGGTGCTCGTCCTCGAGCCCGAGGGAGAGGCCAAGGCCACGGTCTTCTACTTCCCAGGCTGCGGCTCGGAGCGGCTCTACTCGTCGGTGTCGATGGCGGCGCTGCACGTGCTCAGCGAGACGGGGTCACGGGTGGTGCTCCCGCCGCCGTTCCTGTGCTGCGGGTTCCCCGCCTACGCCAACGGCCGGACCGAGCAGCACGGCCGCATCGAGCTGCGCGACACCATCATCTTCAGCCAGATCCGGGAGATGTTCGGCTATCTCGCCTTCGACTCCGTCGTCGTGACCTGCGGTACGTGCCGCGAGGCGCTCGGCGCGATGGAGGCCGGGAAGATCTTCGGCGCTCCGGTCCAGGACCTGGCGCGCTTCGCGCTGGCGCGCGGCTTCGCGATCCCTTCTGCGCGCGGAACGGAACGCTACCTCTACCACACGCCGTGCCACGACTCGCTCGACGGCCAGGGCCCCGAGGTGCTGTCGAAGCTCGGGGGCATCGCCGTGGAGACCGTGCCGCACTGCTGCTCGGAGGCGGGCACCCTCGCGCTGTCCCGTCCCGACATCACCAACGCGATGCTGCACCGCAAGTCCGCCGCGATAAAGGACGCGCTCGCGGCGCGCCCCGGCCAGGAGGCGGTGCTCCTCACGAACTGTCCGTCCTGCCTGCAAGGCCTGGGTCGGAACACAGCGCTGGGGATCGAGGTCCGGCACGTCGCGGTGGATCTCGCCCGCGCGATCTCGGGCGAGCACTGGCTGGACGCGTTCCGCGCCCGCGCCGCCAGGGCGCAGGCCATACATTTCTAGACCAGCGACCAGTAAGAAATGCCCGTACCTATCCCCTCTCCCCCACCGGGGGAGAGGGTCCGGGTGAGGGGGCCGATCCTCGGGGCAAGCCTCACCCCGGCCCGTGGGCTCCGGGCGGGTCGAGCCCGAGCGTCGGGGCCCGGCCGTGGGCCAGCGGCTCACGGAGCCGCTCAGGATGTGCGTACACGTTGAGCCTCGAGCCGCGGACGAACCCGGCCAGCGTCACGTTG
>JBGQLS010000407.1:0-5948 GCA_041500205.1 Anaeromyxobacteraceae bacterium | reverse complement strand
GCCGGAGCGAGTGTAGTGGGCATTCTGTACCGGCACATGGAGACGCAGGACGAGCCTCTCGTGCGAGAGCTGACCCGCAAGTGCCACCCGAGCTGGCCGCCTCGTCCGAAGTTCTGGTACCACGCCAACCCGACCATCGTCTGCCTCGATGACGATGCAGTGGTCGGCTACGGCTCCTACACCGTCGACAACCATCCCGCCGGCATGAGCTTCATCCAGTACCTTCGCGACAGCGCGGTCGACCCAGGCTTCCGCGGCAACGGCATCGGCCGTGAGCTCCTGCTCAAGCGGATGGCCGTCGGCCGTCAGGTAGGCTGCGCGATGTTCGTCGGAATGACCTGGGACGGCAACACGCCAATGCGCGCCATCCTCAAGTCGGCCGGATTCCACGAGTGCCAGCGCGTGCCGAACGCCTTCCAGTTCAACGATCCGCCCGCTGACGGGATCATCTGCATCAACGCCGGAGCCCACGACTAAATGGCCACAATCGCCTCCCTCGCCATCGCTGCTATCGGCGCCGCAGTTGCGGCCTACGCGAGCTACGCCTCCGCTCAGCAGCAACAGCAGCAGCAGAGGACCGTCGCCGCCATCGAGGAGCACAACGCGGCGGTGCAGCAGGAGGCTGGAGTCGAGGCCGCGAAGCGCCAGCGCAAGGCTGACGAGGCGGTGCAGAACAGCTTCCGAGCGAGAGCCGCGAGCGCGAACGTCGTCGCAGGCACAGGGTCCTCTCTGCTCATGGAGCTGAACTACGCGGAGGAGAGCGAACTGAGCGCGCAGCAGCTCCAGCACAACTATGAAGTCGGGGCCGCGGAGCACAAGACGGCATCGAACATGGCCGCCTGGCAGGCCGAGCGGATCAGCCCCACGACCGCGGCCGGGGTCAGCCTGCTCAGCTCCGCGTCCTCTATCGCGGGGAGCTACGGCACCATGGGCGCCGGAAAGGGCGCTGGGTCGCAGACTGGCGGGGGGCTCAACGTCGGAGGCCCAGGCATCGTGCCGAGCCAAACGTCGTCTGACTATCTGAGGTCTCGGTAATGCCCATCCTCCCCACGTACGGCGGCGTCACGACCAACATCCCAGGCCAGCGCACGCCCGACATCCCGACCGATCCGTTCACGAAGCAGCTCGGCCAGCTCGGGCAGGCGACCGAGAACCTCGGCAATACGCTCGGGCAGGTGATGAAGCGCCGCGATGCACTCGATGCCGAGGCGGTGTCGACCGAGCGGGCGATGCAGATGTCTCGCGACATGGAGAACATGACCGAGACGTTTGACAGCCCGGAGATCGGGTACAACGCCAAGAGCGTGTTCGCGAACACTGTCGAGGAGAAGCGCAAGGAATGGTTCAAGGGCCTCAATCCGCAGGCCAGCGCCGCTCTCGAGGCCAAGATCGGCCCGAAGCTGATCGAGTACCAGCGGCACTCCTACAAGGTCGAGCACCAGAACCGAGGCGATGCCTTCGATGCCCAGATGCAGGACCGCGCGCGCCAGATCACAGAGATCCAGTCCCGCCGCACGGGGCCAGATGACGGGTCCGATCTCCCCGAGCTGAAGCAGTACCGGGACTCGCTCATGGTCGGCGTGCAGGCCGGGCACATGAGCCGAGCCGAGGCCGACAAGCGGTACAACTCCGTCCTCGTCGCCGGCGCCACGAGCCGCGCGCTTCGTGCCGCGGTCTCCGACGACCCGACCGTGGTGCAGGCATCGCTCAACACGTTCAAGCTCGAGGCGAACCAGCCGATCTTCATGGCCGACGCTTCGCCAGCCGGCCTGCTCGCACCCGGCAACATCAACCTCTCGGATCGGCCCGTCGTGAAGAACCCCGACGGCTCGAAGTCCACGGTCCGCAGCATGAGTTTCACCGACGACAAGGGGCACACAGTCCTCGTCCCGACGGTTGCTGACGACGGGCACGTCATGTCCCCGGATGAGGCGATCCAGCAGTACGACAAGACCGGCAAGATGCTCGGGGCCTTCCAGTCGCCAGACGATGCGACGGCTTACGCCCAGACGCTCGAGAAGCAGCAGCAGTCCCTGTACTCCGGCGAAGGCCCGAAGTCCGGGAACACGTACCTCAAGCACCTGGACCCGGCCAAGCGGCTAGAACTCCAGCGCCATGTCGAAGCCCGCGGCGAGCATCTCCTCACGATGCAGAGCGGGCGCGCGCGCCGTGAGCGTGAGGAGACCGACCGGATGAACAAGGAGCTGAGCGAGGCCACGATGACGCTGGCCGAGCAGAAGCTTCGCGACCCCGCCAAGTACGGGAACCTCACACACGAGTGGCTGGACCAGGCCGCCTCGGAGCGGCTGATGCTCCCCAAGGATCTCGAGGTCTATCACCTGAGGATCGACTCCGTCACGGCCTCCGGCGCCGTCAACGGCGGGCTCGGGGACCCGAACGTCATCGGCAACGTCACGCGCGAAGTCCACATGGCGACGACGCCGGACGAGGTGAAGGCCGCTACCGAGCACCTCCAGGACGCCTTGATCAACCGCCAGATCCCCGCGGGACCGAACAGTGTCGGGACCCAGCTCCTCGACATGGTCAACTCCAAGGGCAAGGAAGAGGGCGGTGCGAACTACAGCAAGCGGCAGGAGGCGCAGGACGCCAAGTCCCGCCTCAGCGTGCTCGACACCGGCATGTTCGCGAACCCTGCGATGAAGGCCATCAGCGGCAACGAGCGGAACCGGATCGCGGAGCTGATCGACTCGGACGCGAAGGCCGGATACCCGAAGGGCGGACTCCAGATCCTCCACGAGGAGATGCCCACGGCGCTGGCTCGGACCAACGGTATCGGGCGCGCGCAGGCGAGCATGCAGCGCCGATCCCTCGGTCTGCCGATCACCAAGGACCCGAAGGCCGCAGCCGAATCCATCGACGCCAAGGTCGCGGACATCAAGCAGCAGATGGACGCCCTAGATCCAGACCCCACGAAGAGCGGTGCCCAGCGGAGAGCCCTGCTCGCCAAGGGGCGTGAGCTGCTGAACCTCAGGAACCTCGAGAACGCGATCCTCGAGTACGACACCGCCTCCGCAGACAGCAAGGGCTCGACCGCTCCGGCCGGCGCCACCAACCCCAATGCAGGTTCTGTCCCCGTACGGGGCACGACCATGGGACCGAAAAGGTAGACCATGACCGATCAGGAAATCCTCGCAGCCATCGCCCAGCAGGAGAGCGGTGGCGACCCCAACGCCGTCGGCAAGAACGGTGAGATCGGGAAGTACCAGTTCATGCCGGACACGCTCAAGGCCCTCGGCAGCAGCGCCAAGGTCAAGGGCAACGCCGAAGCTCAGGATGCGCTCGCGAAGAAGCACCTCGCGGGCCTGCGGGCGAGGTATGGGGAGGACGATCAGAAGGTCATCGCAGCCTGGAACGCGGGCGAGGGCGGCGTCGACAACGCGGTCAAGAAGGCCGGGCCGAACGGTGACTGGCGCCAGTTCCTGCCCAAGGGCACGAACTCCGTCGGCGCCCAGTACGACACCGCGGCCTACGTGCAGGGCGTGTCGGCCCGTGTGCAGCCTGGCCAGGCACAGGCGCCGCAGGCCCCCGCCCAGCAGCCCCAGCCCCAGCAGCAGGATCAGCAGCAGCCTGAGGTGACCCCAGCCGCGTACTTCCCTGGCCCGCGTCGGCGCGTGAACCCAGAGATCCATGTCCAGAACGCGTACCAGGAGTCCCAGGACGCGGAGGTCATGAATTTCCTGAACGAGAGCAGCGCCAGGAGCGAGCAAGCCAAGGCCGCCAAGGCCGCTCAGCCGGCCGCAGCTCCGGCGCCAGCGGAGCAGCCGAAGCCTGGGTTCTTCGACAGCGTGGGCAGCGCATTCAGCGGGGCCAAGAACCCGCTCAAACCGATAGCCGACTTCCTCGTCCCGCCACAGCCGGTCCAGAACCCGAACGCTGCCCGCGGGATCGCGGAGGCCGGCGTCAGCCGGATGGCCGAGGGCATCGCCGGGGTGCAGAGCCTAATGAGCCCGTCTCCGGAAGAGGCCCAGGCCAGGCAGAACATGCCCATCGTGGAGCAGCTCAAGCACCTGGGGCAGGGCGCTGTCGATGCCTTCAACGCCACGCCGCTCGGCGGAGCACTCGGTAGCGTCAACCAGGCAGGCAAGGACGTGGCGGCTGGTGCCGAAGCGCTCTCCCCGCGCCTGACGGATGAGGCCCTGACAGCAGAGCTGGCTCAGATCCGCGGTGAGCAGTACCCGCGGGAGCGCGACGCGGGCCGGATCCAGCAGATCGAAGGGCTACTCCGCATGCCTTACGACAAGCGCGTCGAGCAGATGAGCGCGAATGTCGGACTCGGCGCCGAAGTCGCCGCTGGCGCGCTGCCTCTGCCGCTCGATCTCGGCGTCATGGGCAAGGCCAAGGAGGCGCTCTCCGCGGCCTTCGCCCCGGCCCGCGCTGCTGCGGCTGCAGCCAAGGAAGCCAGGGTCGCCACCGTGGCAGCGGCCGGCGAGAAGGCCATCGCTCAGGACGCGAAGCTCGCGACCGCCTCTGCCCCCGACAAGCTCCGCGCGCTCGAGGCCGACCCAGCGGCGAAGGCGGCCATCGACGAGACGTTCGCGGCGGCGGCGCCTGAGGCCAAGGCGGCGGCGCCGGCTGTCGAGAAGCCGAAGCCACCTGTCGTCAACGACATCATCGAGGACACCACGTTCGACGGCAAGTCGAAGCGCGCGACGATGGGGCCGCAGGACAACATGGTCGTAGCCCGAGATGCGGAGGGCAAGGACCTCGGCTACCTCTGGTACTCGAAGGAGAACGGAGGCGGGTACACGATCCGCAAGCTCGAGGTCAAGCCGGAGTACAAGCGCCAGGGCATCGCCTCGTGGATGGAGGATCAGGTCGCCAAGGTCGAAGGTCCGTACAAGGGCGCGACCGACCGGACCGCAGAGGGCGCCGCCTACCGCACAGCCCGCGGCGGCGAGCCGAAGCTCCAGCGCGCCCCCGAGGACCTCTATCGCAACGTCCGCGATGCCATGCACGGCGATCTGGACCTGACCGAGGCCACGCTCAAGTCCCGCGGCTACTCCATGCCAGACATCGGGCAGGCTGAGAACGCAGCGCTGCACGAGGCCATGGGCCTGGGGCGCGACGCCAGCCCGGCAGAGAAGATGGCCGCCCAGGACGTGCTCGCGGGCGCGGCCCACGACATCGGGATCGTGCCGGAGGCGGCCACCGAGGCGTTGCCAGCGGTGAACGCCATCGCGAAGGACATCCCGAAGGGCGACATGAAGACGCTGCGAGAGATCGTGGCCGACGCCCTCAAGGGTGGCGGCGACAGCCCGCTCGCTGCCCTGCGCGCAGTGCAGAACGCCAAGGGCCAGGAGGGCAAGATCAGCGCCGGGGTGATGTTCACGCTCGGGCGGGCGGCGCTGGGCGGGGTCCTGGGCGGGATGCAGGGCGACACGCCAGAGGACCACATCAAATACGCGCTGCTGGGCGCTGGCGTGGGGTCTGTTCTCAGCCCGCAGCTCGCGGTGCGGATGGCGAAGAACCTCGAGAACCCCGCGGTGCGAGATGCGCTGACCAACGCGCTAACGCTCCACGGCGAGACCGGGGCGTTCAAGTTGCGCTTCCCCTCCCGAAGCGTAGGTGAGGGCACCAACACCCGGACCATGGGCACGTCAACTGGGGCCAAGGCCCTCGTTCGCGGCATCAACGAGCAGCTCTCGAATGCCGGCCTGCTGGACCGGACCGAGGTCCTGGCGCACGCCGATGTACGGGCCGCCGCCGCGGTCAGCAAGTACAAGACGGTCGAGAACATCCTCAGCCTGGACGCAGCCAAGCTCTCGCTCGACGAGCTGCCCGAGGCCGGCCTCGCGGCCAGGACTGCACGCGACGCCTCTGCTGAACGGTCCATCGAGCTGGGCGCCCACGCCAAGCTGAACCCGACGCTCGAGAACCAGATGGCAGTGATCGACCAGGCGGTCATGACCAGCAAACTGAGCCAGCAG
>JBGQLS010000406.1:0-5959 GCA_041500205.1 Anaeromyxobacteraceae bacterium | reverse complement strand
TCGTGATCGGAGCGTAGCGACGCTGGCGGTTCACTTGTCGGTGGCGGAGTCCTCCTTTCGTCGCGAGGGGCCTTTTAGCGCGATCCGATGAGCATTGTGGAGGAGGCGGTCGCAGATCGCGTCGGCCATGGTTGGGTCGCCTTCGTGCTCGTCAGCTCGTTCACGGTGAACGCCTCCGATTCGCAACCGTCGCGCCTTGCGACTCTTCAGCGAAGAGCAATCAAGTGTGATCGTGTCAAGTGGACACACACTCCAGAGGGTTTCGCATCGGCTCAGAGGGCCGACGCAGCAGCCTGGCGAACCAACAGGACAACTACGTGTCTGGCAGACGGATTGTCTGAGCTGTCGTTACGCCTGCTCCAGCGTCGCTGCGCCCTGCTCGCGGGTCGCATCGGAGCTGGCAGCCGGATCGGAGTTGGCAGCGGGGGCGTGGTCGGCCGTCCCTAGTTCGATCATGGGCAGCGGTCGCGGTTTCGGGCGGGGAACGAGGTCCTCGAGCCGCACCTTGCTGGTGGTCATCTCCAACCGGTCCGTGAACATTCCCAGGTGGCGCCCCAGGAGCTCTAGCGCCCGCACCCTGTCTCCGGTGCGCTCCGTCTCGCGGTACGCGATCAACTGCAATTCGCGCAGCACTTCCTCCTGCCGCACCTCCACGAGGCTGGAGCGCCGTATCCTCGCTTCGTGGATGGCGGCGGCCACGGCGGGGCGGCTCAACAGGCGCGACCCCAGCGACTTGGCGCTCTTCGCCGAGTACCCGGCGCGCTCCGCAGCCTTCGTCGCTGAGAGGTCGATCAGGTATTCCTCAACGAACCGGGCCTGCCGCGGGTTCAGAGGCTGCATGCCAAGAGCATATGCGGATTAATTGCGTCTGCAACGACCTTGCGGGCGTGGTCGACAGGCGCCTTGCTCTGCGCTGCCGGCAAATGTCGGCATCGGTCGTCTTCATGGGACAACGGCGGGGACGGTAGTCTTGTCCCCCGATGGGTCGAAATGCTCGGCGGGTTCGACGCTGACGATCAATCGCGTGGTTCCCCTCACGCAACCCACCTCGCTCCGATCGCAGGGAACCTACCTGCCTGCGACGCTCGAGACTGCACTCGATCGCCTCCTGATGCAGATCCAGCAGGGAAGCGGCGGAGGTGCTCCGACCGGGGCCGCTTCCGGCGACCTGCTCGGCGCGTACCCTTCCCCGACCGTGGGCGCGACGCACCTGGTAGCTCCTCGTTGAACACTCTTCCGGTCGTGGTGACCATGGCGGCTCCCTGAATCTGTACCTACGCCCGCAGCGCCGGCAGTGGAAGTGCCCGGCTGGCCGATCAAAGCTAGCGCGATAGAGCGTCCTTGAACTCGATAACCTTGGGCGCGCCTATGACGCCCCCCATGGCCGCGCCGAGCAGGCCGAAGACAAGGGTGGGCCCGCCCACAACGGGAACAGCCAATTCGCAACGGTAACATTCGCTCGTGCTGTTGGTGACCCCGCTCAATGCAATCACACCTAGCACCGCTCCAATGCCCGCGCCGATCCCGAGCCCATAGAAGAGGCCGCGGCCATGATCGCGGACTTCGATCTGTCGCACCGACGCAAGTGGTTTCTCGGTTTCAGGCAGCCATGCCTCTCCCGGAGGCGAGGCCGGATCGCTCGCCCGAAAGCGCACGCTGTTCCCGTCAAGCCGCACGTCTTTGCTGATGAGGGTTCGAGGCTCGCCCTGGATGGTAAGCGCGGCCACCCGGTCAGCGACGAGCCCGTTGACCTCCGCCTCCTTCTCTGGAGGCAGCGGCCGTACTGCGGTCAGGTGTGCGCATCCTGCGCCCGCACAGAGCACTGCGATGCCAAGCCAAGTCGCGATACTCCTTGCCATGGATCCGGACTCCTCCCTCAAGGCGCCGTTCGTCGAGCATTCTCGGCTCGTCTCGGTCGCACGGCGGAGCCTTCGAGCAAGGAACTTCGCGACGGCGAGATCGCAGCGCGCCTTTCTAGCAAAGAGCAGCGCCGTTCAGCGCCGGCCACCAGTAGGCTGCTCCTGTGCGGTAGCTGGTGTCCAGGGCGGCGTGCTGAACCTGTACCGCCGCCCGCACCGCCGGCAGTGGAACGTACCGGGCTGGCCGATCACCCCCGAGCGGACGAAGAAGGGGATGCGTCCGCAGATGCACTGGCCGTTGCTGGGCATCGGCGGCAGCGGGTCCATGCGCGGAAGGTACTGCCGCCGGCTGACGCGCGCAGGTCCATGGGAATCACAGTTCTGGACTCGCCGCGCATCGTTGGGCCACGCTAGAGTGGGACGGGAGAAGGTGGCCCTTGTCCAAGCTGACCTCGCTCACTGCCGTGCTCGCAGGCCTCATCGGATACTCGCTGTGGGGCTTCTTGGGTGGTGTTCTGGCCGCGGGGGCTGTGGGCGCCGCTATCGGCGTTGTCGGGGAGATCCGCCGGCGTCGAGGCGGTTCGCCACCCACACCCAAGCCTCCGCCGCAAAGCTCTGCACCTTCGTACCCGTCATCGCCGGTGCTCGCGATGTACGACCTCCAAGCCCTGCACGAAAAGCACCTAATCTCCGACGCCGAGTACGAGCGGAAGCGTGCGGAGATCCTGAAGCGCATGTAGCAGCTAAAGCAGAAGGAACCGCTGGTTAGTAGCCCCTGCGCCCGGCGCCCACGGCGGCACGGCGAACCTGTAGCGCCTCCCGCACCGCCGGCAGTGGAAGTGCCCAGGCTGTCCGACCACGCCGGAGCGGGCGAAGAACGGCACGCGACCGCAGACGCACTGGCCGGTGCGGGGCATGGGCGGGAGCGGGTCCACGCGGCGAGCGTACGCGCTAGCGCGATGGTGCGTCCTTGAACTCGATGATCCTCGGCGCGCCTATGGCGGCGCCCAGGCCCGCGCCCAGCAGGCCGAGGCCAACGCCGCCCGCGACAGCGCCGAGTAAGACCTTACCTTCTGTGCCACAGTCGGGGTACACACACATGCTGGCAACGGCCGCGCCTCCGATTGCCCCCAGCACTATCCCGATGCCCGCGCCGATACCCAGCCCATGCAAGGCTCCGCGGCCATGGTCACGGAGTTCGATCTGCTGCACCGAGGCGAGTGGTTTCTCGGTTTCAGGCAGCCATGCAGCCTGCCCCGGAGGCGAGGCCGGATCCCTCGCGAGAAAACGCACGCTGCCCCCGATGAGGCGCACGTCTCTGCTGTCGCGTTCCAGTTCACCCTCGATGGTGAGCTTGGCCTCCCGGTCAGCGACGATCCCGTTGATCTCCGCCTCCTTCTCTGGAGGCAGCGGCCGTACTGCGGTCATGCGTGTTGCGCATCCTGCGCCCGCACTCAGCAGTGCGAAGCTAAGCCAAGTCGCGATACTCCTTGCCATGGTTCCCTCACTCGGGCTGGAAGGCGTCGTTCGTCCAGGCCGCGGCGCCGTCCAGCGAATCGTCGCGCAGTTCAACGCCGGCCACCAGTCGGCTGCTCCTGCGCGGCGCTTGCTGGCGTCCACGGCGGCTCGCCGAAGCTGTACCGCCTCCCGCAGCGCTGGCAGTGGAAGTGCCCTTCCTTCCCGATGACGCCGGAGCGCACGAAGTACGGCACGTCGCTGCGGAGGCATCGGCCGGTGCGGTGCACATGCGGCGGAACTGCGCCACCGCACCGCGGCTCCGGTGCGGCTGCGGACAGAGGACCGCGACCAGGGCGGAGAGCAGGATGGCGAACGTCATCGGGGAGGTCGGCGCTTCCGCGGCGCCTCGTCCGAGGGCGCCTTCGCCTTCGCGCCCGGGCTCGCCAGGAGCGCTTCGATGAAGCTCGTCATCTGCTCCGGCGTCAGCTTCTCCATCGCCTTGTGCAGCCCGTCCTCCGGGAAGATGAACCCGGTCTCCGACGACGCACCGGACGACCTCCTTCGCTTCTGGTTCGCCATGCGGTCCCCTCTGCATTGAGTACCATGGAGGAACCTGCGTTCCGCAGCCTGACGCGCGCAGGCTATGAGAATGGCAGTTCTCGGTGCCTGACGCCGCCCACGAACTCCGCGGTCCTTCAACCTCCTTGACCCTGACCTACCGGCCGCCTACCAAGGCTATGAGCAAGGGCACGATCCGCGCAGCGTGCTAAGCTCCTTTCTTCTTCTGCTGGTTGGGGCACGCCGATGGGCGAGACCGACCATCCCACCGGCGACGAGGCACGTCAGGCTGCTCTGGACGATAGCCCGATGGCCACCGGATTCGTCGCCGAGCTTCGACGCCGCGGCGTGCTGCGGGCAGTGTTGGGCTACGCCTTCGTAGCGTTCGCCGTTCTGCAGGTCGTCGAGCCCGTGCTGCATGGGCTGCGATTGCCGGACTGGACCCTCACCGCCGTCGTGATCGCTCTCGCAGCGGGCTTTCCACTGACGATTGTCGTTTCCTGGGCATTCGATCTGACAATCCGCGGATTCGAGCGCGCGACACCATCTACCTCAAGACTTCCTCACGCATCCCGGTGGCCACTCCTCGCGATGACATTCGGCGGCGTTGTCCTGGGGGCGCTTGGCTCGTGGCTCGTTCTCCGGAACGAGGGACGCGCTGCGGCAGGCCCGGATTGGCGCGTCGTCGTCGCAGTCGCGGACTTTGCCAACGAGACGCGCGACCCCGAGCTCGACGGCCTGTCGGAAATCCTCGTCGGTTGGCTGGAGCAGTCGCGC
The DNA here is from genome assembly GCA_041500205.1 of Anaeromyxobacteraceae bacterium. Classification (GTDB taxonomy): domain Bacteria; phylum Myxococcota; class Myxococcia; order Myxococcales; family Anaeromyxobacteraceae; genus Anaeromyxobacter_A. The sequence goes on along the minus strand of JBGQLS010000406.1, from coordinate 1,307 downwards.
ACCCTGCGGGTGCTGACGCGTGGCAGGCTCGTCGAGCTCCTCCATCAGATGGGCCAGGACAAGACGGGACGGATCGACGAGCAGATGGCACGAGCCGTCGGGCGCCGCGCCGGCGTCCGCGTGCTGCTACTCGCATCGATCCGGCAAATCGGCGGCAACTACGCGGTCGAGCTGCGGGCCGTCGATCCCGAGAAGGACGATTATCTCTTCGCCGTCCCCGAGCACGCGAAGGCGAAGAGCGACCTCTTCCCGCTGATTGAACGGCTTTCGGATCGCGTCCGTGAACGGATCCGCGAGCGGCCAGCGGAGGTCGAAGCCGCCAAGATCAAGGTCGATCCTCTCACCAGCAACTTCGAGGCCTGGGAGCGCTACTTCCGAGGGATCCGGGAGGAGGAAGCGTTCCACTTTCCGGAAGCGCTGCAGAACTATCGCGAGGCAGTGCGCGCCGATCCGCACTTCGCTCTCGCGCACTATCGGATCGCCTATCGCGGTGAGTTTCTGGGCTTGCCTCCCTCGGACCTCGACCTGGCGATGCGATCAGCACTGGCGAACGTCCATTCTTTGCCAGTCAAGGAACGCCTGTTGGTGTACGCGTGGAAAGCCCATATCGACGGCTGGGACGACGAGGCTCAAGCCATCTATCGCCGCGCCATCGACGCTTTCCCCGACGACAAGGACGTCCTCTTCCTGGCTGGGGACCTACACTTTCACGCGCAGCAGTGGGAGGAAGCGCTGCCGCTTCTTCGCAAGGTGAGCGCACTCGCACCGAGATGGGACCTGGCCCGCGACCACCTTTCCGCCTGCCTTTCCACGTTGGGTCTTTTCGATGAGTTGCAGGAGGTCGCGCGAAGCTGGGTTGAGAAGATGCCGACACCCGTCGCGTTCGCGAACCTGTCCGACGCCCTCGGGCAGGCTGGACGGGTCGAAGAGTCGATTGCCGCTGGTCGGCGCGCGACGGAAATGGACGATCGCCTCTTCTCGCGCGCCAGTTGGGGGTTGGCGCTCGTGCTCGCCGAGCGATACGAGGAGGCGGAGGCTGTTTTTCGCCCCTTGTTCAATCACGGCCGTGCGGATGATCCCGGCTTCGAGGGCAGGATCCTGCTTTCCAGCGCGCTCCGCTATCAGGGGCGGCACCAAGAGGCGTTGACGGTCATCGAATCCTCTCCGCCCGATTCGGATGGAATCGCCAACTCTGCAGCCTTACCGTGCTGACCGCGAATACGGCCAGCCAGGCGAAACCGAACACGGGGAACAGCACGTCGATGACCGGTCGGAATCCGGAGATGCCCAGGCCTTGGATGAGCAAC
>JBGQLS010000405.1:0-6014 GCA_041500205.1 Anaeromyxobacteraceae bacterium | reverse complement strand
GACTCCCGAACGAATCGGCCCACTGGGTGCAGAGCGACATGAACGTCGGGGGGCTCCCAAAAAACCGGACCAAGTCGAGCGCTGGCGCGTCCGGTGACGAGGGAGCCCCCCGACAGAGCTGAAGACGGAAGCCTTGTCAGATGACCCTTCATAGAAGGGAGACGGGACCCCTGTGGCCTCCCCTCTCGTGGAGGCGTGCTTAGCCGACTGCCCGCGCGCTTGAGGCCCTCGAACCTTCCTGTGACTAATGCCCAGGGCTCTGCCGGCGGGGCGGGGCGGCGCGAGCCCCCGGGTACTCAGGGCACGAGCACTGCGCGGAAGCGGACGCGGTTCGACATGACCTTCCCGAAGGCCTCTTCGGCCTTCTCGAGCGGGAACTTCTCGATCCGCGGACGGACGTGGGTGAGGGCGCTGAAGGCCATCGTCTCCTCGGAGTCGATGGCGCTGCCGCTCGGCCAGCCTGCGATGGTCTTGCCGGAGAGGAGAGACAGCGCTGGTATCTGGAGCGGCTCGAACGACGCCGCCACGATGAGCAGCTTGCCCCGGACCTTGAGCCCGTTCACCGTGCTCGCAATCGCGCTGCTGTTGGGCGCGGTCGCAAGCACCAGGTCGGCCCCGCCGAGCCTTTGTAACCCCTCGGCCGCGTCGACCTTCTGCGTGTCGAGGTATTCGTGGGCGCCGAGCTCACGCGCGAGCGACTCCTTGTCCGCGCCGCGCGAGATGGCGACCGTGCGAAACCCCATCCGCGCCGCATACTGGATGGCGAGGTGGCCAAGGCCCCCGATGCCTTGCACGGCCACGGTGTCGCCCGCCCGCGCGCCGCTGTTGCGCAGCGCGTTGTAGGTGGTGACGCCGGCGCAGAGGAGGGGTCCAGCCTCGGCCGCGTCCAGGCTGTCGGGAATGCGTGCCGCCGCCTGGTATGGGACGACCGCGTACTCGGCGTAGCCCCCGTCGAAGCTGAGGCCCGTCACCTGGGCCTTCTCGCAGTTGATGAAGAGCCCCTTGCGGCAGGCGTTGCACTGGAAGCAGTGACCCCCGTGCCAGCCGACGCCCACGCGGTCGCCCGCCTTCCAGGCCGTGACGTTCGCGCCGACAGCGTCGACGCGGCCCGCGATCTCGTGGCCGGGCACGCGCGGGAGCGTGAGACCCGGGTACGCGCCGGACCTCGTCATCGCATCGCTATGGCAGACGCCGCACGCCTCCACCCTGATGCGGATCTCCCCCGGGCCGGGATCGCGTACCTCGCGCGAGACGACCTCGAAGGGGCCGTTGGGCTTCGAAGCCTGCACTGCCTTCATCCTGGACACGAGGGACCTCCGGGCTGGGGACGGCGACGTTCTCTAACGCCACCGGCCGGCCGAAGCCGGAGCAAGCCCATGCCCTCCATGTGGCCATTCGCGCCCCACGCGTGGGTGGAATGCACATTGGCCAGGACCTCGCCGGACGACTCCGGCAACAGGTCAGCCGCGGCGCGAGCGCCGGAACGTCTCCTGCGCCCAGGCGACCGTCTCGCGGGCCCCGACCTGGTACGGCGTCGCCATGGCGCCAAAGCGCGCGCGGAACCGCCCATCGTCCACCGTGAACGGCTCCTCCCACTGGTACGCCATCTCCTTCAGTTCGCGCATCATCGGCATGAACAGGCCCACCGCGGACAGGACGAACGGGGAGACGCGCTGCAACCCGACGGGCTTTCCGAGCGCGACCGCGAACTCGCCCACGAGGTTGACGGTCGTGACCGCCGGCGCGCAGGGAAGCATCCACAGGCCGTCAGCCTGGCCGTCGAGGCCAAGGGCCGCAAGCCCGCCCGCCACGTCGCGAGTGAAGTGGTAGGTGTGCGGTGTCTCGGGGTTCACGACCACCTGTCCAGGCTTGCCCGCGAGCACCTGTCGGAGGAAACGCTCGCCGAGGTGAGCCCCTTGCCCGGCCCCCGGCCCGTAGAAGTCGGACGCACGCCCCACCGCCACGCGCGCCTCGCCCCGGCGCGTCGCCGCCATGAGGTCCTCGTGGAGCCGGGCGCGGATCTCTCCCTTGGCCGAGCAGGGGTTCGGCGGCGTCTCTTCCGTCATCGGACGGCCACCCGTGCGACCCAGGGCGTACAGGTTGTCGAGCACCACGAGGCGCGCGCCGGCACGACCTGCAGCGGCGATGAGGTTAGCCTGGAGTCGCGGCAGCGTCTCTCGCCAGACGCGCGCGAAGTAGGGCGTGTTCATGCAGTGATACACGGTCGCGGCGCCGCGTGCTGCCTCGGCGCAGAATGCCGCGTCCATGGCGTCGCCCCGCGCCACCTCCACCCCTTCGACCGACACGGCCCCGGCCGACTTGCGCACCACACGCACGGTCTTGCCGTGCCCACGCAAGCTTGCCGCGAGCAGGGGACCGATCTGGCCGGCCCCGAACACGACGTGAAGGCCATCCCCCGCCATGGACGTGATTGTGTCTCCGGCTACTCCGGCCGCCCGGAGCTCAGGGTCTCCTTCTCCCCCGGTGGGGGAGAGGGGATAGGTACGGAGTTTCTTAACTGATCGCTGCTCTAGTGCCACTCCCAGTCGATGAAGCCCGGCTTGGCGTCGACCATGGCATTGACCATGAGCTCCACCAGGCCGCCGTAGTTGATGCCCGCCTTCTCCCACGCGTCGTAGTACTTGAGCATGTCACGGATCTGGCCCTTGCAGTTCGAGCACGGGGCGCAGACGTACTTCGGGTGCTCCTTGTCCATCGGCTGGCCCTGGAAGGCGTTCAGGATCTGCCGCATCTTGCGCCGCCCCGAGACGCGGAAGCGCCAGTCGGGGAAGTTGTGGCCGCCGATGATCGCGAAGCCCGAGCCGCCGCCGCAGCAGTAGTTGTTGACCCCGTGCGGCGTCATCTCCAGGAACCGCTCCTCGGGGACGACGGCCCGCATGATGTCGCGCTGCGGCTCCGAGATCCCCATGAGGCGGGTGATGTTGCAGGGGTCGTGCAGCGTCACCGGGAAGTCGTTCCGGCTCTTGTCGAACTTGATGCGGCCCTGCTTGACCAGGTCGGCCATGAAGGGCAGCCAGCTCTCGCGCGGGATGTTGAGGTCCCCGGCCAGGATCCGGTCGGAGATGACGGTCAGGACCTTGTGGGCATGGCCGCACTCGCCGATGAGGATCTTCTTCACCTTCAGCTTCTTGGCGGCCTGGATGTGGAGGAGCAGGGTGCGCGCGAGCTGCACGTCGTCGTAGAAGGCGCCGTAGTTGATGCTGTCGTAGGCGGCCAGGTCGGAGGACAAGGTCCAGCTGACCCCGGCTGCCTCGAGGAGCAGGCCGAAGGCGCCCGGGTTCTCGGGCCAGGCCAGGATCTCGCCGGCGTTGTGCATGAGCAGGACGTCAGCGCCCTCCACGTCCCAGGGCGTCTTGAGGGTGAGGCCCGTCTTCTCGGTCATGTCCTCGTCGATGAAGTCCATGTTGTCTTTGACGACAATCGAGGACATGCCCGTCGAGGAGCCGACCTTCTGTTGCAACATGGAGCCGTCTTCGTGGAGCTCCTTGGGACGGATCCCGAGCTCCTGGCTCGCGAGCTTGCGAATCTCGCGCGCGATCATGCCGTTGTCGACGCCGATGGGGCAGGTCTGCGCGCAGCGCCGGCACAGGTTGCAGCGATAGGCGAGCTCGATGAGGCGGGCCACCGCCTCCCAGTTGAGCTCCATGTCGCCGCGGGACCAGGTCCCCTCGTGCTTGATGTGCTTGAAGTAGAGGCGGCGGAAGACCTCGGACCGGTAGTTGGGCCGGTAGAGCGGGTTGTGACCGCTCTCCGCGTAGACGTGGCAGGACTCGGAGCAGGTCTGGCAGCGGGCGCAGTGCTCCATCGACAGGACGAGCGGCTGCAGGAAGGTCCAGTTGTCGCCCGCGTTGAAGAGCTTCTGCATCCCGGAGAGGAAGCCCTTGACGAGCCGCTCCTCCTCGGCCTTGGTCTTCGGCTTCGGGATGTTGACGGCGATGGTGTCGTCGAGCACCACGAACTTCTCTTTGGCGCTCTCCGCCAGCGGCTTGAACGCCGGCTCCTCGTCGAACTTGTCGAAGGGGAACGGCAGCGGCTCCTGTTCCTCGAGGGCCAGCTGCGTGACCGGCCCCGTGCCGCGAGCGAGATCATGGATGGAAGGGTTCTTGGTCATGCTTCTCTCCCTGCCTGCAGGGCCGCTCCGGCACGAGGGTGGATCACCGGATTCACCTGCGCGCTTGACCCTCGCCCGAGAGGCGGCCAGGCGCGCTCCGGGAGGGTACAGATAGTTTTGCTCAATGTGAAATGACAACGGCCAAGACAGCAACAAGCATGCCCGCGATCGCCACCGAGGATTGTTGAACGTTTCTTTTCCCGGCCTCGAGGCAGGCTTGATTTTGCGCAATGTTGCCGCTGAGTGGCCGAGCGGGCGCAAGGTTTGCGAGTTCGGGCCAGCCAGAGCGCGAACTCAAGACCTGTCGAAGAATCAGCTGCGATAGCAGGGGCCCGGGTGGGGCCCCGACGGCTCTGCCGGCGGGGCGGGGGCGGCCTTCGCCCCCGGCTACTCAGGAACCTCACTCCCTACGCACCTCTCGCGACCCGCTGGGCGAACATCCTCTGCCGGTGGCTGGTGCGATCGAGCGCCCGGAAGAGGTTCCCACGAAAGATCATCACGACGTGCACGGCAGCCCCGAGGACCAAGGTCCCGACGATTGGCAGCTGCGCATACGCTGCGATCAGGGTAACCGCGCCGAGCAAGGGCACGTTGGCCGCGAACCAGGGGATCCACTGCGCCTTGAGGAACTCCCAGTTGGCTGCAACGGTCTGCATCCCGCCGTGGCTCCCGCGGAGGTAGATCACCTCGGGAACGGCGTTCAGCGCGACGAGCGCCACGATCCACAGGGCGTACAGCACCGCCGCACCGTTGGGGGCGCCCCCGAGGAACAGTTCCAGCGCGAACGACGCCACCCAGACGACGAAGAAGACATTCACGACTGGCCAGAGGTACGCGCCGAAGCCCCGCCGGAGATCTCTCACGGAGATGCGTCCCCCTTGCACGAGCTCGCCGACGAAGTGCAAGTAGGAGCTGAGGAGCGCGGCCGTCGCGAGGGTCACGACGATCCCTCCCAGCATCCCCAGCGGGTACGCCAGCCGCGCGACCCAGGCGCGGGCGAACAGGGCAAGACCGGGCAGCAGCAGCGTCCAGGGGTTCTTCCCGATCGCGACCAGCGCCTTGCGGATGCATTCGGCGTAGAGGTGGAGGTAGACCTTCAGCGCCGTCATGCGCCCGTTGTACTCGGACGCGGCGCCCTCAGCGCGAAAACCGACCGCCGGCGATGCCGAACGATGGGGCTTCCTTCGCCCTGGCGTGTACGAGACGAGGTCGGCCACGAAGTCGTCGTAGAACCGGACCGTCTTCCCGTCTCCCTCTCCCTCCGGGAGGGAGAGATTCTACGTAAGGGCCGTTCGGGCGAGACTTCCTGCGACTCCACCCCACCGAACAGACCTCGACGTCCACCACCGCGAGGGAGTCGCGTGTCCCTTCCACGTGGGAGCCCCGCGCGACCACGTCCCGTCCGAGCTGGTCGGGTGTCTCTCAGGGTCGGAGGCTCGGTCGGAGCATCATTCTCCAAGCATGACTCGGACCCGGTCTTCATGTGATCTCGTTCGTCATCGATCTGCCCGAGTTGCCGCGGGACTCGGGCGCGTCACAGGACGCGACCATCTCGGCATCACGCCTCGGAGGGCAGAGATGGTCTCGGGCCCCGGCTCGCGCGCGCGCGATGAGCCGGGGCCTGTTTCTGAGTACCCGGGGCTCGCGCCGCCCCGCCCCGCCGGCAGAGCCCTGGGCATTAGTCACAGGAAGGTTCGAGGGCCTCAGGTGCGCGGGCAGTCGGCTAAGCACGCCTCCACGAGAGGGGAGGCCAAAGGGATCCCGTCTCCGCGAGGGAGAGGGTCGGGGTGAGGGAGGCTCGGGGACGCGCGAAGATGCCGAGGTCGCCATGACAGACCTCCCGCGCATTCTGTACGCATGCCACGTCTCGCCCCGCTCGCCT
>JBGQLS010000404.1:0-6042 GCA_041500205.1 Anaeromyxobacteraceae bacterium | reverse complement strand
GCGACGGCAACCCTCACCACAAGCCGGACGCCTACCGCCCCGGTGAATGGGTCGACAACCTCTACCTCAACTATCCGGCCGGCGGCGACGACGCCGAGAAGCAGTCCTTCTTCTGGTACCACGACCACCGCATGGACCACACCGGCGCCAACGTCTACAAGGGCATGGCCGGTATCTTCCCCATCTACGATCCCGTGGCGGATCCGGGCGACGAGACCAAGGGGCTCCGCCTGCCCGGCGTCCGCACCGATCGCGCCGACGGCGCGTTCGACGTCGCCTACGACGTCCCGCTCGTCTTCTACGACTGCCGCCTCGAGGATGGCGTCACGCCGCACGAGGACTTCCACAACGGCTGCGGCGAGTTCCACCCCGAGTGGTGGGGCAGGACGTTCTTCCGTCACTTCCCCAACCACGGGTTCGTGGGCGACATCTTCACGACGAACGGCGTGGCGTACCCGGTGCTCGAGGTGAAGCGGCGCAAGTACCGCTTCCGCCTGCTCACCGCCTCCATTTCGCGCGACTACGAGTTCCAGCTCATGACCTCGGGTGGCGGCCCCAAGTCGGCCGTATCGCTCGGGTATGTCGGGGACGAGTTGCAGGGTCAGTACCGTATCGAGGACGGCCAGCAGTGCATGAAGTTCGTCCAGGTCGCGTCGGGCGGTGGCCTCCTGCCCAACCCCGTCCTGCGCGACTCCATCGAGAACTGGCCGGCGATGCGGCACGAGATCGTCGTGGACTTCACCAAGTTCATGGACGGGACGTCCACGAAGAAGGGTGACGTCATCTACTTCACGAACATCATGAAGATGCCCGACGGCCGCAAGCCCACCACCGGCTCGCGCTTCGGCATCGACCGGAAGTTCAAGATCCCGATGATCAAGTTCGTCATCGGCGACGACGCGGTGGACCAGAGCGACCCGGGCCTCTCGGCGAACAGCTTCAACCCGAAGAAGGTGCTCCGCCCGCAGCCGGCCATCCCGGCCAACTGGCAGAGCCTGCCGCAGCGGAAGTTCGAGCTGCAGCGCGGCGGGTTCGGCGGCGAGATCCAGTGGCTCATCAACGGCCACCCGTTCGACCCCACCGTGCCGCTCGCCACCGTGAAGCAAGGTCAGCCCGAGGTGTGGACCATCAAGAACGGCGGCGGCGGTTGGACGCACCCGATGCACCTCCACATGGAGGAACACCACATCTTCACGCGCGGCGGAAAGCCAGCGACGTCGGTGCCGGGGCACCAGGACGACACGGGCAAGGACGACGTCATCGCGCTCGATCCGAGCGAGGAAGTCGTCCTGTACCGCAACTTCCGGACCTTCGTGGGTAATTACGTGGCGCACTGCCACAACCTCGCCCACGAGGACCACGCCATGATGTTCGGCTGGGTTCTGGCGAAGTGATCAAGCCGGCCGGCGCGCCCCCGCCTTCACGACACGGGGCGCGCCGCGCCGACCTCTTACCTCGTCGGAGGGCCATCACGGTGAGGGCCGGGTGGACGAGGCGCTCCCGGAAACCCAAGGTTGGACGAGGTCTTCCGGGCCTGTCGCTCCCCATGCCTACCCGGTGGGCATCCGCGGATCCTGGCGCGCAGCCCGCGACCGAATCAGCAAAGCGGGCGCATATTCAATGGCATTTCCGGGTCTCCCACCCTATTGAGCCGTCCATCGCGGTGGCAGCCAGCCGGGGCGTGACTAACGTCCCAACCGTGGATCGACCGGGCAGGGGCGCGCTTCCTCTGCGGTCGAGTCGAAACAGGCCAGAGCGCCTCGTCTGGGAAGGAAGAAGCCATGCCGCATATCGATATCGAGATACTTTCGCCGTTCTCGGCGAGGTTCATGGAAGGGACCAACCTCACGCCCGCTGAGCGGTCGGAGGTGCTGCGCATGGCTCAGGGCTTTGCTTGCAAGGACTCCGCCGCCGCCGCCGGCGTCTCGCCCGAGACGATCCGCGCTCGCCGCAAGCGCATTTATCGCAAGCTCGACGTGTCCGGTTCTGGCGAGCTCATCTCCACCCTCCTTGCGCTCTCGCTGTCGATGCTAGCGAAGGGCGAGCGCATCGAGCCCCGTCCGGTGGCGACGGCACAACCGCAGCAAGTCTCGAGCACGTCCTCAGCTGCCGTGCTCCGCTGAACGCGGCAACTCCGTAGCCGAGTCCCAGCGGCTGCGAAGCCGCGCCTCTTCCGGCCGCGAACGGCGACGGCAGATCACCGTCGCCGTGGTGGCCGGAGATCAGGGCCGGGTTGGCTCGCTTCCTCCTGCGAGATTCCCCGCAGGGGAACGGCGGAGATGACAAGGGTGGTCAGGAAGGCTTGACCCTCCGCCCGAGGCCGGTGGGGGCGCGCGCCGCGACTCACCGCCCGCGGACGGGCTCTCGCGGGAGGTGGACGTGGATGCGGAGCTGGCGAGCGCCGGCGCCATCGGCGAGCAGGATCTCCATCTGTTCAACGAGGGCACGCACCGGCGCGCCTATCGACAGCTCGGTTCCCGCCTCGCGACCGTCGGGGGCGTCCCGGGCGTCTCGTTCGCCGTCTGGGCTCCGAACGCGGAGCGTGTCGCCGTCATGGGTGACTTCAGCGACTGGGACAAGTCGCGGCACCCGCTGCAACCCGTGGGTGGCTCCGGGATCTGGAAGGGGTTCGTCCCCGGGGTGACGCGGGGCGCGGTCTACAAGTACCACGTCAAGTCGCGACTGCATGGATACGGTGTCGACAAGGCTGATCCGTTCGCCTGGCGGCAGGAGATTCCGCCCCGGACCGGCTCGGTCGTATGGGATCTCGCGTACGAATGGGGAGACGCGGCCTGGATGCGCGAGCGCGGCGCGCGGAACGCCCTCTCGAGCCCCATGTCCATCTACGAGGTCCACCTCGGCTCCTGGCGTCGCGTGCCGGAGGACGGCGGGCGCTTTCTAACGTATCGTGAAATGGCAACGCAGCTGGCGGACTACGTGCAAGACATGGGTTTCACGCACGTCGAGCTCTTGCCGGTGATGGAGCACCCGTTTTACGGCTCGTGGGGATACCAGACGACCGGGTACTTCGCCGCCAGCAGCCGCTACGGGACGCCCCAGGATCTGATGTTCCTCGTCGACACGCTGCATCAGCGCGGCATCGGCGTGATCCTGGACTGGGTGCCCGCCCATTTCCCGACGGACGAGAACGGGCTCGCGTACTTCGATGGCACGCACCTCTACGAGCACGCGGATCGCCGCCTCGGCCATCACCCCGACTGGGACACCTTCATCTTCAACTACGGCCGGCACGAGGTGCGCAGCTTCCTGACCAGCAACGCGTTCTTCTGGCTCGACGCCTATCACGCCGACGGGCTCCGCCTCGACGCGGTCGCCTCGATGCTCTACCTCGACTACTCTCGCAAGCCCGGCGAGTGGATACCGAACGTGCACGGCGGCCGCGAGAACCTGGACGCGATCGCATTCCTGCGGCGCTTGAACGAGGACATCTACCGCGAGTATCCGGACGTCCAGACCTTCGCGGAGGAGTCGACTTCCTGGCCGATGGTTTCCCGCCCTCTGTACGTGGGCGGCCTCGGTTTCGGGTTCAAATGGGACCTGGGCTGGATGCACGACACGCTGCGGTATCTCCATCACGACCCCATTCACCGCAGATACCACCACAACGAGCTCACCTTCCGGTCGATGTACGCGAACAGCGAGAACTTCGTCCTGCCCCTCTCGCACGACGAGGTAGTCCACGGGAAGGGATCGCTCCTCGAGAAGATGGCCGGTCAGGACCGGCAAAAGTTCGCGCAGCTCCGGCTGCTGTTCGCGTACATGTACGCCCAGCAGGGGAAGAAGCTGCTCTTCATGGGCGGCGAGTTCGGACAGGGGCGCGAGTGGAGCCACGACCGCAGCCTCGATTGGCATCTGCTCGGCGTGGATCGGCACGCAGGAGTGCAGGCCTGGGTGCGTGACCTCAATCGGCTCCTGCGCGCAGAGCGCGCTCTCCACGCAGGCGATTGCGATCCCGGCGGCTTCGAATGGGTGGATTGCAACGACGCCGAGAACAGCGTGCTGGCGCTCCTGCGCCGGGGCGGCGTGAACGACGCCCCCATCCTGGTGGCCCTCAACTTCACGCCCGTCCCTCGGGGCGACTATCGCGTGGGCGTCCCCTCACCAGGCCTCTGGCGGGAGCTGCTCAACAGCGACGCGCACGTCTATGGCGGCGACGGCTGGGGCAACATGGGCGGCCGCGAGGCAGAGCCGGCGCCGTGGCACGGTAGGCCATGGTCGTTGCCGCTCACGCTCCCGCCATTCGGGGCCGTGTTCCTGAGACCGGGCGCCTGAGGATCAGGCGCTCACGGCGGGCGCGAAGGAGGGCCGTCGAGGAACGGTCCGGACTCCTCGTGCGCTTGGCGGCGCGTGACGGGGAGGTTGCACCCGGACGATGGTTGCTGCTGCGGCGCGAAGACGGAATAGAGCCTGCTCCTTCTCTCCACTCGAGGAGCAAACATGAGAAAAGAGCGGACCAATCCAGCTCAGGTCAAGGTGCGCACCTCCCGCCGGGACTTCCTGCGCAAGGCCGCCGTCGGGGCGGCGGGAGCGGCCGTGGCGGCCCTCCCCACCATCCACGTCGCCCAGGCGCCCATCACCATGCGGTGGCAGAGCACCTGGCCCACGAAGGACATCTTCCACGAGTACGCCCTCGACTACGCGAAGAAGGTGAACGAGATGTCGGGCGGCCGCCTCAAGATCGAGGTGCTGCCGGCCGGTGCGGTGGTGAAGCCGTTCGACCTCCTCGACGCGGTCTCGAAGGGGACGCTCGACGGGGGCCACGGCGTCCTCGCCTACTGGTACGGGAAGAGCCCGGCCTTCGCGCTGTGGGGATCAGGCCCGGCCTTCGGCATGGACGCGAACATGGTCCTCGCCTGGCACAACTACGGCGGCGGCGCGCAGCTCCTGCGGGAGACCTACCAGTCGATCAACGCCAACGTCGTGTCCTTCGTCTACGGACCGATGCCGACGCAACCGCTGGGCTGGTTCAAGAAGCCGGTCTCGAAGACCGAGGAATTCAAGGGGCTCAAGTATCGCACCGTCGGGCTCTCCATCGACATCTTCACCGGCCTCGGCGCGGCGGTGAACGCCCTGCCGGGAGCAGAGATCGTACCGGCCCTGGACCGAGGCCTCCTCGACGCCGCCGAGTTCAACAACGCGTCCTCCGACCGCGCGCTGGGGTTCCCCGACGTCTCGAAGGTCTGCATGCTGCAAAGCTTCCACCAGTCGACGGAGCAGTTCGAGGTCCTGTTCAACAGCGCAAGGTACGAGTCGCTGCCCCCGGATCTGAAGAACATCATCAAGTACGCCGTGCATGCGGCGTCCGCCGACATGTCCTGGAAGGCGATCGACCGCTACTCGACGGACTACCAGGAAATGCAGGCGAAGCAGGGCGTCAAGTTCTACAAGACGCCCGACGCCATCCTGAAGCGGCAGCTCGAGGTCTGGGACAAGATCATCGAGAAGAAGGCCGCCGAGAACCCGATGTTCAAGAAGGTGCTCGAGTCGCAGCGTGCCTTCGCGCAGCGCGCCTGCCGCTGGCAGTACGACACGAACGTCGACTTCAAGATGGCCTACCATCACTTCTTCGCCCCGAAGAAGGCGTAGCGACCTCCACCTCGGCTGGTCGCGCGCCAGGCGCCGCGTGACCGGCCCGCTGCCCGCCGGACCGGGTCCGCCGATGCAGAAGATCCTCCTCTTCATCGACAAGATCAGCACGTTCGTCGGCCACCTCTTCTCCTGGCTCATCGTCGGGCTCACGCTCCTCATCACCTGGGAGGTGCTCTCGCGCCGGTTCCTCGACGCGCCGCACGCGTGGGTGTTCGACGCGCAGATCCAGATGTACGGCACGCTCTTCATGATGAGCGGCGCCTACACGCTCGCGAAGTCGGGGCACGTCCGGGGCGACGTGCTCTACGGGTTCTTCGCGCCGCGCGTCCAGGCGTCGATCGACCTGGTGCTGTACCTGCTCTTCTTCCTGCCCGGGACCGTCGCCCTGGCGTGGGCGGGGTACGTCTACGCGGGCGAGTCCTGGGCCATCCG
>JBGQLS010000403.1:0-6048 GCA_041500205.1 Anaeromyxobacteraceae bacterium | reverse complement strand
GCGTCTGCCAGGCGTCGCCCAGATCGCCACCGATGGCGGTCGTGAAGCGTGGGACGAGCGGCCAGGTGGCCGCCACCGCCAAGGCGAGGTAACCGCCGAAGACGGCGAGGTGCGGGTGTCGGCGCAGGAACGCGAGCATTATCAGTTATGCAACTCTCCTCCGAGCGTCCGACACGCGCCGCGCGTACCCCGCGCCGGCGCGGACGCCCCGGGGTCGGGCTCACGGTCGTGTTTCGGGTGGCGGTGGTCCGGTGACCGGCCCGTTCCGAGCCCGAGCCCGTCTTTCGGCTCGTTCAAGGAGACCCGCCCCGGGAAGAACCTACACGGCTTCGCTGTTGGCAAGTATCCGGGGACACGGATCTTTCTGCCCGGCAAGGCAACGGGGGTCCTCGCCCATATCGCTTGCGTGCCCCACCTCACCACCCTATTCTCGATACGGTAGGTCCTCCTTGAAGACGAGCCACGGCGCCCGCACATGATCAGCTCCACCCGCTTCCTGGCGCCCGTAGCGTTGTCGCTCGCGGTCGCTTCCGGCTTCACTTACGTCCTCTTCAGCAAGGCTGACGCCGAGCCCCGCGCCGCCGCCCTGCGCTCGCGCGATCCGGGCAAGGACGCTGATTCCGACTACCCCCTCGACGCGCTCCCCGTCTTCTCGCGGGCTATTCACTACGTGTCGGAGAACTACGTCGAACCGAAGCGCATCGACCCCAAAGCGATGGTGGTCGCGTCGCTCGAGATGATCGAGAAGACCGTGGCCGAGGTCATGGTCGAAGGCAGCGCGAAATCGGGCAAGCTCACGCTGACCGTCGGCTCGGCGAGCCGCCCCATCGATCTCTCGGGGGTGGACAGCATCTTCAAGGTGCGGGCGGTGATGGGCGAGGCGGCCGCCTTCATCCAGCAGCATCTCGTCGCCCACAAGAACCTGCGCGAGATCGAGTACGCCGCGACGAACGGCATGCTCTCCACGCTCGATCCGCACTCGATCCTGCTCGAGCCGAAGATGTTCCGCGAGATGAGGCTCCAGACGAAGGGCGAGTTCGGCGGCCTGGGCTTCGTCATCGCGATGCGCGACGGGAACCTCATCGTCGTCCGCGTCCTCAAGGGGACGCCCGCGCAGAGGGCGGGCGTCAAGCCCAAGGACGTCATCACCAAGATCGGCGAGCAGTCGACCGTCAACATGGACCTGCAGGACGCGGTGGACCACCTGCGAGGCCGCCCAGCCACCCGGGTCGCCATCACCATCCAGCGCGTCGGCTGGACCGAGGCGCACCGCTTCGACCTCGCACGCGAGATCATCAGCGTCGAGACCGTCCCGCAGGCGAAGCTCCTCGCCGGCGGGATCGGCTACGTGAAGCTCTCGCAGTTCTCCGCCAACACCACCCGCGACCTCTCGGCCGCCATCGCGCAGCAGAAGGCGCAGTCGGGCGGGCAACTCAAGGGGCTCGTGCTCGACCTGCGTGGCAACCCGGGCGGCCTCCTCGAGCAGGCCATCAGCGTCTCCGACCTGTTCCTCTCCGAGGGCGTCATCGTGAAGACGGTCGGCGAGGGCATGAAGATGCACGAGGTGAAGGAGGCGCACGCCGATCGCGACGACCTCACCGCGCTGCCGCTCGTCGTCATCGTCAACAACAACTCCGCCTCGGCCAGCGAGATCGTGGCCGGCGCGCTCAAGAACAACAACCGCGCGCTCGTCATCGGCCGCCAGACCTTCGGGAAGGGCTCAGTCCAGGTGCTGTACGACTTCTCCGACCCGGCCAAGCCGACCGAGGAGTCCGCGCTCAAGCTCACCATCGCGCAATACCTGACCCCGGGAGACGTCTCGATCCAGGAAGTCGGGGTCACGCCCGACGTGCTCCTGCTCCCCGGCCGCGCCCTCAAGGACGCGGTGAACTACTTCGCGCCCCCGCGTGTCCTGGGCGAGGTGGATCTCGAAAAGCACTTCTCGAATCCAGCGGATGCGCAGCTCACCCAGGTCGAGATCGAGAAGCGCGCCCAGGAGCGGCGGAACCGCACCGAGAAGGCCTCGCTCGAGCTGCGCTACCTGCTCGACGAGAAGGAGGACCTGGTCGCCAAGGCCATCAAGCTCGACGAGAAGCGGGACGCGGTCGCGCGCGCCCACGCCGAGGCAGGCGTCGACGAGCTCACGCCCGAGCAGCAGGAGGACGAGGACGCCGAGGCGAACCCCGACGAGCTGGTCGAGGACTACCAGATCCGGTTCGCCCACGACCTGCTCGCACGCGCGCCCTTCGCGGATCGATCGCGCATCCTGCAGGCTGCCAAGGGCTTCGCCGCGGAGCGGCAGGTCGAGGAGGAGGCCCGCCTCGAGAGCAAGCTCCAGGCGCTCGGCGTCGACTGGTCCTCGGGCCCCGCCAACGGCACGCCGCGCCCGGTGGTGACGGTCTCGCCTCCTCCCGGGAAGCTCCTCGCCGCGGGCGAGACGCTCCCCTGGATGGTCACTGTCGAGAACAAGGGCGACGGCCCGATGCGCCGGCTGCGCGCGTGGGCGCTCGCCGACAAGGCGCCGCTCTTCGATCGGCGCGAGTTCCTGTTCGGCCTGGTCAGGCCAGGTGAGAAGAAGACCTGGACCGTGCCGGTGAAGCTCCCCAAGGGTCTCGACAGCCGGCACGACGAGGTGCGCCTCCACTTCGAGGAAGAGGGGGGCCGCGCTCCCCCCGACGCCCTCACCTCGCTCGACGTGCTCGAGGCCCCCAAGCCGACGTTCGCCTTCTCCACCCAGGTGGAGGACCAGGCCTCGGGCAACGGCGACGGGCTGGTCCAGCGCGGTGAGGAGATCTCGCTGCGCGTGGACGTGAGGAACGAGGGGCCCGGCGCGTCCGGCGACAAGACCTACGTTTCGCTCAAGAACCTGGGGGACGAGAAGGTCTTCATCAAGAAGGGCCGCGTGGTGCTCGGGACAGTGAAGCCGGGAGAAGTGAAGAGCGCCCTGCTTCAACTCGAGGTGAAGAAGGGCCTCAAGGCCGACCAGGTGCCTCTGCGGGTGATGGTGGTGGACGAGAAGCTCGACGAATTCGTATCGGAGCGCATCGAGATCCCCGTCGCGGCGGACGGCAGCAAGGGGGCCACCGTCGCCTCGGGGTCTGTGAAGGTGACCGCGCTGCAGGCGCTCTTGCACGCTGGCGCGTCCGCCGACTCGCCGCCCATCGCCCTCGCGAAGCGCGGTGCCGTCCTCCCCGTCACCGGCCGCGCGGGCGACATGGTGAGGGTGGAGTGGCAGAAGGGCCGGGTCGCGTTCGCCTCAGGCGCCGACGTCGAGCCGGCGCGCGGCGCGAAGGCCTCCGGGATCGTCCCCGAGATCTGGCAGCGCGTGCCGCCTCGCATCGTGCTCACGCCCGATCCCGCGCGCGGCGGGCCGGTGGTGGTGAGCGAGAAGATCCACATCGAGGGCTCAGCCTCGGTTCCCCCCGGCGTCTCCGGCGCCCGTACCAGGCTGCGCGACGTCTTCATCTTCGCTAACGAGCAGAAGGTCTTCTTCAAGGTCGTCCCTGAAGCGGGCGGCTCCTCCAGGATGGACTTCGCAGCCGACGTGCCCCTCAAGCCCGGCAACAACGTCGTCACGGTCTTCGCGCGCGAGGACGACGAGTTCCAGGCACGGCGGACGGTCTACGTGCACCGGCGTGGCACCGCCGAGGTTGCGCAGGGACAGGCCGCCGGGCAGTAGTGCTCCGCCCACGCTTGGCGCCCGGGGCGGAGCATCGGGTGGTTCTCCCGCTCCTGCCCTGCGCGCCGCTGGGTCGTCTTCCACCCGACGACTCGGGTCGCGGACGCGCGCTCACCGATATCGGCCCTCGGACCTTCGCCCTCCGGCCCAACCTCCGATAGGATTAGCCCCCCATGGGCGAGAGCAGAAGCGCGTCAAGACCGGCACGCGGCGCTGGATTCGAGCTCCGGCTCGAGCGCGGGGGCGCGTTCGTCGCGCTACTGCCTCAGCCGCTCGCGCCGGGCGTCGATCTGGTGGACCTCGCGATGGAGGTCCCCGGCGTGTCCTTGCCATTCGAGGTCGGCGGAGGCGTGGCGCAGTTCCGCCACCGGCTGTGCGAGCTCGACCGGCTGGAGATCTCTGTCGCGGACGCGGGCCTGGTCGCGCTCCTCGCGCGCCTAAAGCTGCCGGGCTCCGGGATCGCCTCGCTCACCCTCACGCTGCGCGCCTGCTTCGCCGAGGGAGCGGGGGCGCTCGAGGGCGGCGCCCGCTTCACGTTCAAGGCGGCGGTCCTTCCGGCCGGCGAGCAGGGGCTCGAGGTCCTCGTCTACGAACCGCGCGTGTACGCACCGACCACCGTTTGCGCCGCCACGATCCCCTCGCTCGTGGCCAGGGCCGCCGGGAGCCTCGCGCGCGCCGAGGGCGGGGCGCTCTTCCCGGAGCCGCTTCCGGCCCTCCTGAGGCGGCTCCTCCCCGCCCGCGGCTGGAAGGTCCCGCGCGCCAAGGCGGCCCTCCTCGCGACGGCCGAGATCCTCCCCGGCAAGCTCCTGCTCGCTTGGGATCGCGCGGGCGCCGCGGCCCTGGCGCCGTCCGATCCCGATCTGCTGGCCGCGGTCGAGGGCGCGCGCGCCTTCGCCGAGGGCGAGCGCCACCTCGCCTCCGGCGACGTGGGTCGCGCGCGCGACGTCTACCTCGGGCTCGGCGAGGCCGCCGCCACGCATCCATTCGGCGCGTCGCGGCTCCTCGCCCTCCTCGCCGCCGACAGCGCCTTTCACGATCAGGCGCTCGAGCTCGCGGCCTCCGTGCTCGGGCGCAAGAAGGACTTCCCTGCCGCGCTCGCCGCCGTGGCCCAGGTACGCGCCGCGCGTGGCGAGCGCTCCCTGGCGGCACGTGCGCTGGCCGACCTCGCGGCCGCCGCCGCGCGCCGCGACGAGGAGTGGGCTGCGCTCGAGGCCGCCGATGCCTGCCTCGCGCTCGGAGTGGATGCCGACCCCGAAGCCCAGGCGCGCGCCGTCGAGACCGCTCTCGCCCTCCGGCGAGACCACCTTCCAGCGCTGCGCGCGCTGATGGCACTGGGTGAACGGGCCGATCGCGAGGGACTGCTCCGGGCCTGCAGGAGGCTCGCCGCCTATGCGCCCGCTCCCGGCGAGAAGGCCGTGGCGCACGCGCGCCTGGGGACGCTCCTCCTCGCGAGCGACCCACCCGCGGCTCGCCTGCACCTCGATCACGCGCTCCGGCTCGGACCTTCCGACGCAGCAGCGCTCACCGCGGTGGTGCAGGCCTGCGCGGACGCCGGAGAGCACCTGCGCGCCGTTCGGGCACTGGACCGACTCCGCGAGCTCGCGCTCGCCCGTGGAGACCAGCCCGCCGCCGCGGCGGCGGCGCTCCAGATCGCCGACTTGTGGGAGCGCGCCGGGCACCCGGAGAACGCCCTCCTCCGCTGCCGCGAGGCGTGCGCGCTGGCACCGTCCGCCGGGGCCGAGGAGCGCGCCGCGCGCATCGCCGCCGCCCTGGGTCAACAGGCGGAGGCGGCGGGTCACTACGAGAAGCTGCTCACGCTCCTGGATCCCGCCGAGGACGGCGCGGCACCGCGCCTGCTCCGCGCGCATCGCGCGCTGGCGCGACACGCCGAGGACTGCGCCGGCAGCGACCCGGCCCGCGCGGTCGACCACCTCCAGGCGGTCCTCCTTCTCGTGCCGGACGACGCCGGCGCGCTGCGCCAGCTCGACAGGCTCCAATCCATCCTCGGACGCGCGAGCGAGCGGCGCGACACGCTCGACCGACTGGCAGCGCTCACCGGCGAGCCTGCCGAGAGAGCACGCTTCTTCGCGGAAGCCGCCCGCCTCTCGCAGGCCGCACCAGACGACTGCCGCAAGCGGTGGGAGGCCGTGCTGCGATCCATCCTCCCTGGCACGGAGCTCGATCTGCTCCAGCAGCGGGGGACAAGCCCCCGCGCTACGACGGATGAGTCAGACGCGACGCAGAACCCGATCCCGACTTCTTCGATCGCGCCGGCAGAGCCGTCGCGATCTCGCGATTGCGCCCTTGACCGCGACGAGCGCGGTCAAGGGTCCCCGGCAGAGCCGTCGCGATCTCGCGATTGCGCCCTT
>JBGQLS010000402.1:0-6049 GCA_041500205.1 Anaeromyxobacteraceae bacterium | reverse complement strand
GACCGTCCAGCAGCAAGCCTCCCAGTACGCCCGGAGCCTCATCGAGGCCTCGCTCGACCCGCTCGTCACCATCAGCCCAGAGGGCAAGATCACCGACGTGAACGAGGCGTCGGCCCAGGTCACCGGTGTCTTGCGGGACAGGCTCATCGGTGCCGACTTCTCCGACTACTTCACCGAGCCCGAGAAGGCGCGCGAGGGCTACAAGGAGGTCTTCGAGAAGGGAGCCGTCTCCGACTATCCGCTCACCATCCGGCACCGGGACGGCAAGCTCACCGACGTGCTCTACAACGCCTCCGTGTACAAGGACATGCGCGGGAACGTGCTCGGCGTCTTCGCGGCCGCCCGCGACGTGACCACCCAGAAGCAGACCTCCCAGTACGCGCGCAGCCTCGTCGAAGCCTCGCTCGACCCGCTCGTCACCATCAGCCCCGAGGGCAAGATCACCGACGTGAACGAGGCGACCATCAAGGTCACCGGCATCCCCCGCGACAGGCTCATCGGGACCGACTTCTCGGACTACTTCACGCAGCCGGAGAAGGCGCGTGAAGGCTACAAGCAGGTGTTCGAGCGCGGCGCCGTCACGGACTACCCGCTCACCATCCGCCACAAGGTCGGCCAGCACACGAACGTCCTCTACAACGCCTCGGTGTACAAGGACGTGCGCGGGAACGTGCTAGGGGTCTTCGCCGCCGCCCGCGACGTCACCGCTCAGAAGCGCGCCGAGGCCGAGGTCGCCGACCAGCGCACGAAGGAGCTGGAGCGCCTCGCCGAGCTGGAGCGCTTCCAGCGGCTGACCGTCGGCCGCGAGCTCAAGATGATCGAGCTGAAGAAGGAGATCGAAGATCTCAAGAAGAAGCTGCCGGCGGAGGTCCTTGAGTGAGCCCCTTCGCGCGCCAGCGCGACGTGAGCCTCTCCGTCGAAGACACCAGCGCGACCCCGCAAGACTACGCGAAGGCCATCCTGAACATCCTCGCCGACTTCGGCGAGGAGAAGGATCGCCAGGCCGACACGCAGAAGGCGATCCTGAACGTCCTCGACGACTTCGGCGAGGAAAAGGACCGCCTCGAGGGCACGCAGAAGGCGATGTTGAACCTCCTCGACGACTTCGGCGGGGAGAAGACCCGCCTCGAGGCGACGCAGAGGGCGATGTTGAACCTCCTCGACGACTTCGACGCCGAGAAGAGCAAGGTGGAGGGCGCGAACGTCGATCTGCGCCGGGAGATCGCCGACCGCCTGCAGACCGAGCGCGAGCTCGTGGAGAAGACCGCGGCGCTCGCCCGCTCCAACGCCGAACTGGAGCAGTTCGCCTACGTCGCGTCGCACGACCTCCAGGAGCCGCTCCGCATGGTCTCGAGCTACGTGCAGCTCTTCGAGAAGCGGTACCACGGCCACGTCGACGAGCAGGCGGACAAGTACATCCGGTACGCGGTGGAGGGCGCGAAGCGCATGCAGGCCCTCATCGGCGGTCTGCTCGAGTACTCCCGCATCGGCCGCCAGGAGGAGGCGCCCGGGACTGTCGACACCGGGGCGGCGCTCGCGCAGGCGCTCTCGAACCTGCGCTCGGCGCTGGAGGAGAGCCGGGCCGTGGTCACGCAGGACCCGCTCCCGACCGTCGTCGGGAACGGGGGGCAGATCGCGCAGGTGTTCCAGAATCTGGTCAGCAACGCCATCAAGTTCCGGCGCGCCGAGTACGCTCCGCGCGTGCACGTGTCCGCCGCGCCGCACGACGGCGTGTGGCGCTTCTCAGTGCGCGACAACGGGATCGGGATCGACGGTCAGTACGCCGACCGGGTCTTCGTCATCTTCCAGCGGCTGCACACGCGCGCCGAGTACCCGGGCACAGGCATCGGGCTCTCCATCTGCAAGAAGGTCATCGAGCGGCACGGCGGCCGGATCTGGATCGAGTCGCCGCGTGGCGAGGACGGCACCACCTTTTTCTTCACGCTACCGCGCGTCGCAACGAAGGCGGCGGAATGAGCCCCGGGCATGGCGCCCGCCTCCGGGTGCTCCTCGTCGAGGACAACCCGGGCGACATCGACCTCGTCGTCGAGGCCCTGCGCGATCTACCGTGCGACCTCTCCTTCGCACAGGACGGCGCGGTCGCCCTGGAGACCTTGCAGGCCAGCGCGACTGCGAAGCGGGTGCCCGATCTCATCCTGCTCGATCTCAACCTGCCCAGGGTGGACGGGCGCGAGGTGCTCGCTTCCGTGAAGCGCGACCCTGCGTTGCTGCACATCCCGGTCGTCGTGCTGAGCTCGTCGCGGGCGGAGCGCGACCTGCTCGACACCTACCGCATGCACGCGAACTGCTTCGTCACGAAGCCCGTCGATCTGGACCGGTTCCTCTCCTCGGTCGCCGCGGTGGCGCGATTCTGGCTCGAGGTCGCGAGCCTGCCGACGGCGTCTCACGTATGGTGATATGGGTCCCGGTGCGGAGATCGCTTCACGCCGTGTCCCCCGGGACCGCGCCTTGAGCCACGCCAGCAAGCCAACCCGTGCCGTCACGTCCGCGGGGGACCGATCGTGCGGCGAGGCGCAGGACCCTGCGCGCGGCCGGCCCTGCGAGACCGGCCAGCCGGATGACTCGCCGCGCGCGCCGGCCGTGACGCCGGCACCGGACTCGGGACTCCGGATCCTCCTCGTCGAAGACAACCCGGGCGACGCGGACCTGATCCGGGAAGCGCTGGCCGAGACGAAGACCCGCGTGGACCTCCTCCACGTCGAGCGCATCTCGGACGCCCTCGAGCGGGCCGCGGAGAGCGAGCTCGACGCCGTCCTCCTGGATCTGACCCTGCCCGACGCGTCCGAGCTCACCGGCGTCCGCCGGCTCCATGCAGCCTTCCCGAACCTGCCGATCGTCGTCCTCACCGGGTCGTGGGACGAGCGGCTCGGCCCGCGTGCGGTGGCCGAGGGCGCCCAGGACTACCTCATCAAGGGGCTCGCGGCACCGCTGCTGCTGCGCGCGATCCTGCACGCCGTGGAGCGGCAGCACTACGCCGAGCGCACCCGGCTCCTGGCGGAAGAGCGAGCAGCGCGCCGGGTCGCCGAGGAGGCGAGGAGGAGGGTCCAGATCCTCTCCGAGGCGAGCAAGACGCTCTTCGCCTCGCTCGATTGCCAGACAACCCTCACCGACCTGGCGAAGCTCCTGGTCGCGCAGCTCGGCGGCTGGTGCGCGGTCGAGGCCGCTGACGAGGTGGGCGGCCGAAGGCTGATCGCCGCCGTCCACGAGGATCCCGCGAAGGGCGAGCTGGTCCGGCAGACCTGGGCGCTGTGGTCTGCCGAGCGGGACGCCAGGCGAGGTCCCGCGAACGTGATGAGGAGCGGTGAGCCGGAGCTGTACGCCGAGATCCCGGACGCGTTCGAGGCGGGGTGGGTCAGGGACGCCGGGATCGTGCAGGGAGTGGGGCTCCGCTCGGCGATGGTCGTGCCCATGCACTCTCGCGCCGGCGTGCTGGGAGCGATCACCCTCGCCTCATCCGAACCAGGCCGGTATGGCGTCGAGGACCTGGCCATCGCCGAGGAGATCGGGCGCCGAGCCGGGAGCGCCATCGAGAAGGCTCGCCTGTACGACGCAGCGCAGAGGGCCGTCACGCTGCGCGACGAGTTCCTCTCCATCGCCTCGCACGAGCTTCGGACTCCGCTCACGGCGTTGCACCTCCAGCTGCAGAGCGCCTACCGGCGTGGCTCGGCGCCCGCCGACATCACCCGGAAGATCGAGAGCGCCATCCGCAGCAGCGAGCGCCTGGGCACGCTCATCGAGACGTTGCTCGACGTCTCGCGCATCACGACAGGACGCTTCAAGCTCGAGAAGGAGCGTTTCGGAGCGGCGACCGCCGTGCGCGACATCGTCGAGACATTCCACGAGAGCGCGAATCGCGCGGGCTGCGAGCTCACGGTGCACACGGAGGCGCCTGCCGACGGGGAATGGGACAAGCTGCGGGTGGAGCAGGCGGTCGGCAATCTCCTCTCGAACGCGATCAAGTATGCCGCGGGCAAGCCCATCGAGGTTCGTGTATCGACCGAGCGCGGGCATATGATCATGACCGTATCCGACGGGGGCGCCGGCATCCTCGAGTCCGATCTCCCGCGCATCTTCGAGAGGTTCGAGCGCGCCGACTCGGCACGGCACCTGGGCGGCCTCGGCCTGGGGCTCTACGTCAGCCGCCAGATCGCCGAGGCGCACGGCGGCACGCTGGAGGCCGCCAACTTGCCGGCAGGCGGCGCGCGCTTCACGCTCCGGCTGCCGCTGGGGACACCGACGGAGGGATGAGCACCGGCAGCGATCAGGCGACCAAGGCCGTGCAGCACCGCGTGGCAGGCCAGCCATGAACCACATCCTGTTCGTAGACGACGAGCCAGACGTCCTCGATGGCCTCCGCAACGTGCTCCGCTCCGAGCGTGCCCGCTGGGAGATGCACTTCGCGGTTGGAGGCGAGGCGGCTCTCTCGGAGCTCGACGGGAAGCCTTTCGACGTCATCGTCACCGACATGCGCATGCCGGGGATCGACGGTCTCGCGCTGCTCGGGATGGTGCGCAAGCGCTATCCGCAAGTGGCCCGGATCGTGCTCTCGGGGTATGCCGATCTCGCGGCGGTCGCGCGGGCCACCTCGGTGGCGCATCAGTACCTCTTGAAGCCGTGCGGGGCGGACGCGCTGCGCGCCGTCATCGACCGCGCGCTCGGCCTGCAGGCGCTGCTGGCGAACGACCAGCTCCGCAAGGTAGTGGGCGGACTGGGCACGCTCCCGAGCGCGCCCAGCGTTTACCAGGCGCTGACGGCGGCGCTCTCCGATCCGAATGTGGAGATCAAGAAGCTGGCCGCCATCGTGAAGCGGGACATGGGCCTGGCGACGCGCGTGCTGCAGTTCGTGAACTCGGCGTACTGCGGCCTGGCCCAGCGCATCACGAGCATCGAGTCCGCCATCACGCACCTCGGGTTCAACACGATGCGGCACCTGGCCCTGACGGTGGAGGTGTTCGCGAGCTTCGGGGGCGCGGGCGAGAAAGCGTTCGAGCAGATGGAGGGCCACGCGCTCCTGACCGCGCGCCTCGCGCGCAAGCTTGCGCCGAAGCCCCTCAACCCCGACGTGGCCTTCGCGGCCGGCCTGCTCCACGACGCGGGGAAGCTCGTCCTCATGAGCCGCGCCCACGCACCGTACTGGCGAGCGGTGGACGAGGCGCGCCGGTCCGGTGCTCCCTCCTTCGCGGCCGAGAAGGAGGTGCTCGGTGCGACGCACGCCGAGATCGGCGCGTACCTGCTCGGCCTGTGGGACCTCCCCCATGACATCGTCGAGCCCGCGGCCTTCCATCACTCGCTCGACCGCGCGGGGCAGAACGGCTTCGACATGACCGCCGTGATCATGCTCGCGGACGCGCTCGCGCACGACGCCGCGGGCGAGAAGGGCGACAATTCCACGGCCGTGCTGGAGAAGCTGGCGGCCTTCGGCGACGTGAAGGCGTGGAAGGAGATGGCGCTCGCGGAGGCCAAGGCGGCGAGAGCCATGTGATCCCTCGCGGTGACGATCCTCCGAGACCCGATCACCCCAGGGAACGCGGACCGGATCCCTTCGTCGCGACCAGGCGCGTAGCGCGCGCGCCCATCGCCCGCCGCAGCCGCTCCAGTTCGTTATTCACTCGTCGTGGATAGACCCGGAAGCGCTTCGGGATCTCGCCGCGGCGCTGGTGTCCCCGGATCCGGCTCGGCCCGGCGTTGTACGCCATGAGCGCGACGTCCACCTCGCCGCCGAATGCGTCGATGAGCCGGCGCAGGTAGCGGACCCCGGCCTGCACGTTCGCCACCGGGTCGAGTGGATCGGCGACGCGAAGCCCGGAGCGGGCCATCTCCCTGCGCATGGTCGGCTCGAGGAGCTGCATGAGTCCGACGGCACCAGCCTCGGAGACGACGCTCGGATCGAAGGAGGACTCGACGTGGATGAGGGCGAGCACCAGCAGGGGGTCGACGCTGGCCAGCTCCGCCTCGGCGACGATCGCTCGCGCCACGCGCCCGTGCACCGCCGGGGCGAGGCGAGGCATCCGCGCGGCCACCTGCGCGT
>JBGQLS010000401.1:0-6051 GCA_041500205.1 Anaeromyxobacteraceae bacterium | reverse complement strand
TCGGAGCCGGGTTCGCGCGCCCGACGCTCGCCTACGAGTCCTGGTCGGCAGACCAGCTCGATCTCGAGGGCGTCACGCTCGCGCTCCACTACCGCCTGGAGAACCCCAACGACTTCGGTCTCGACCTGCGGCACCTGGGTTACCGGCTGGAGGTGGAGGGCCGCCAGATCGTGGAGGGAGAGCTGCCAGCGGGCGTGCAGATCCGCGCCAAGGGCGCGACACCCTTCGCCATCCCGGTACGGCTGCGCTGGCAGGACGTCCCCGGGTTCGTGGAGCTGCTCCTCACGCGCGCCGAGGTCGCCTACCGCATCAGCGGAAACGCCGGCGTCGGCTCGCCGCTCGGCACCGTCGACCTCCCCTTCGACCACCGCGATCGCGTGGCGCTCCCTCGGCCGCCTTCGATCG
Source organism: Anaeromyxobacteraceae bacterium (assembly GCA_041500205.1). Classification (GTDB taxonomy): domain Bacteria; phylum Myxococcota; class Myxococcia; order Myxococcales; family Anaeromyxobacteraceae; genus Anaeromyxobacter_A. The sequence goes on along the minus strand of JBGQLS010000401.1, from coordinate 5,646 downwards.
GTATCGAGGGCATCTCCGTGCGCGAGAGCTCGCTCTCCGCCCTCTCGCTCGATCTCAAGGTGCGCATCGAGAACCGGAACACGTTTCCGCTCCCGGTGGGCGCGCTCACCTACGGCCTGCGCGTGGGGCAACGCGACGTCGTGGCGGGAGGCTCGCATCCGCTGGTGGCCGTGCCGCCCGGTGGGCGCGCCACCATCGCCATCCCGATCCGGATCTCGCTGCTCGGCGCCGCGGAGTCCGTCTCGGAGGTCCTGCAGGGCGCGGAGCTGCGCCTGCACGGGCTGGCCGACTTCGGCCCGATGCATGTGCCGGTGGACGTGGGTGGGCGCGTCCGGTGACGCGCGGTATCCGCGTTTTCGCGGGGGACACCCGCGCCGCACGCGCCGCGCGTGTCGGCGTCACAGCCCTGCTCGGTTGCATTGATTCCCGTGAACGCGCCCGCGCCCGTCCTTTCGGGCTCGGGCTCGGGCTCGGGGCTAACTCCAACCGGTCAGCGCTTTCAGCTCACCGCCTGGATGAACCTCGCCGCGGCGAGGATCTCTTCGAGATCCGGGGAGCGCGCCAGGTAGCAGTAGTCGCCGATGGCGGCGCGGAAGGCGGAGTCGATCGACTCGTGGTGCGGGATGAGGTGCCCGAAGGCGGCCAGGACCTCCTCGTGCGAGTGGGCGTATCGCTTGCGATGCTTCCGGCCGATGCAGGCGGAGTGGTACTTGCGCGAGCACGTCACCGTGAACTGGTCGCGCACGACGACGCTCGCCCACTCGCGGTAGATGTCGATGTCGTTCGCGTAGTTGAACATGTCGGTGGTGAGCCCGCCTGGCGGCCGGGCGTTGAGCTCGAGGGCGACCACGCGGTCGTCCCGGTAGGTGCGGAAGAACTCGAAGTGGAAGAAGCGCTCGCGTAGGTCGAACGCCCCGACCGCCCTCCTTCCGGCCTCCTCGGCGTCGGCAGGGATGTCGCGCAGGGAGTAGTAGAAGAGGTCCTCGTCCTGGTTCACCGCCTCCATGATGCCCCGGCTGAAGAAGTGCGAGGCGCAGAAGACGATCCGGCCGGCGCGGTCGGTGAGGCCGTCGAAGCTGAAGAGCCGACCCGGGATGAACTCCTCGAGGACGTAGTCCACGGGCGGCTTCCGCGCGAAGAACGAGGCGAGACCCACGGCGTCGTCGATGCGCCACGTCCCCGAGGCGCCGACGCCGACGTCGGGCTTCGCGACCATGGGGTAACCGACCTGGGCGGCGAGACGCTCTCCCTCCTCCAGCGTCCGTGCGATGCCGCCGCGCGCCACCGGCACCCCCGCCGCCCGGAACCGCTCCTTCATGCTCGACTTCCGCTTGATCTCGGCCACGTCGCCGAGCTTCAGGCCGGAGACGTTGAAGTCGGTCCGCAACCGGGCCTCCAGCTCGAGCCAGTGCTCGCTGTGGGAGTCGACGCGGTCGATCTTTCCGTAGCGGTGGGTGAAATGGCCACAGGCGCGCAGGACCTGCTCGTAGTCGTGCAAGTCTCCCACTCCGTAGTACTCGCTGAGCGCCTCCCGGAGCTCGGGCCTGAGCCGGTCGTACGGCTCGTCCGCCACGCCGAGGACGGCGGCCCCGAGGCGCCGCAGCTCCACGCAGAATCGGTAGTAGTTCGGCGGGAAATGCGGCGAGACGTAGACGAAGTTCATGGCGCGACAGAGCTCCGCGAAGGGCGGCGACTTGCCCGAAGGTACCGCGGCGGGCTCCCGGACGCAGATTTCTCGGCGGGCGCACTGCTGTGGCGCAACCCATTTGGAATGACGCTCGAGGCGCCGCAAGGTGCCGGACATCACCTCACAGCGGCGGCGGTGACTGGCGCCGCCGTGCGGCATCCAGCTGCAGGGGCCCGGTGCGCCGGTCTCTTCGACGCGCGTCCGTTTGCCCGGGCCCTGGCTATGCGCGCGAGGCGCATCATAATGGGTTGACTCAGGAGGACGAGATGCGCACTTCCCTCGAGATCGCCCAGGCGGCGAAGCTCCGCCCCATCGCCGTGGTCGCCACGGATCTGGGGCTGGGGCCGGATCAGATCGAGCCGTACGGCAGGCACGTCGCCAAGATCGGCTGGGAGGCGCTCGGGCGATCGCCGGAGCGTCAGGGCGCCCTCGTCCTCGTCACCGCGATCACGCCCACGCCCCACGGCGAGGGCAAGACCACCACCGCCATCGGGCTCGTCGACGCCCTCCGCCGCCTCGGCACGCGGGCCGTCGCGACGCTCCGGCAGCCGTCCCTCGGGCCGGTGTTCGGGCTGAAGGGCGGGGCGAGCGGCGGCGGGCGCGCGCAAGTCGTCCCCATGGAGCGCGTCAACCTCCACCTCACCGGCGACTTCGACGCCGTCACCGCGGCCCACAACCTCGCCGCGGCGCTCGTGGACAACCACCTGAACCACGGAAACGCCCTCGGCCTCGAGCCCGGTTCGATCTCCTGGCCCCGGGCGCTCGACGTGAACGACCGCGTCCTGCGCGACGTGGTGGTCGGTCTCGGTGGTCGTGGGAACGGGCCCGTCCGCGAGACCGCGTTCGTGATCACGGCGGCGTCGGAGGTGATGGCCTTGCTCGCGCTGGCTCAGAACCTGCCAGACCTGCGCCGCCGCCTCGGCCGCATCGTGGTGGCGAGGCGCAAGGACGGGACGCCCGTGACGCTGGAGGATCTCCGGGCAGCTGGAGCGATGGCGGCGCTGCTCGTGGACGCCGCGAAGCCCAACCTCGTCCAGACCCTCGAGGGCGCGCCGGTCCTGATGCACACCGGCCCCTTCGGCAACATCTCGCAGGGGTCGAGCTCGGTCATGGCGGACCGGTTTGCCCTCGGGGCCGCGGAGGTGGTCGTCACCGAGGCGGGCTTCGGCGCGGACCTCGGCGCGGAGAAGTTCTTCGACATCAAGTGCCGCCAGAGCGGGCTCGAGCCCGCCGTGGCGGTGTTGGTCGCCACCGTGCGGGCGCTCAAGCACCACGGTCGCTCGTCCCGAGCCCCCGACGAAGAGGACGTGGAGGCGGTGCGGCGCGGCGCCGAGAACCTGGCGCACCACCTGCGCATCCTGCGCGAGTTCCGGGTGCCGGTGGTGGTGGCGGTGAACGCCTTCGCGACCGACAAGCCGGCCGAGATCGACGCCGTCTGCGAGGCCGCCATGGCGGCGGGTGCCCGGGCCGCGGTGCCGGCGATGCACTATGCGGAGGGAGGAGGGGGAGCGCTCGAACTCGCCCGGGAGGTGGGCGCAGCCGTGCGCGCGGGCGGGAGCCGCTTCCGGTTCCTCTACCCCGACGACCTGAAGCTCGCCGGAAAGATCGAAGCGCTCGCGACACGCGTCTACGGAGCCGACTCGGTCGAGTACGCCCGGGCCGCCGCGCAGCAGCTCACGGAGCTGGAGCAGCTCGGATTCTCGGCGCTGCCGGTGTGCATGGCGAAGACGCACCTCTCGCTCTCGCACGACCCGCTCCTCGGCGCCACGCCGCGCGGCTTCCGCTTCCCCGTGCGGGAGCTCCGGCTCGCCGCGGGCGCCGGCTTCGTGACGGCGGTCGCCGGAGACATGCAGCTCATGCCCGGACTCCCCGCCCATCCGGCGGCCGAGTCGATCGACGTCGCTCCGGACGGGAGGATCGTGGGGCTCCGCTGACGGCGCACTGGCGGAGCGCGGCGACGCCGCCCCGAAGCCCTGTCGCGCGAGCTCCCGGGTCGGAACACCTGCCACCATCAGGATGGTGGTGGGGTCATGTGCGCGCTCGGCGCTGGAACGCGGTGAAGGGACTTGAGGCGGAGCGCACAGAGGGTCGATATAGGTGGGATGGGTGCGCCATCCGAGATCGTCCTCGGCATCGACCTCGGCACGAGCTATTCGTCGGCCGCCGCGGTGATCAATGGGCGGCTGCACTTCGCCCTCGACAGCCGGGGCGAGGCTTGCGTGCCGAGCGTGGTCCACTTCCCGCGCAGCGGCCCGATCCTGGTGGGCGCCGAAGCCGATCGCCTGCGCTCCTCCGATCCGGCCAACACCGTCTTCGGCATCAAGCGCCTGGTCGGCCGCGCCGCCGACTCGCCCGCCGCCCGCCTTCTCGACGCTTGCTCCGCTTTCAAGATCAAGGCCCAGCCGCACGGAGAGGCGGCGGTTGTGGTGCGCTCAGGCGAGCACGCGGCCACCGAGATAGCGGCGCTCATCCTCCGCTACCTGCGCGAGCGCGCCGAGGCGCGCTTCCAGCGTCGGATCGGCAAGGCGGTGCTGACGGTCCCGGTGGCGGCCACGCAGGCGGTGCGGGAGGCGATGGTGCGCGCCGGGCGCACCGCGGGCCTGGAGGTGCTGCGCATCGTCTCCGAACCGTGTGCGGGCGCGGTGGCGCGGCTAGGGAACGCCTCCTGGGGCGCCGCTCCCCTGCTCGTCTACGACTTCGGCGGCGGCACGTTCGACGCCGCGATCGTGCAGGGACAGGCGAAGCAGCTCCGCGTGCTATCCGCCGGCGGGGACGACTGTCTGGGCGGGGACGACTTCGACCTCACCTTCGCCCGGTGGATCGCGAACGGCGTCCAACGCACCCGCTCGGTCGACGTCACCCTCGACGCCGTCCTGTGGGACCGCGTCCAGCGGCAGTGCGAGCTGGTGAAGCGCGCGCTCTCGTCCTCCGTGGAGGCGCGTTTCCAGGTGAAGGATGCACACGGCGCCGGCGCGGTCCGGGACCTCGATTACCAGGTCCGCCGGGAGCACCTCGCGCCACAGTGGGGCGAGCTGGTGGAGCGCTCCGTGGGCGCGACCGCCGAGACCGTGCGCGAGGCTGGCATGGAGGCCAAGGACCTCGGCGCCGTCCTCCTCATCGGTGGCACGAGCTACGTTCCTCAAGTCAGGGCGGCGGTGGCGCAGGCCTTCCAGCGGCCCTGCATCATCGAGGACGACCCGCAGACCGCCGTCGCGCGAGGTGCAGCCCTCCTCGCCGCGCACCCCGAGCTGCTCGCCGCGTGATCTCCTGCGCCGGGCTCATCGCCTCCTGCGGAGCATGAGCCAGCCCTTGCAACGCGCGTCCACGGAGCCGACTCGGTCGAGTACGCCCGCGCCGCCGCGCAGCAGCTCACGGAGCTGGAGCGGCTCGGATTCTCGGCGCTGCCGGTGTGCACGGCGAAGACACACCTCTCGCTCTCGCACGACCCGCTCCTCGGCGCCACGCCGCGCGGCTTCCGCTTCCCCGTGCGGGAGCTCCGGCTCGCCGCGGGCGCCGGCTTCGTGACGGCGGTCGCCGGAGACATGCAGCAGCTCATGCCATGAGGGACGAAAGGATGGCGCGAGGGATGCCGCTCGTTGCCGGCCGCGCACCTCGCCTTGCACATGAGCCGAGGATGGACCGTCACGGACTAACCGTGCGAGCCTCTTCCTTGTAGGCGCGGGGATAGGGTCGCTCCCGAACCCCACGCATCTCAGGCGCGGATGCCCCGCGCCTACTTCCCACTGAGAGGGAGAACCCCATAAAGACGATGATCGGTGCGGTGATCGCGGTGCTGGCGCTCGCGGGGTGCGGTGGAGGATTCCGCTCCGATACGTGCGAGGAGCGGACGGGGCGCGTGTGCGTCTTCAAGTCGGACGGGCTCGCACTCACCACGACTCCGGAGCGCGTGGACCACGTCATCGACGCCGCCGCGCGCTACTGGGGCGCGAAGGACGGGA
>JBGQLS010000400.1:0-6053 GCA_041500205.1 Anaeromyxobacteraceae bacterium | reverse complement strand
TACCCCCCGCTCGCTCGTCTTGGCCTCGCCGGTGATCGGCACCGTCCCCGGCACCCCGGCCTCGCTGGTGAGGCTCGAATCCGGGTACGTCCAGCTCAAGGGGACGCTCAATGTCCTGACGCAACCCCAGGCGGCCGTGCTCGATGGCGATCTGACCGTGGTGGGCGATCTGATCGATGTGACCGGCTCGGTCTCGCTGGGCTGCGCCTCGGGTGGTTCCTGCGGCGGCTTCAAGACGGCGCGCTTCGTCTCGACCGGCGACATCCGCCTCTCCGACCATGACTCGGGCACGGCTTTCGCGACTGCCAGCCCTGGCCTGTTCTCGAACGGCGCGCTCGAGTTCGATGCAGCTCAGGTCTACGTGATGTCGCGCCTGCAAGACCCCTCCAACCACGGGGATCGACAGGACGGCGATCCGGGTTTTCTCGTCAAGTCGGACGTCTCGATCGCAGTCAGAGGCAACGAGCAATCCGGATCCGCGCCGGTCCCGCTTTCCTTCGGCGAGCGGCTCACGCTCCGGGCGCCCGTCATCGAGCAGGGTGGCGTCCTGCGCGCCCCCCAGGGCCAGATCCGCCTCGAGGCGGCCGGATCCGTGACGCTCCTGCCCGGTAGCGTGACGTCCGCCTCGCTCGACGGGCTCACCGTGGCGTTCGGCTCGGTCCAGACGGGCGGAGCCTTCCTCGGCTACGACCAGGCCGGCCAGACGCCGACCAAGTCGGTGCGGCTCGACGCACCGTCGGTGTCGGTGCAGCAGGGTGCCGTGATCGACGTCTCGGGCGGCGGTGACCTCCGCGGCTACTCCTTCGCGGCCGGCAACGGGGGCTCGCACGACATCCTCGACTCCTCGAACGGCTTCGCCGTGCTGCCCAGCTTGCGCGCCGGGCCGGCCCCGGTGGGCGGCGCACCCGGGCTCATCGACGCGAAGCTCAAGGTAGGCGACGCGATCAAGCTGCAGGGCGTTCCAGGGCTGGAGGATGGCTGGTACACGCTGCTCCCGGCGCACGACGCGCTCCTCCCTGGCGGCCGCTTCGTCCAGCCTGTGGTGGGCGGCGGCTCGTTCGCATCCGCGCCGGCGACGAGCCTCCGGCCGGACGGGGCGGTGCTGGCGAGCGGCTACCGCGGCCACCAGGTGGAGGGAGGGGCCTACGTGCGCGACCCCGCCTACCAGCGCTTCGTTGTCATGCCGGAGGATACCTTCAGCCAGTACAGTCAGCTCAGCACCTACTCGTTCAACGAGTCCTCCCGGGCGCTGGCGGACGAGGCGGGCATCGTCGCGCGGACGCCCTTCGACGGCGGGAGCCTCATCCTGAGCGCCCAGCGACTCAAGCTGCAGGGCACCGGCAAGTTCGGGGCAGGGCCGGGCGGACTCCTCGGCAACCTCGACATCGCAGCGGGGAAGATCGCGGTAGGCGCCGCGCCGGACGCCAGCTACCTCGCCCTCGACCCCACGGCGCTCACGAACTTCGACGCGGGCAGCGTGCTCCTGGGCGGGACGCGCGCGGCGACGGCGAGCGGCACAGCCGTGACGGTGATCGCGAGCAACGTGCTGGTGGACATTGTCGGCTCAGCGCCCTGGAAAGGCCCCGAGATCATCCTGGTGGCCACGGACTCGGTCAGTATCAAGGACGGCTCGGCGATCCGGGGCGTCGGGGACGTGTCGCGCGACACGAACGCGCTTCAGCTCTCCGGCGACGGCGCCCTGCTCCGCATCTCGACCGGAGATCGCGTCGACGTCCAGCGCAAGAACACGACCGGCGCCGGCGGCAATGTGAATGTGGGCAGGGGGGTGAGCCTCGCGACCGAAGGCTCGCTGTCGCTCGACGCGAGTAAGAACATCGCGCTGGCGGCCGACGCCGTCCTGACGGGTCGGCAGTTCGGTGTCTCCTCGGACCAGGTGAATTTGGGCGCCGCACCCCCTGGGACGCCGGGGACGACGCTGGGAGTCGACGCCCTTGCGCGGCTGGCGTCATCGGCGGACCTCTTCATCCAGGGCCGAAGGGAAGTCGACATCTACGGCGACCTGAGCCTCGGAAACCGCGATGCTTCCGGCGCGGCCGCCTTGAAGAAGGTGGTGCTAGACGCGCCGCTCCTGCAGGGTCAGGCCAGCGGCACCGCGACGATCACGGCCGGAGAGCTCACGCTGCGCAACAGCGCAGGACCTGCCGTCGCAGGGTCGGGCGGAGCGGGCGTCCTGGCGCTCGACGTGGACACCCTCGCCCTCGGGCCGGGCCGGGTGCGTGTAGGCTATGGAGCGCTGCAAGGGAGGGCGGGCGCGATCGAGGCCCGGGGCGCGGGCAGCCTCGACGTCTCGGGCGACCTCTCGCTCCGGACCGCCCAGGTCGGCGCCGTCTCGGGCGCGGGCTACGACGTGCACGCGGATGGTGCGGCCAACCTGACGCGGGACCCGACCGCCGGGACGCAGCCCGCGGTGACCACGCTCGGCGGGCGGGTGACCATCGATGCGGCCAGCGTCTCCCTCGATACATCGGTCGCGCTGCCGGCCGGGACCTTCGAGGCCACCGCCCGTGGCGGTGCCGTGCAGCTCGGATCGACGGCGTCGATCGACGTGAGCGGGAAGACGGTCGACTTCCAGGGGCAGCAGCGGTTCGCGCCCGGCGGCTCGATCAAGCTCTCGGCCGTGGCGGGTGACGTGGGCATCGCCTCAGGGGCGGTGCTCGACGTCTCCGGCACGTCGCGGGTCGACGACGCGGGGGCCATCGAGATCGCGGCGAGGGCGGGCTCTGCGACCGTGGACGGGACCCTGCGCGCCGAGCACGGCGGGGGCTCCTTCGCCCTGGACTCCGGCCGGCTGGCGGGTGGCTTCTCGGGCCTAAACGACAGGCTAGAGAGGAGCGGCGGCTTCGACGCGTCCCGCAGCTTCCGGCTGCGGGGCGCCGCGCAAGACATCCTGCTCGCCGCAGGGGAAACCATCACAGCGCACGAGGTCGTCCTGCGCTCGGACGGTGGGCGGGTGAGGGTCGATGGCACGATCGCAGCGGCCGGCTCGGGCACGCGGCCCGAAGGCGGCCGGGTCCAGGTCGCCGGCGAGGGCGGCGTGGTCGTGGCGGGCACGATCGACACCCACGCCGGGCAGGCGAAGGCCGGCGGCATCGAGCCCGCCAGCGGCAAGGTGGAGCTCGTCGCGACGGGCAGCGACCCGCGTCTGTCGCGCATCGACGTCACCCCCACGGCGGTGATCGACGTCGCAGGCGCGAGGAACGGCGGAGGCTCGGTCGTGGTGCGAGCCCCTCGGGACGGCGTCGACGTAGCGGTCGATCGACTGGCGGGCGACATCCGCGGCGCCCGCGAGGTCATCATCCAGGGCATGCACGACTACCAGGCCAGCATCGTGGATACGGCGCTGGTCGGCAGCGCGGCGCTTCCCGGTACCATGCTGGGCGACGCGACGAGCTGGCTCGGAAACAGCCAGGCGATCAACAACCGCCTCGCGGCCACCAGCCCAGACCCGGGCCTCACCAACCTCCTGCAGGTCGGCGCCGGCATGGTCGTGACGAGCGCCGGTAACCTCTCGATCCAAACCGACGTCCCCCTGAACGGCACCGTCGGACCCGGTTACCTGGGCTTCGTCGCGGCGGGAAACATCGATGTGCGGGCCAGGGTGAGTGACGGCTTCGCGAGCGCCGATCCTGCGGCTAGCCTCCTGCCCCCGAGCCGCTCCTCGAGCTACTCCTTGGACGCCGGCAACGAGATCACGCTCCAGCCGGGAGCCGTGATCCGTACCGGGACCGGCGATATTTCCATCCGGGCAGGGCAGGACCTGGTGCTCGTCGATCCCGGGACCGTCAGCGATCCGGTCCTGGCGAGCAAGGCAGCCGCGGTCATCTACACGGCGGGTATGAGGACCGTCCCCGTAGCCGGTGCTCCCGTCGGAATGCTCACAGGCGAGTTCCCGATCGAGGGCGGGGACATCGACCTTCGCGCGGGCCGCGACATCACCGCGCCGCTTCCGTCGCAGACGACTTCGGCCTGGCTCTTCCGTTACGGCAGCAGCAGCTGGGGCACAGACAACACGGCGACCGTGACACAGCAGACGAGCTGGTCGATCGTCTACAAGAACTTCGAGCAGGGCGTAGGTGCGCTGGGCGGCGGGAATGTGCGGGTCCAGGCTGGTCAGGACATCAGCAATCTTCAAGTTTCGATCCCTACCACGGGCCAGCTCGCCACGACGACCGGGAGTGTCGCGAACGGCAGGCAATTGAACGTGCGCGGCGGCGGCGATCTCCAGCTGTCGGCCGGCCGCGACATCCGGGGTGGACTCTTCATGCTGGGCCGCGGCCGCGCGGACCTGCGCGCCGGGGGGAGCGTGAGGGCAAGCGACGCGACGCTCACGCTGCGGAGCAGCTCAGCCGTCGGCACGGCGCTGAATAGCCAGAGGACGGTCGGCGCGCTGTTCGCCCTCATGGACGCCACGGCGACCGTGACGGCGGGCTCGTCCGTCGAGATCGAGGCCGCCTTCGACCCGATGAGGCAGGGACAGATCGGCGAGAACCTCCAGAATGGCACCGGGTCGGCGTGGTGGGGCTACCAGGAGCGAACCGCGCTCGAGGCGACCTCGCTCGGCGGAGAGGTGCGGTACGCGAACGACCCCTGGGCATCCGTGGACCTGACCGATCCATTGAACAAGACAGTGAACCAGGCCAAGGCATCCAACAACGTAACAATGAGCGGCAACAGCGGATTGAATGAGATGTTCTCTCGCGCGCCGCCCACCCTCCGATTCACCTCGCTCGCTTCGGACGTGCGTCTCGAGGATCCTTTCGGTGCCACCAGCACGCTGATCATGGCGCCCGCTGCCCGTGGAACGCTCGAGGTGGTCGCGAAGGGAGACGTGAGGATCGGGCTGAAGGCGCTCACCATGGAGGACATCGCGCCCACATTTGGCCGTGGACCGCTGGCGGCGTTCTCCACCGAATCCAACAACACCCCCGCACTGGGAAACAAATACCCGACCGGTAACCTTCTCAAGGGCTCGGGAGCCCCCCTCCACGCCGGCGACGAAGCCCCCGTCCGCATCTACGCTGTCGACGGCTCGATCTGTGCCTACCTGTCCGGCTCCTGTCTTCCGGATCGGAACGTGGGTTCTGCGGCCACCCTCACCTTGCCGAAGCCGCTCGACCTATTCGCCGGGCGGGACGTCATGGCGGGCACTTACAGGGTCCAGAACAACGGGGCGAACGACCTGTCGTCGATCCGCGCGGGGCGCGACATCTACGACGTGAGCTTCCAGGTGGACGGGGACGGCGCAGCCCTGCTCGAGGCCGGCCGGGACGTGCAGCAGCACATTCCGCCGCTCACTTCAGATCCAACTGCCCCCGGAGGCGGCCTCATCCAGATGAGAGGCGACATCAAGGGCGGCAATCTCACGCTCCCGTCCACCAAGGCCGCCGCTCTCCATGTCATCGCGGGGGCCGCCGGCGTCGACTACGACGGCTTCGCCGCCGTCTATCTCGACCCTGCCAACAAGCAGAAGGTGGCGCAGACCTATCTGCCGGAGTTGGCCGAGTACATGACCGGGCTGGGCTTCTCGCCGGCGCTGGCCGGCGCGGAGCTGGTCGCGGCCTTCAACGCGCTGCCGCGGGCGCGGCGCGAGCTGTTCCTCCTCGACCGCGTGTACTTTCCGGAGCTGAAGGCGGCCGGCATCGAGTACAACGACCCGCAGAGCCGACGTTTCCACAGCTACGACCGCGGCTTCCGGGCCGTGAGCCTTCTCGCCCCCGCTGACCCCTCCGGGGCTCCCGCGGTCCGCGGAGACGTCATCCTGAACGGAAAGCAGGTCGAGACCTGGACCCAGGGCGACATCACCGTGTTCGCGCCGCACGGCCGGGTGGCGGTGGGATCGGAGAGCGTCGACACGTCGAGCGGCGGCGGCATGGTGACGCGGCGCGGCGGGGACATCCGCATCATGGCCGACCAGAGCATCGAGCTCTTCACTTCGCGGGTGTTCACGCTCCAGGGCGGCGACATCACCATGTGGACGAGCAACGGCGGCATCACCGCGGGGTCGGGAGCGAAGACCTCCGTGCTCAACGCGC
>JBGQLS010000399.1:0-6067 GCA_041500205.1 Anaeromyxobacteraceae bacterium | reverse complement strand
GCCTACATGCACGGCAGGGCGTGGACCGGCGGCGGCGCGAAGCTTCTCATGGAACTCGCCGACGCGCTCGGCGCGCCGTAATCGCCTACGCCCCGTCGAAGGAACTCATTGTGGCAGCGAGGAGGGCGCTCACGTGAGGTACTCCCTCCGAACGGGGGACCATGCGTCCACTGCGCGCGCGACGCGCTCTTCCGTCCACGCCGAGTGTTCGGCATTCGAGGGGATGGCGATCACGTCGCCCGCCCGAACTGCCATCCGCTTGCCGGCAATCTCGAAGAAGAGCTCGCCTTCCAGCACCAGCGTGATCTGTTCGCTCTCGTGCCGATGAGCCTCGAACTTCGAGTGAGGCTCGACCTCGAAGTAGGTGAGCATCGCTCGCTCGAGCGCTACCGCCCACTTCGCCGCGCCGGGGACGTCGGGGCGAACGCGCAGCACGTCGGCCGGGAAGTGCCTGGCCTCGGTTTCGAGCGGTCTCCGCATGCAGACGGCTGTCGAGGGGCAAAGAGAACGGAACTCAGCGGTGTCCCGGAGCCACCCGGGGACGCTCTCCCGGTCGACGCGCTCGAACCCACGCACCGTGCAGAAGCGCTCGGCGGTGGTGGTGAGGACATAGGCGCTCTCCGCGCCGCGCAGGACCGCATGCGCGAGGATGCGGTCGTAGAGCCTCGAGCCGAGCCCGTGGCCGCGTAGCTCGGGGACGACCGCGAAAGAGCGCAGCAGCACCGCTCGCCCGTGCTTCTCGAGCCCGACGGTGCCGACGACTCGCCCGGCGCGGAGCGCCAGGATGTAGTCCTGCTCTCCGTGGCCCACGTCCTGCGTCGGTAGGCCCGCCGACTCGAGCAGCGCCTTCAGCGCCGGCTCGTCGCCGGGACCGGAAAAGCGAAACACCACCTCATGCTCGTTCATGGCTTTGACCTCCTCAATGAACGTGTGCGTCCCGCGGCCACACCGGCCGCGCTGGCGAGTTCCTCATGGAGAGCATCGCGAAGGAGCCTCAGGGCCGAGGCGACCTGGCGCCGCTCGGGTGATGGGATCCGGGTCAGCACCCGGCCTACCTGTGCGTCGAGGCGGCGGTTCAGTTCCTGAACGCGGCGCGCGCCCGAGGCGGAGAGCGCGACGACCACCACGCGCCCGTCCTCCTGTCCGGAACTTCTCGTCAGGAGGCCCTCGTCGACGAGCGACGCGACACCTCGGCTGATCCAGCCCTTGTGGAGCGCGAGCCGTCGGCCGAGCTCCGTGATCGGGAGCGGGCCGGTGCGCTGCAGCTCGGTCAGGATGTGGCACTGTGCGACCGTCGTGTCGCAGCACTGAACGAGTTCGCGCTGCGCCCGTACGTGCAGCCGGGCAACCTCTCGCAAGAGGGCTCCTGCCTCGGAGTCCTTGTAGTTGCTAGTGGCAACCATATGCGCATGTTGCATGGAAGGAGCCGAGCGGTCAAGTTGCGAGTGGCAACCAGTTCCGGGGCTGCTGGCCTGAGACCAGGGAGGATGCGCGACCGCGGTCGAGTGATGCGCAGCGGGCGCCGGCGTCGGGAGCCAGGATTACACCCGCCACGTAGCCAGGCACGACACCCACAGGAACACCATCACCGTCAGTCCCCAAGCCCCCGTCAGCTATGGCGGAACCGACCATCCTCCGCTCCCGCCGCCCATGGACGTGCAGCGTCCGCCCGCCGCACCGGCACTCCTTGGGCCGGTACGACGACGGGTCGCGCATCCGGGGGTTCATGCTCGGCGAGGTCCACTGCCGACTCGTCGATGAGCGTGCCGCCCTTCTGCCCCCTCGACGCGTAGCTCGAGGACGGGCTCAAGAAGGCCGTGGATCGGGTCAAGCGCGCAGTCCGGCGCGCGCGATGACGAGGTACGGTCCCGGCCACCTCGACCACGTCACTCGAGCTCGGTCCCAACGCGGAGGCGATCGAGGTACTTCGCGTAGCTGAATGTGCGGTCGCGTCGCCGGCCGGTGGTCTCAGTGAGGACCCCGACCTCCTCGAGGAGCGCTATGGCCTTGGCCGCGGTCGGCTTGGTGGTCTCGAGCAGCTTCACGGCGCCCACGATCGTAACCACGGGATGGCGTGGGAGCTCCTCGAACAACCGCGACGCGACGACAGAGGCCTTGCTGGCGGTCATGACCCGCCCGCGGTCGCGGCTGACCAGGGCGAACAGCTCACGCGCGCTCTGGACCGCCTCCTCCGCGATGGTCGCCACTCCCTCGAGGAAGAACGCGATCCAGCCCTCCCAATCGCCGTCGGTCCGGACGTGGTTGAGCGCCCGGTAATAGTCCTCGCGGCGGCGCTTGAAGAACAGGCTCAAGTAGAGGAGTGGCTGGAAGAGTAGCTTCCACTCCTCAAGGAGCAGGGTCACGAGGAGCCGGCCGAGGCGCCCGTTCCCGTCGAGGTACGGGTGAATGGTCTCGAACTGCACGTGCGCGAGGCCCGCGCGGACCAACGGAGGCAACGGGTCCTCGGCGTGCAGGTACTTCTCGAGCTCTCCGAGGAGGCGTGGCACCTCGTGCGGCGGTGGTGGGACGTAGACCGCGTTGCCGGGCCGCGTGCCGCCGATCCAGTTCTGGCTGCGGCGGATCTCGCCGGGCTGTTTCTCGGTCCCCCTCACCCCCTTCATCAGGCGGTGGTGCGTCTCGTTGAGCAGGCGGACCGAGAGCGGCAAGCCATCCTTCCTGCTGAGCTGCTTGCGGGCGAAGGTGAGCGCCTCGAGGTAGTTGCACACCTCCTGCACGTCGATAGCGCTGGCCGGCTCGGGTCGCGCGCCGGCCTCGTAGTTGAGGAGGTCCACCAGCGTCGCTTGTGTCCCCTCGATCTGAGAAGAGATCACCGCCTCCTTGCGGACGAAGGCGTAGATGAACCACTCTACCGACGGCACCATCTCGCCAGCGAGCTCGAGCCGGGAGAGGGCGTGCATGGCGGCCCTTAGGAGCTCGTTGGCCCGAGCGTCGAGCTCGAGCGGCGGATCCGCTGGCGGGAGGCCGTGCGGGATGAAGGCTGCGATCTCCTCGCCGCCGACGATCTTGCGGTCGTATGTGCCCGTGATCCTCGCCATCGTTGCTAGTAAAGGATCCTTGTCTAGTTCGTCGCTAAAGTAAAGACTTCTTTCCTAGCGCCAAAACGGCCGAACGCTCTCTTGCCTGCGAAGCAGCCGGTCAGTTGTCGAGAAGGACGTGGCGTACAAGACCTCGGTGGAACAGGTCCCGCGTCTCGTAATCGCTCTCAAGCCCCTCGTTCGTGAGTTAGGGGCTAGTCTGGGGCTATTCAGCACGGTGCCCTTGCCGATGCGGCGCGCTGCCCCTTCTCGCTGGCGAGCCGCGACCGGCGCCACCCCTCGGCGATGAACGCGCGGGCCGCTGGGTCGGCGGGCGCGAACCGTGACCCCGTGCCGGCGACGATCGCTCCCTGGTGGGCGAGGTGGGCAAGCAGCGGGTCGACGAGACGGGTCGGGAGCAGTGCATCCTCTGCAATGGTTCTGCGATCCTGCGGCGCGACGCGGACCAGCCTGGACCCAGCCAGAGCACGCGCGCCAGAATGGTTGGGAAGAGGGCTCGGTTTCGCCAGCGTTCCCACGGCGGCGGTCCCTGTCCCGGTGCGGCAGCCCAGCTTGCCCAGCGGGCGCGACCTCTCGTGCGTATCTCCTCGGCCGCCTGATGGCCCACCGCGCGCAGGGTGCTCCCCTCGCGCCCGAGCTCGTCCAGGTACCCGGCGACGAGCGCGTCCAGAGAGTGGAGCCCTGACACGCCTCGTCCGCCCTCGCGCTCGTCGGGACCGGGCGCAGCCCAAGGGGTTGCCTCGCCCAGGCTCCTCGCCTCCGCGAGGCGCTCTTCGACCGCTGCCCGGAGGACGACAAGCGACGGGTGATCGTCGACGCCAGCCTCGATGAGCGCGCGGCGCGCGGCGATGAGCGGCGCGTGGGCCTCCCTCCAGGTTTCTCGCGTTCGGGCCCACAGCTGCTCGCTGCGAGCGTGACCGAGGGTGCCTGGACGGTCGAGGGCAACCTCCTGCAACCGCCGCCGGAGTTCACTTCTGTGCGCCGGCTCTCCGGCGAGCAGGCGTTCGACCTCGTTGAGCTCTCGGACCCCGGAGTCGAGCATCAGATCGATCTCGTCGGTCTTCTTGGAAGATAACCGCAAGGGGAGGGTCGCTGGGCCCGCCGGCGCTCGGAGCGCAGCGGCGGCCCCCTGACAGCTACTCGTCCGCATCGAAGCGACCCGCGACGCCCAGGAGCGGAGGCCTTTCGGGCCGCGGTGAGCTCGCCCCGTTGCGGGTACGCGCTGGACGCCTCTCGGGCTCGACCTCGTCGAGCCCGTAGAAGGGAAACAGCGGACGGTAGGCCGCCACCGTGCCACGCGGATCCTCGTCGCTGTCGCGCGCGAGCTCGATGCGGAGGGTGGACGAGGCCTCGGCGTACTCGTCCGCAGCGGGACGCGTGAGCGTCATCGCGAGATCGGCTGCGTACTCGATGCCTCCGGATTCCTTGAAGGCGGCCTCATGGGCCGTGTACTGGCCCTTTTGGTCGCGCTTGATCTCGCTGATGAGGAGCACGGCGGCGTCGTGCTCGTGGCGGAACCTCTCGAGGAGGCGGATCCAGGCGTCGACGCCGGCGCGTCGGTCCTCGAGATCCATGGGCAGCTTCTGGAGCGAGTCGACGACGAATGGCACCGACGCGCCTCCTGGAGGGCAACGCTCGCTCGGGTTCGACCCGGCGGTAACACGAGTGCGTCCGAAGCGTCCGCCAACCGAGCTCGAGGTCGCCGTCGAGCGGGCCCTCACAGCGTTCTACGGGCTCGAGCAGCACCTGCGTGCGCTTCCCCGCGATCGCCGCGGCGCCACCATCAATTTTATGATGGAGCGCCTGCGGCGGCTTCGCGTGCGCAAAGGGGCCCCGCTTCACCTCCCGGACGCCCGCCAACTGGATCTCCCCCATGGCTAGAGCCGCTGCGTTCGAGGGGCGGCCGCGGGAGTTGCACCCCGCGACGAGGAGAGGTGCGTGAGAGTAGCGGCATACATCCGAGTCAGTTCGCGTTAGCCAAGATCATGCGATGCAGCGGGCCGCGATCGAGAAGGCGGCCGCGGCGCGCGGAGACATATCGGCGAATGGTACGCCGAGAAGCGGACCACGAGCACTGCCGAACGGCCTGAGCTGCAGCGCTTGATGCGGACGTAGACGCTGGACGGCATCGGCGCGGGTAGGCCCTGACCCAACATTCGTGCTCCGAAGGGCAAAGTAGATGTGGCCGGCTCGTAGTTCCGATGGGTTATGGGACATCCGAACCAGTTGGTCACTGCCCATCGCAGGATCATCTCCGAGCCCGCAAGCGCTCGAAAGGACTGGTTCTGGCCGACCACCTTGCCCCTGGTGACAGGGATCAGGACCAACTAGGCCCCTGGGGCACGGGATCGCGCTCAGCGTGCGACCGGCGACGCGGTCGGGTACATCGGAAGTGACTGGACGCGGGTGGCGCAGCTCCCGATACGGACGCGCAGAGCGCGAAGCGGACGCACGTGGCGACACGGGCGGGGACAGGTCTCGTGGAAGACGTGAATCTCGTTCCGAGGCCACGCCGGTTGCCTCTCGTGGTCTTCGGCCTTCTCCTGCTCGCGCTCGCGCTCGCAGGCGCGCTCGCGGCGCAGTCGATGCGCGTCGAGGCGCGCCGTCGCGGCGCGGCGGAGCTGGAAAGCGTGGCTGCGCTGAAGCTGGAGGAGCTGGCGCAGTGGCGTCGCTCCGCGATGGACGAGACGGCTTTCGCCGCCTCGTACCCGTTCGTCCACACGGTGTCGCTGCGCGTGGTGCGCGGAGGCCTCGACGCCGCGCTCGTCGAGCACGGCCGCGAGGTCCTCGCGGCCGTGGCCGACCACCGCGGATTCGACCGGCTGGCGCTGCTCCTCGCCGATGGTCGCGTCGTCATGGAAGCGGCACGCCGTCCGGGCGGCGACGGGGGTGGGTGCGATCCGGCACTCGTGGCGCGGGCTCTCGCGACCTGGTCGCCGCCGGCCGCGCTCGCGGCGCGCTCCGAGGTGGGGCGCGCACGGCTCGACGTCATCGTGCCGGTTCGGCCGGAG
>JBGQLS010000398.1:0-6072 GCA_041500205.1 Anaeromyxobacteraceae bacterium | reverse complement strand
AGTGGTGAGCGACCTGCGCAGGCCTCCGCCAGCCATCCGGGACGCCTTCGGGGGGGCGGTGGCGGACGCGCCCGCCCAGGCGGTGGAGGCGACCCCGAACCGCGCTGAGTCGCCGGGGGCGTAGGCCGCCCCCGCCCCGCCGGGCAAAGCCCATCGGGGCCCCACCCCGGCCACGCCGCAGAGCGATCACATCCTTCGACAGGTCTCGAGCGCGAAGTCGTGCAGAACGCCGGAAGCTGGACCACAATCCTCGCCGGGCGGCGCCGGAGCGGTCGCCGCCGTAGAACCTGCCTGAGGAGGTCCTCCCTTGAACGCGCAAGAGCTCTGGGAACGGTACAAACAGCAGGTCTGCGAGGTCCCGGACCTCGGCCTCTCCGTCGATGCGAGCCGGACGCGGCTCGACGCGGACTTCCTGCGGCGCTCGGCACCCGAGCTGCAGCAGGCGTTCCTGGCCATGGACGCGCTCGAGGCGGGCGCGATCGCGAACCCGGACGAACAGCGGATGGTCGGCCACTACTGGCTGCGCGACGCCGCCCGTGCGCCGACCTCCGAGATCCGTCGCGACATCGAGGATACCCTGCAGCGCGTGAAGGGCTTCGCGGCCGACGTCCACGCCGGGCGCATTCGCCCTACCGGCGGCTCCCGCTTCACGCAGATCCTCTGCATCGGCATCGGCGGCTCCGCGCTCGGCCCCATGTTCGTGGCCGATGCGCTCGGGGATCCGGCGCGCGATCGGATGACGCCGAGCTTCCTCGACAACACCGATCCGGAGGGGTTCGCGCGCGTGCTGGGCGGACTCGCCCCACGGTTCCGCGAGACGCTGGTGGTGGTGACGTCCAAGAGCGGCGGCACGCCCGAAACGCGGAACGGGATGTTGGCCGCCAAGGCGGCGCTGCAGGCGGCAGGCCTGGAGTTTCCGAAGCAGGCCGTGGCCATCACGGGGGCGGGCTCCAAGATGGACGAGGTGGCCGCGCGCGAGGGATGGTTAGCGCGCTTCCCCATGTGGGACTGGGTCGGCGGCCGCACCAGCGAGACCTCCGCGGTCGGGCTGCTCCCCGCGGCGCTGCAGGGCCTCGACGTGGACGCGCTGCTGGAGGGGGCTCGCATCTGTGACGCGGCCACGCGCCGCCACGACGGGCCGCGGAACCCGGCCGCCCTGCTGGCGCTCGCGTGGCTGCGCGCGACCGGCGGCAAGGGCGGCCGCGCCATGGTGATCCTGCCTTACAAGGATCGGCTGCTCCTGTTCAGCCGCTACCTCCAGCAGCTCGTGATGGAGTCGCTCGGCAAGGCCGCCGATCGAGAGAATCGGCGGGTGGAACAGGGCCTGGCCGTTTACGGAAACAAGGGCTCGACCGACCAGCACGCGTACGTGCAGCAACTCCGGGACGGCGCCAACGACTTCCTGGCCGTGTTCGTGCGGGTGCTGGAGGCGGGCGGAGCGCCGATGGAGGTCGAGCCTGGCGTGACGCCTGGTGACTACCTGCACGGCTTCCTGCTCGGCACGCGCGCGGCGCTCCACGGGAACGACCGGGAATCGGTGACCATCACCGTGCGGCGCGTCGACGCCCGGACGGTGGGCGCGCTCATCGCGCTCTTCGAGCGCGCGGTCGGCCTGTACGCGTCGCTCGTCGGCATCAACGCCTACCACCAACCCGGAGTGGAGGCGGGCAAGAAGGCGGCGGCGTCGATCCTGGCGATGCAGGGTAGGGTGCTTGCGTCCCTCTCCGGCGCGCCACGAACGGCTGACGAGGTGGCGGCGTCGGCGGGGGAGGGCGACGTCGAGACGGTGTATCACCTGCTCGAGCACCTGGAGGCCAACGGTCGCGCGCGGCGGGAGGGGGAGGGTCCGGCGGCGCGGTTCAGCAAGGTCTCCCAGAACAGCGATCAGTAAGAGATGCTTTTGATTCCGTACCTTTCCCCTCTCCCCCAGAGGGTTAGGGTGAGGGGGCCGAACCGTTCGCTGCTCTAGCTAGAGGTAGACCGAGCGCCGCGCCGCGACGTCTTCGTCGAGCATCTGCTGCAACGAGCCGCGGGCGAGCTCGGTGAGCTCGAGGACGCGCGCTGGATCCTCGGCTGCGTCGGACCCTGCCGCGCGCATGTCGATGGGCTCGCCAAAGCGCAAGGACCATCGCGAAGGCAACGGGACCATCCCGAACGGCGCGAGGGGCAGCGCCGGCGCGGCGGTGAGAAGAGGCATCCCGAGCGCGTCGGCGAGCCAGCCGCGGCGCGCGAAGAGCGCGCTGGTCTCCTCGCTGCCGACGATGGCGCATGGGACGACGGCGGCGCCAGCGCGGAGCGCCAGCTTGACGAAGCCGCCGCGCCCGAAGCGCTCGACGCGGTAGCGCTGCGTCCATGGGCGTCGCGCGACGCGGCTTCCCTCGGGGAACACGGCCGTGGCGCCGCCCTCGTGGAGCAGGCGCAGCGCGTTGTCTGGCGTGGCTGGCACGGCGCCGAGCCGCGACGCGATGGTGCCCGCGACGGGGGTCCGGAGCGCGTGCTCGTCGAGGAGCGGACGCAGGTCGCGGTGGGCGGGGTGATCGCGCAGGAGGGCGAGGCGAAGCACGAGTGCGTCCCAGGCGAGCGCACCGCCGTGATTCGCGACGACGATGACCGGGCCCTCCGCCGGTACGTGCTCGATCCGCCGCGTCTCGACGCGCCACCAGGAGGAATACAGGAAGTCGAAGAACGGCATCGCTCGCTCGAACAGCTCGCGGTCCAGGCCGAAGGCGTCGAGCTCGCGACTGTTCGTGAACACGGTGCGCAGCGAGGCGAGGGCGCCCGCGCGTTCGCGGAGGGCGGGCAGGAGGCCGGCCCACGCCTGGAGCAGGTCCCTTGCGTGTTCGCCCGACGCCTCCTGGCGGGCCAGCTCGCGGAGGCGGGCCGAAGCGATCGCGGCAGCGGACTCGACCCGGGACTCGAGGGCGCCGATGCGCGCGCGAAGCGAGGTGACGTCCGGGGCGGCCGTGACCGTTGCGGCCGTCGTTCCCGGGCTCGGGGCGGCCCCTTGCGCCTCGACCGCCGCTCCGCGGGGCTGACAGTCAGGCTGCGCCGACGCATGGGGCGGCAGGGGCTCGGTCGGGGATGGACTGGCGTCCAGGCTCTCCGTCGGAGCACTTGCACCGGAGAGGGGGAAGGGAACAGGAGCGGGGGCTGGCTCACGCACAGCCGCGCCACGCTCGAACGGATCGTTCCCGAGCGCGGGCCTCGCCGCTTTCCTTCGCGGAAGTGCCTTTGCCTTCTTCGAGCCGCTCTTCTTCCTGGGCCGCCTCCCTGTCATGCGTGGGCCTATACCCACCCGCGCGCATCGCGTCAAACGGTGAATCGAAGGTGCCTCGGAAGGACGCCTCGGCGAACCGTCCGAACCGCGTGATAGAGACATCGCATGCCGCGCATCCAGCTCCTCCCTCCCGGGCTCGTGAACCAGATCGCCGCCGGCGAGGTCGTCGAGCGCCCGGCCTCGGTCGTGAAGGAGCTCGTGGAGAACGCGCTCGACGCTGGCGCGCGCCAGGTCCAGATCGACCTGGAGGCGGGTGGCCTGGCGCTGGTGCGGGTTGCGGACGACGGGTGCGGCATGGACCGCGACGACGCGCTCCTGGCCCTGGAGCGCCACGCCACGTCGAAGCTGAAGGATGCGGCCGGCCTGGCCGCGATCGAGACCCTCGGCTTTCGCGGCGAAGCGCTCCCCGCCATCGCTTCGGTCGCGCGGCTGCGGCTCGACACCTGCCCGGTCGAGGATGGCCAGGCCGGGACCCGCCTGCTGGTGGAGGGAGGCGTCGTGGTCGAGGACGTCCCGGTGGCCCGCCAGCGCGGTACGACGGTCGAGGTGCGCGACCTCTTCTTCAACACCCCGGCGCGCCGTAAGTTCATGCGTTCCGCGCCCAGCGAAGCCGGCCACGGGAGCGAGGCGGTGATCCGGCTCGCGCTGGCTCACACCGAGGTGGGATTCACGCTGCGCTCCGCGGGCCGGGTCTTGCTCGGCTCGCCCGCCGGCGCCTCCCTTCGCGATCGCGCCGTGACAGCCCTCGGCCGCGACGCCGCCGCGAACCTCGTCCCCATCGACCATGCGCGCGGTGGCGTGCGCGTGCACGGCATGGTCACCTCGCCCGATCACTCGCAGGCGACTGGCCGTTCGCTCTATCTCTACGTGAACGACAGATACGCCCGGGATCGCGGTGCGGCCCACGCGGTCCTGCGCGCGTATGCCGGCACGCTCCCTCACGGCCGTTTCCCGGCAGGCATCCTGTTCGTCGACATGCCACCTTCGCGCGTTGACGTGAACGTCCACCCGCAGAAGCTCGAGGTGCGCTTCGCGGACGGCAGGGCCGTATACGACGCGGTGTTTCACGCCGTGGCCGACGCGCTGCGGACGGCTCCCTGGCTGCGCCATCCGTCGGCCGCCGGGCTTCCCGAGACGAATGGGTCCGCGCCGCTGGGCATGGTCCGGGCGCCGCTCGCGGCGGAGGAGGTCGAGTCGGTGCTCGCCGAGGCGCGCGCGCTACAAGGCCGGGAGGCGTCGGACAACGCGATGCCAGACGCGAACGGCGCGTTCGTGTTTCCGCTCTCACGTCCAGGCGACGAGGATGCCTCCGCGCCTGCGCGAGCCCCCGGCTATTTCGGCTCCTTGCGCTACGTCGGTCAGCACGCGCGCACCTACCTCCTGTGCGAGGCGCCAGGTGGCGCGCTGGTCGTGATCGACCAGCATGCGAGCCACGAGCGGCTTCTCTTCCAGCGCCTGAGAGTAGCGTGGCGGGCGCGCAAGCTCGCGGTCCAGCCGCTGCTCGTCCCGCAGATCGTGAGCCTGCCGCCGGCCCTGGCAGGGGCCCTGGAGGGAACGGTCGAGGAGCTGCGCGCCCTCGGCCTCGATGTGGAGCCCTTCGGCGGAGAGGCCTTTGCGGTGAAAGGAGCGCCCGCGGTGTTGAGCGGTGCCGATCTGGGGGCGCTCCTCCGGGATCTCGCCCAGCAGCTCGAGCAGGTAGAGCGCGGCGGAGCGCTCGATGAAGCGATGCACGACCTGCTCGCGACGATGGCTTGCCACAGCGCGGTGCGAGCGAACCAGGACCTCGGAGCCGAGGAGGCGAGGGCCCTGCTGGACGGGCTCGACGCCATCGACTTCAAAGCGCGCTGCCCTCACGGCAGGCCCGTCGTCTTCGAGCTCCCGCTGCAGGATCTGGAGCGACGCGTCGGCCGGCGCTGACGATCCGGCCGCTCCTTGGCAGTAAATGCGCCGACCTGGCGAGCGACAACGCGGGACGCCAGAATTGCGCTACGTCAAGACGCAGAGTGAACAGCGCGCGTGCATTGCGGAATGGGTAAGGCTCTCGGGCAGCCAGTCCAGGGGTGTGCGAGCAGAGAAGCGCCTGCTCGAGAGCCCGCCCCAAAAGAAAGAAGCGCAACAACGGCCATTGAGAGGCGCGGGGGGGTCCCCTCGATGACCGCGTTGCGCTTCGGGCCATTGCTTAGCAAGGGGAAGGCCACCAGGCCAGATCAACACATTAGCATGTGTTTTCAAGGAAGTGAGACGAATCTCACATCGTCATTACCCAGGTCCCGTCGTTTCAAAGTTGAAAGGCGTATTTCATTCCTGAAATGGGGCTGCTTTTTCGGGGGCGTCTGTAAGAACACCAGACAGTCTCCCGTCGTTTCGACATGCCGGCCCATGACCGCTGGACAGGGCACCGCGAAAAACTCTTTGAGTCCAGGTGCGAACGCCTGCCCAATATGCGGCATCGGAGATGCAGTGCCTGGTCTCGTGCAGGGCACGATCACAAGCCGAGACGTCTTCCGTCACTCCCTCACGATCCTCTGGCTCTGGGGCCCGATGTGCTACGCGCGCTGCCTTCGGGCCATCGTCTCGCGCCGCCAGTGCACGTTTCTGGAAGTCATCTCCACGCGCGGTTGATCAGTGGCTCCGGTGGGTCGCACGCGTCCGCGTCGAGTCCCCTGACGCCAGCACAAGGGCTGAGTACCCGGGGGCGCAGGCCGCCCCCGCCCCGCCGGGCAAAGCCCATCGGGGCCCCACCTCGGCCACGCTGCAGAGCGGTTACATTCTTCGACAGGTCTTGTGGCGTTTCT
>JBGQLS010000397.1:0-6072 GCA_041500205.1 Anaeromyxobacteraceae bacterium | reverse complement strand
CGTCGATGCATGAGCAGCTACTCACTCAGCGCTTTTGCTCACGCTGGCGGCGCTTCTCACGGCGCTCGCCAGAGCCATTGAACCTTTGGCTGCGAATCCCGCGTGCTCCCCAGGAGAGGCAAGTCCATGGCCGAAGTGAAGCCGAAGGCATTTTCGACAGGTCTTGAGTCCATAGGGTCACCTCTCGCCGATCATCGCTCGATACTCTGACTCGCCCCTCGCCGTTCTTGATGCTCCTCGAGCCTGCCCCCCCGATTGAGCACGGCTCGTCGATGCATGAGCAGCTACTCACTCAGCGCTTTTCTCACGCTGGCGGCGCTTCTTCCGGCGCTCGCCAGAGCCAGTGAATCATTGGCTGCGACCCTCGCGTGCTCCCCAGGAGAGGCAAGTCCATGGCCGAAGTGAAGCCGAAGGCGATGACCCACCTGTTCCCGCACGAGATGGAGATCGACGAGCAGGAGGTCGTTCGCCGCAAGGAGTTCCTCGAGTTCAAGGACGAGGACGCCAGCCGGCTCCGGGACCTGGGCCCGATCGGCGAGAAGTATGCGACCCCCGTCATCGACGAATTCTACCGGCATCTCCTCTCCTTCGAGGAGACGAAGGCGTTCTTCCGCGACCCGAAGCTGCTCGAACGCGTCAAGCGGCAGCAGAAGGAGTACTTCCTGCGCCTGACCGAGGGCGACTACGGCACCGCCTACGTCGCGGACCGGCTGCGCATCGGGACTGTTCACGAGCGCGTCGGCCTCGCTCCCAAGTGGTACCTGGGGATGTACAACTTCTACCTCCGCTCGGTGGCGAACCGGATCCTGGAGGCGTTTCCCGGCGAACCGGCGAAGGCCTTCTCGGCCCTCCTCTCGCTCATGAAGCTCGTCTTCCTGGACATCGGGCTCGCCGTCGAAACGTACATCTTCGCGCGCGAGCGCACGATGCGGAACCAGCAGGAGGCCATCCGCGAGCTCTCGACGCCCGTCCTCCAGATCCGCGACAGGCTGCTCCTGCTCCCCATCATCGGCGTCATCGACACGCACCGGGCCCGCCTCATCACCGACGGCCTGCTACGCGCCATCCGCGCCAATCGCGCCAAGGTCGTCGTGATGGACGTCACCGGGGTCGCCACCATCGACTCGAAGGTGGCCAATCACCTCATCCAGACCGTCACGGCGGCGGGCCTGATGGGGGCGATGGTGATCGTGTCCGGCCTCTCCTCGGACGTGGCGCAGGCGCTCGTCGGGCTCGGGATCGACCTGGGCAAGATCAACACGGTGGGCGATCTCCAGGGAGGCATCGAGGAAGCGGAGCGCCTGCTCGGCTACCGGGTCGTTCGCTCGGAAGAAGCCGGAACGACGCGACCTGCGTAGTGGAGGCGCGCCCGTGAGCGTCCCTATCCTGAAGCAGGGCGACGTCCTCATCGCCTCGATGCAGGCGGCGCTAACCGACGCTGCGCTCGTCCAGCTCCGCGACGACCTGGCCGAGAAGGTGGGGCGCTTCCGGACCCGCGCGGTGATCATCGACGTGACGGCGCTCGACGTCCTCGACTCGTTCGCTACCCGCACCATTCGTGGCATCGCTTACACGGCGAGGCTGCGCGGAGCCAAGACGGTGGTGGTGGGGATCCAGCCCGAGGTGGCCTTCGCGATGGTCCAGCTCGGCCTGATGCTCGAGGGCGTACCCACCGCCCTGGATCTCGAGGAGGGCCTCGTCCTCGTGAATCAAGACCATGGGAGTGGTCGCGATGCCCGTTGAGACGTCCGTGCCCATCGAACACGAGGGCGACATCGTGACCGCCCGCCAGAAAGGGCGCGAGCTCGCGGCGGCGAGCGGTCTCTCGACCACCGAGCAGACGCTCGTCGCCACGGCGATCTCGGAGGTCGCGCGCAACATCGTCGTCTACGCGCGCCGCGGCGAGGTGGTCCTCGCGGCGCTCGAGAACGGGGGCCGCCGGGGCGTCCTGGTCGTGGCCCGGGACGAGGGCCCCGGCATCGCGAACCCCGAGCTGGCCATGCGAGACGGCTACTCGACCGCGAACAGCCTCGGGATGGGCCTGCCCGGAGCGAAGCGCCTGATGGACGAGTTCGAGCTCTCGACCGTGATGGGCAAGGGCACCACCATCACCATGAAGAAGTGGGTCCGATGACGGGAAGCTCCCACGAAGGACTCGTCCTGGAGTGGGGCTCGGCGGGCGTGGCGCTCGAGCACGAGTCCGGGGACGTCCACGTCGTGGCCGGGTTCCCTCACGGCGCCCTGGTGGCCGTCATCGACGGTCTGGGCCACGGTAGCGAGGCAGCCGCCGCGGCGAAGGCGGCGGCGCTGGTCCTCGAGGCGCACGCCTGCGAGCCCGTCGCCGAGCTCGTCCAGCGCTGCCACGAAGCGCTGCACAATACCCGCGGCGCCGTCATGAGCCTCGCCTCGTTCGACGCGCAGCAATCCTCGATGACCTGGACCGGCGTCGGGAACGTGGAAGCGATCCTCCTGCGCGTCGATCGAGCGGCGAATCCGGCGCGCGAGGCCATCTCGCAGCGGGGCGGGGTCGTCGGCTACCAGGTGCCGAAGCTGCGGACCTCGTGCCTCCCCGTGTCTCCCGGCGACACGCTCATCATGGCCAGCGACGGTATCCGCAGCGGCTTCAACGCGGGTCTTCGACTGCAGGCGAGCCCGCAGGAGATGGCGGACGCGATCCTCGCCGAGTACGCGAGGGGTTCGGACGACGCGCTCGTGGTCGTGGCGCGGTACCTGGGAGCCGTGGAGAACGGCGACGTCGGGGACGTGAAGGGATCCATGGCATGAGCTCCCCCACCTCTCCAGTCGAGCTCCGGGTGCCCATCCGTGAGGAGTCGGACGTCGGCGTGGCCCGGAGGCGCGCGCACGAGCTGGCGCTCGGGGAAGGCTTTCGCGAGGGCGGGGCCGGGGCGATCGCCACGGCCGTCTCCGAGCTGGCGCGGAACATCGTCCTGCACGCCGGGAAGGGAGAGATCCTTCTCTCGGTAGCGAGGGAAGGTAGACGGCGCGGAGTCGTGGTGGTCGCGCGCGACGAGGAACCCGGGATCCGGGACGTCGAGGCTGCGATGCTGGACGGTTACTCGACGGGGAGAGGACTCGGGCTCGGCCTGTCCAGCGCCCGGCGGCTCATGGACGAGTTCACGCTCGTGTCGGCCTTGGGAAAGGGCACCACCGTCACCATGAAGAAATGGGCGCATGAACCGGAGCGATGAGCCCGCCGTCCGGGAGAGACTGGCGCTCGAGTATGCCGCTGCGCTGCGTGATTACGTCGGCGGCGCCGGCGAGGCCGCGCTCACGCGCGCTTACGAGCTCGGGCGCAGGGCCGCCAGCGCCGGCGTGGGCATCCTCGAGCTGGCGATGATGCACCACGGGGCGCTGCTCGACCTGCCGCCCGGGGAGGTGGGTGGCCGTTCGTCCCTGGAGATGGCGTCCCAGTTCTTCGCCGAGAGCCTGTCTCCCTTCGAGATGACGCTGCGCTCGTATCAGGCCAACGCGCGGCTGCTCGGCCTGAGCGAGACCCTGGCCGCGCAGAACGCGGAGATCGACCGGGCTCGCGAGCAGCTGCGGACCATTCTCGATGCGACGACCGCGCTCATCTACCTGAAGGACGCCGAGGGGCGGTACCTGTTCGTGAACGGGCAGTTCGAGAAGGTGTTCGGGCTCCGCCGCGAGCAGGTCCTCGGGAAGGCGGACGGGGAGCTCCTGCCTGGCGCCGTGGCCCACATGCTCCGCAGCGACGACCTCCAGGTCTTGCAGGCTCGGGCGCCGCAGGAGCTGGAGGAGACCATTCCCGGCGGCGACGGTCTCCACACCTACATCTCGCTCAAGTTCCCGCTCCTCGACGCTGCCGGCGTCCCCTACGCCGTCTGCTGCGTGGCGACGGACATCACGGAGCGGAAGCGCGCCGACGAGGCCCGGGCCGAGCGGGTCCGATTGGAGGAGAGCGAGCGGCACCTCAAGCGAGCCGTCCAGGCCCGCGACGAGTTCCTCCTCATCGCGTCGCACGAGCTCAAGACCCCGCTCACCGCGCTCGAGCTCCAGGTCGCGACCCTCCGGCGGCTGGCGAGATCGGATTCCAGGGCCCTTCTCTCCGACGCGAAGGTCCAGTCGAAGTGCGAGACCATCGTCCGGCAGGTCGACCGCCTGACGGTCCTCATCAACAACCTCCTCGACGTGGCCAGGGTCACGTCCGGTCGCCTCGAGCTCTCGCCCGAGCGGGTGGACCTCGGCGAGCTGGTGGGCGCCGTCGTCGCCCGCGCGGAGGTCATGGTCGAGCGTTCGGGGGCGGTGTTGACCCTCACCGCGCCCGCGGCGGTGGTCGGCACCTGGGATCGCCTCCGCATCGAGACGGTCGTCGCCAATCTCGTCTCGAACGCGGTCAAGTTCGGAGACGGCAAGCCCATCGAGATCGCCGTCGGCAAGACGGCCGGTACGGCCTCTCTGATCGTGCGCGATCGCGGGATCGGGATCTCCGCGGAGGACCAGCGGCGCATCTTCGAGAGGTTCGAGCGCGCCGTCTCCGTGCGTCACTA
The DNA here is from genome assembly GCA_041500205.1 of Anaeromyxobacteraceae bacterium. Classification (GTDB taxonomy): domain Bacteria; phylum Myxococcota; class Myxococcia; order Myxococcales; family Anaeromyxobacteraceae; genus Anaeromyxobacter_A. The sequence goes on along the minus strand of JBGQLS010000397.1, from coordinate 1,543 downwards.
CGGCGGGTTCGGGATCGGCCTGTGGGTGGCGCGCCAGGGGGTGGAGGCCCACGGCGGCAGGATCCAGGTGCGGAGCCGCGAGGGCGGCGGCTCCGAGTTCATGATCGAGCTTCCCCTCGAGCCGGGGGCGCGCGCCGCGACGGCGTAGCCGTTCGGATCGAAGGGGTCGACGAGACCCATCTCACGGCCGGCGTGGTCTCCTGCGTACACTGTCGGTGATCATGCGACACGGACCTCCTTCCCGGTGGCCGCGCATGACACCTGGACATGGTGCCTGCGGCGCGGCAATTGACGTACGTCTATCGTCTGATTGCCGATTACAAACGGAGTGCCTACTTGGAGCCATGCCGGGTTCATGCGAGCCTCGAGGAGCCCGGCGAAAGGACCACCATGGCCTCCTTGATCGACTTCGCGGCGCTGGACCTACGAGGTGCATTCGACTTCGCGATCATGATCGAGGAGGACGCTCAGGTCCGTTACGAGCGGCTGTCGCGGTTGCTGGGCCAGGATCCGGGAGGCGCGGGCGACGTCTTCAGGATGATGGTGGTGAACGAGGGGAAGCATCGGAGCGATCTCATCTCGCGCCGGGACACCCTCTTTCGAAACCACGCACCGCGGATCGCGATCTCGGTCCTGGACGAGGGCGTTGAGGCGCCCGACGTCGACGACGACGAGCTGCCGCGGACCGCTCGCGAGGCCCTCGAGGTCTCGCTCGCCGCCGAGAGGCGCGCCTACGAGTTCTTCGGGGCGGCCATCCCGCACATCGTGGATCCCGGGGTCCGCGCCTTCTTCCAGGGCCTGAAGCAGGAAGAGGCCGAGCACGCGGCGCTCATCGCCAGGAAGATCGCCGAGCTCGGCGGGAGCGGGGACGGCGGCGAGGACCAAGCGCCACCCGCCCGCGACGTCGAGCGCACGGTCGCGGCCGAGACGTATCCGGATCGCGCCCTCCTGGAGACCGCCCTCCCGCGGTTCGACGCCGCGACCCAGGCCGTGGCGGTCGGCGCGATCGTGGAGGGAATGAAGCCAGGGGAGCTGGCGGCGGCCCTGGGCGTCTCCCGCCGGACGGTGGGGCGGAAGCTGACGCGCTTCCTCGCGATCGCGCGCAGGCACGTCGCGGCCGCGGTCGCGGTCGCGACGCTGGCCAGCTGCGCAGGCAGCCTCCCGCAGACGGGGGGCCTGGCGCGCAGCGCCGAACAGGAGCCGCCACGGCCCGCGCCCGCCGCCGGATTCTCCCTCTTCCCCGCCAGGGGAGAGGGCGGGGTGAGGGGGCTTCTCGCCGTGCCCACCTTCGACCCTCTCCCCGACCCTTCCCCTTCCAGGGGGAGGGGAACCCCACGCAGCCCGCTACCCGGCTCACTGGAGCAGGACTGCGACGAGCCCAACGGGCTCGCGGAGCACATCCACGCGCAGGTGGCCGCGCGGATGCCTCGCCTCGCCCCGGCGGTGCACGGGCGCGTGGCGCGAGCGATCGTCGCCGAGGCGGAGCTGGCCAGCGTCGACCCCCTGCTGGTGCTCGCCCTCATCCACGTCGAGTCCTCCTTCG
>JBGQLS010000396.1:0-6074 GCA_041500205.1 Anaeromyxobacteraceae bacterium | reverse complement strand
CGGAGCACGTGAAGGGGTCGATGAGGATGGACGCGACCGGCGGCGGCAACGCCATGACCTTCAGCGGCACCTTCTCGGGCCGCTACCTCGGCGCGGCGTGCGAGAAGGAGCTGGAGAAGAAGCACCAGGAGTAGCGGCGCCCGTGACACGCCCGCTCCACGGCCCCACCGCAGCCGTCAAGTTCTGAGCAAGGGCAGCCGCTTGACCGAACCGCGGATGAAGCAGGTAGCCAGCACGACCGGAGTGGATCGAGCACGATCGGTGACGATGGCCCGCGACACGGGGGCGCGTCGATGTGCGGCGAAGGACAGGAGCGGAAGCCATGAGCGGCTTCGTCGTGATGTCCCAGAGCTGGCAGACCTACGTGGCCTTCCTGCTCATGCTGGTGGCCTCTGCGGTCTACTTGATCGCCGAGCTGCACCATAAGGGCGTGTGGATCATCCTCGGCATGTTCGCTCCAGCCGCGCTGGCGCTCGCGTGGAGCTTCACCGTGCCCGAGGCGCACGAGACGTTCGTACCCAGCGGGAGGGCCATCGCGTTCGGCCTGGTCGCCTTGGTGTTCCTGGTGGCGCCCCTGCCCTTGAACATCACCGGGGCGGTGATCGCCGTGCGACGCTCGCTCGCCGCCGGAGAGATGTCCCCGCTGCGCATGCTGCCCCTGGCGAGTGGAACGCTCGCCGCCGTCCTCCTGGTTTCAGCCTGGATGCCGGCCCGCTGGGGAGCCAGGCTGAAGGAAGCCATCGAGGGAGGCAAACTCGAGACCGTCCGTTCGCTCGTGCATGGCCGCGGCGACGCCAACCGCGAGATCCCCGGAGAGTCCGACCTTCCGCTCCACGTGGCCGTCTGCAACGGTCAGGCCTCCATCGTGGCATTCCTGCTGAGTCAAGGCGCGGACGTGGCCAAGAAGAACGAGCGCTACACGGCCCTCACCGCCTTGCTCAACGAGTCTCACTCGAGCAGGGAGCTGGGCCCCGAGTACGACGAGGTGGTCGCCTCGCTGATCGAGGCCGGCTCGCCGGTCACGTCCCTGGATGTGTGGCGCATCTTCCAGCTCGGCAGCCATCGAAGGACGGTCGCCGCGTTCAACAAGCGGCTGTTCACCTCGGAGAAGATCCGCGAGAACCCTTTGGTGCTGGCCTGGTACCTCGAGTCGGCCATCCGCATGAAGGAGAGCGATGTCGTCGAGGCCTTCCTGTCCGCCGGCGGCGGCCTGGATTTCCGCGATGCGAAAGGACGCCCGCTCCTGCTCATCGCCTTCGAGGGAGAGAACGACGATCTGGCGCAAAGTCTCATGCGCCGGGGCGCGGACGTGACGGTCCGCACCACCCCCCCGAAGATCGAGGAGGAGGAGGAGGAGCGGCACGAGTTCCGGGAGACGGATGCGCGCGACTACCTGGGCGGCCTGAAGGAGAGCACTGTCCGCATGTTCTTCGAGAAGGCGCCCTCGCCGAGGCTCAACAAACCCTTTGCCTACACCCCGCCCCTGAATGAGGCCGCGGAGAAGGGCAACGTGAAGGTGATGGCCCTCCTCCTGGCCAAGGGAGCAGACATCAACGGCATGTGCTACGCAAAGACGCCTCTGCATTGCGCCGCGTCGAGCGACAAGCCGGAAGCGGTCCGCTTCCTGCTGGCTCACGGCGCAGACGTCGATCGGGCGGCCAGCCAGGACGAGACGGCGCTCATGGACGCTTGCGAGAGCCATCCCGAGACCAGCCTCATCCTTGTCGAGCGCGGGGCGCGCTTGTACGGGCAGGAGCTAGCGAAGGCGAGCCGCTCCGGCCATCTCGAGCTGGTCAAGGCGCTGGTCAAGCGCGGCGCCGACATGAACGCTCCGGATGAGCATGGCAACACGCCGCTGAGCAACGCCATCGTCTGGCATCGTGGAGACGTGGCCAAGTTCTTGGCCGCGCACGGCGCCGCCACCTCGAACGAATCCGACGGACACAAAGAGGCGGAAGAATCACAAGAACCGGAAGAATCCAAACCCTGAAACCCAGAAGGTCCGGATAGCGCCGGTCACGCAGCTGACTTCGGAAGCGTGACGGTAAACGTCGCCCCTGCAGCGGGTGCGCTTTCGACCGCGATCTCGCCCCCGTGGGCTTCGACTATTCGTCTCGCGATCCAAAGTCCCAGGCCGAGGCCGCTCACGGCGTTGGTATTTGCGGCACGCTCGAACCGCTCGAAGATGCGCTGTTGGCTATCCAGCGCAATGCCGATTCCGTGATCACGGACCATGAGTACCGCCGTGCCGTCGCGCTCGTCCAGCGTCACCTCGACGGGCATGCCGTTGCCGTACTTGATGGCGTTGCTGACAAGGTTCGTGACCACCTGATCGAGCCGCATCCGGTCCCATCGCCCCACGACCTCGCGCGTGCGAAGACGCAGTTCGGTCCGAGCGTTCTCGGCCTGCGGCTCGAAGTGCTCGGTAACCTCCTTGATCAGCTCGGCCAAGTCGAACTCCGCCAGATCGAGGTCGAGCCTCCCCGCGGTGATGCGGGATACGTCGAGGAGCGTTCTCACCAGTGCTTCCAGGCGGTCGAATTGCGAACCCATGGCCGAGAGCCTGCGTTCAACTCGCTCGTCGGCCCCGTCGGACGTGCGTAGACTTCGAGCGAATGAGTCTGCTTGCAAGCGCAGGACCGTGAGCGGCGTCCGCAACTCGTGCGAGGCCATCGAGAGGAAGTCATCCTTGAGGCGGCTTGCTTCGCGCAGCGCCTCCTGCGCTTCCACCAGCTCCGTGACATCCGTGTTGGTGCCGAACCACTGGAGCACCTTGCCGTCCTGGTCCTTCAGCGGGAACACCCGCGTGAGGAAGCGACGGAACTTGCCATCCGCGCCACGCAGCGGGAACTCCATGTCGAACGCTGTGCCGGTGCCGATGGAAGCCTTCCAGCGGAGAAGGACATCCGGCAGTGTCGCGGGATCATGGACGCACTGCCACCCCCAGCCCTCCATCTGCTGAGGCGTCGTGCCCGTGTATTCGTACCAGCGGCCGTTGTACCAAGTGATGTAGCCGTCGGGCTGCGCGGTCCAGGCAAGCTGGGGCATCGAGTCCGCGAGCGCACGGAGCCTCTCTTCGCTCCGGCGCAGCGCCTCCTCGGCCTTCTTGCGCTCTGTGATGTTGTCGAACACGGCCACGAAATGATCCGGAAGCGGGCTGTAGACCGAGATCGAGAACCAGACACCAAGCGGCTTGAAGTCGATTTCAAACCTTTCCGGCTGGCCCGTCTTGGCGACCCGGCCGTAGGTTTCGAGCAGTTCGGTTTCGGTCTCCCAGATGCCGGGGATCACCTCGCTCACTCTCTTCCCCACTACGTCGTGCAGGCCCGTCAGCCTCCCGAACGCAGCATTGACATCCAAGTAGACGAAGTCTTCGGGATGGCCGTGCTCGTCAAAGTGCATCCGGCAGTACGCGAACCCATCCAGCATGTTCTGGAACAGCTGACGGTAGCGGGCCTCGCTCTCGCGGAGCGCCTCTTCATTGCGCTTCTGCTCCGTGACATCGCGGATGGTGAGCTTGATGAGCGACCCGCCTTCGCTCGCCCGTAAGGGTACAGTGGTGTAGAGCCTGACCCTCTTCTCGCCCGTATCGGTGCGCACTTGAAGTTCTTGGTCGCGCACGAACTCACCGTGCAGCGCGCGGGAGAGAGGTTGCTCCTCGAACGGCACGAGGTCGCCACCGGGTCGGCGCACTTCGAGCCCATTCGAATGCACGCGCAACGTCGAGCGGCAGTCCTCCAGCGACGCGACCCCGTATAGCCGGAGCGCGGCCGGATTTGCCAAGAGAACGTGCCCGTCCGCGGCGAGGATCAACACAGCGTCCTGAAGGGCGGAGATTGCGGCCTCCAGGTCTGTTAGCCTCAGCGTGTACGTCGCGGCTGTCATTTCACGGACCGCACGAAAGCGAGGCGCAGCGAGACGGTTCCTGCTGCTCGGCCATGACTCCTCACACGCCGGGGCCCGGCTGCGGGTCGCGCGATCACGAAGCGAGGAAGGCTACCATTGGGGGGCGGAGAAGTCCCGGGGCGAAATGGAAGGCGGCCTCGTAGCGCACTCCGGAGAGAGCGCATCAGGATCCTTCATCCAGACCCTGGTGCTCACCGATGCATCCGTGTTCGGTTAAGCACCGCGATCAACGCTTGCGAGCAGTTCGCTTCGCAACGTCGATCTCGTACGTCTCGCCTCGCTCGTTCGCCACTATCAGGGTGCCCTTCTCCATCCGGGCAGAGGTGATGAAGACGTCCTGGACGTCCGATTCCAGCCCCTGCCGGTGCGCTACATCGTAGACCTTGAGCGTCCACAGGAGTTCGTTGGTCCTCTCGTGCCGGGCTTGGACCACGCCGCCGTTCTGGCCCGCCCCATTCTCGTACGCGAAGTGCGGGAAAACGTACCTGGCCCCTGCATAGGTCACTGAAGGCACGTCCTTCGGCGCCGCACGTTTCGCGTGAGCGACGGCGGGCAGGGCGACGATGGCAGCCGCGAGCACGATGCCGAGACAAGATCGCATCGCGCTAGAATACTAGCTGCGAGCCACCGCTCGGGATCTTCTCTCGGTTGCGAGACCAGGGAGGAGCTCCCTGCGCCCCATTCTCGAGCGCTCGATGGCCAAGGTGGTGGGCACGGGCCTTCTCTTCCGTCCAACGACCGCCCGAGGAGGCAGGCCAGCCAAGCCTCCGACCTACATCCAGGAGCACACGATGAAGCGGCAAATGGAGGAGGCTCTTAGATCTTGCAGGCTCAAGCGGATGACATGGTATGAAACAACCCGCCACACGTACGCTAGCCAGTGGGTGGTGGAAGGGAAGCCCATCGGGAGGCTCGCCAGGATGCTAGGGCACACGGAGGCCGAGGTCACGGAACGGTACGCGGACCTGTTCCCGGCCGAGGACCGGCTGGCGCTCGCCATCGACCTGGACGGTCACACTGCCGAGAATGGTTACAAAATGGTTACAACACCTACACGGCGTCCCGGGTGAAGCAAAGGCAAATCGTCAAGCAAATCAGATATCTGCGCGATTAGCTCAGATGGATAGAGCGTCGGCCTCCGGAGCCGAAGGCCACAGGTTCGAATCCTGTATCGCGCGCCATCAAACCAGCCGGAATCGTTTGGGTTTTTCGTCCAGCGATTCCGGCTTTTTTCTGTCCAGCGCCTCCTGTCAGCAAACTGTCAGCAAGCGGGAGGTCACTCCTTGCGCCGTCTGCGGCTTGCTGCGGCTCGGTCTTGTGAGCGCAGAGAGCACCGGGCGGCAGTAGCTGTGCCTTCCCGATGGCCGTTCGCTGATACTCCATGAGCAGGTGCCCATAGATCTCGGAGGTGAGCTTCGGGTCCGTGTGGCGCAGGACCTTCTGGACCACTTCGAGCGGGACGCCGGACATCAGGAACAGGCTCGCCGTCGTGTGCCTCAGATCGTGGAAGCGGATCTTCCGAACGATCGCCTTCGGCCAGAGCCGCACTCCGTGCTCGGGGCAGGTCCGAGGCTCTCGGTCCTCCGATCGCTCCTGGTGATGACATCCCTTCCGCCGGCAGACATGCAGGTAAGCTTGGACGATGCCCGCGCGTCCCATCGCGGTGCGGAGAATGTTGCAGAAGTCGAAGTCGTCCCGGAGCATCCCGCCGCTGGGTGCCGGGAAGAGCAGTTCCGAACTCGAGGCTGCGATCGCCGACCGGAGAAACGGGACCACGTCGGGGTGTATTGGAATGAGATCCTCGTGCCCGCCCTTCGTGGTGTCGTTCTCGCCGGAACGCCCGACCCGGAGCGCGATGAGAGACCAGTCAACGTCGGTCTTCCTGAGCGCGCGGAGCTCGCCTTTCCGTAAACCGGTGTAGAGCGCCGTCGCGAAACGGTTCAGGTGCTGCGGCGGTACCTGTGCGAGCACAGGCGCGACCTCTTCGAAGCGAAGGAAGTCGGGAAGACGCCTCGGCCCCTTTCGTTTCCTCGTCCCGGCCACGGGGTTGTCGCCGTTCCAGCGCTCGTGCTCCATCGCCGCGTTGAACGCGCGCGAGAGGAACCCACGTAGGTGGTTCACGGTTTGGGCCGAGAGCGCCTCCTTCTTCTCTTTTTCGTCGAGGAAGG
>JBGQLS010000395.1:0-6082 GCA_041500205.1 Anaeromyxobacteraceae bacterium | reverse complement strand
CCGACCGTCCGGGCGACTTCAACCAAGCGTTGATGGAGCTCGGCGCGACCACCTGTGGCGCGCGTGCGCCGGCTTGCGAGCGGTGCCCGCTGGTGGCGCTCTGCCGCGCCTGTCGAAATGGACGCCAGGATGACGTTCCGCTGCCCCGCAGGCGTCCGGTGGTGACCGAACTCGACGTCGCTTGCGCCGTGGTAAGGCGGGGCGAAGCGTTGCTCATGAGGCGGCGTCCGCGGGGTGGTCTGTTCGGGGGTCTCTGGGAGCTACCCAGCGCAGTCGTCGCACCCGGCGAGGACGCCCGGGCCGTGCTGCGGCGAGAGCTCGTCTCCTCGATGGGGCTGCGCGTCGTCCCTGGCGCCGCCTTGGCCGTCGTGGTGCGCATGCTCACGCATCGGCGACTTCGTCTCACCGCCTATCGGTGCCGGGCGGCTGCTGTTCCGAACGGGCGGGCGTTGGTGCGCCCTGGCGAGGAGGGACCCAGGGCGATGGCGACCGCGATGCGGCGGCTCCTGGCAGAAGTCGAGAAGAATCTGACCGCGATCGGCGTGTAAGTGTTAGAAGGGTGTCGAGCTCGGGTGCTCGCCAGGATCCGCGAGTGCGCAAAACACCGCTCGAGCGAAAAGCCCCCTTGACAGGATGAAGTCCGCCCGTATAATTCGCGCCCCTTCACCGGGAAGGGCTTCCGTCGTACCGAGCGCCCCCGCAAGTCACACCGGGGCGTTTTCATTCAGGGAAAGACTTCTTCCGCATGCCGACGATCAGCCAGCTAGTGCGACAGGGCCGCGAGCAGCTCCATACGAAGAGAAAGGCTCCCGCGCTCAAGGAGTCGCCGCAGAAGCGTGGTGTCTGCACGCGCGTCTACACCACCACGCCGAAGAAGCCGAACTCGGCGCTCCGCAAGGTGGCGCGCGTCCGGCTCACCAACGGCTTCGAGGTGACGAGCTACATCCCGGGCGTGGGCCATAACCTCCAGGAGCACTCGGTGGTCCTCATCCGGGGGGGCCGCGTGAAGGACCTACCCGGCGTGCGGTATCACATCATCCGCGGGACGCTCGACGCCGTCGGCGTCCAGGGTCGCAAACAAAGCCGCTCCAAATACGGCGCCAAGCGCCCCAGCTAGCGACAAGGAACAGGTTCGATGCCTCGTCGTCGCGAAGTCGAGAAGCGTAGGATCCTGCCCGATCCGAAGTTCCAGGACCGGCTGGTGGCGAAGTTCGTGAACAACCTGATGCGCAAGGGCAAGAAGTCCGTGGGCGAGAAGATCATCTACGGCGCCTTCGATCAGGTGGAGCAGAAGCTCAAGGACGACCCGCTCAAGATCTTCAAGAAGGCCCTCGACAACGTGAAGCCGGTCGTCGAGGTAAAGAGCCGGCGGGTCGGTGGCGCCACGTACCAGGTGCCTGTCGAGGTCCGGCAGGATCGACGCGTCGCGCTGGCCATGCGCTGGCTCATCGATTACTCCAAGGCGCGCGGCGAGAAGACGATGGTCGAGAAGTTGGCAGGCGAGATAATGGACGCCGCGTCCAACCGCGGCAACGCGGTCAAGAAGCGGGAAGACACGCACAAGATGGCCGAGGCGAACAAGGCCTTCGCGCACTACCGGTGGTGATGGAGGAGAGGATTCCGAACAGGAAACGAGCGTAGGGCGCGGGCAATCCCGCGCCGGCGGGGCTCGTTCCCCGCCGTGGTCGTCACCCGCTCTTTGACAGCTCGGTCAGGTCTTCACGCCGCGAGGCGGCTGAGGCGGTTCGCCTCCAACGTCGCAAGTTCGAGAAGAGAACTGAAATGTCCCGTACTTACCCACTCGAGCGCTACCGCAATATCGGGATCATGGCGCACATCGATGCCGGGAAGACCACCACGACCGAGCGGATTCTCTTCTACACCGGCGTCACCCACAAGATTGGCGAGGTCCATGAGGGCACCACCGTCATGGACTGGATGGATCAGGAGCGCGAACGCGGGATCACCATCACCTCCGCCGCGACGACCTGCTTCTGGCGCGAACACCGCATCAACATCATTGACACCCCCGGCCACGTCGACTTCACCATCGAGGTCGAGCGCTCGCTGCGCGTGCTCGACGGTGCGTGCGCCGTGTTCGACGCGGTGAGCGGCGTCGAGCCGCAGTCGGAGACGGTGTGGCGTCAGGCCGACAAGTACCACGTGCCGCGCATCTGCTTCATCAACAAGATGGACCGGGTGGGGGCCGACTTCTTCATGTCGGTCGAGACCATCAAGGAGAAGCTCGGCGCGAAAGCGGTCGTCCTCCAGCTCCCCATCGGCTCGGAAGACAAGTTCCGCGGCATGGTCGACCTCGTGAAGATGAAGGGGATCGCCTTCGACGACGAGACCATTGGGGCGAAGTACCAGGAGATCCCCGTCCCGGCCGAACTCGTGGATCAGGCGAAGGAGTACCGCGCCGCCTTGGAGGAGACGGTCGCCGAGTTCGACGACGTGCTCATGGCGAAGTACCTCGACGGCCGCGCGCTCACGAACGACGAGGTGAGGCAGGGGCTCCGCAAGGGCACCATCGCGATGCATTACTTCCCGGTCATCTGCGGGACCGCCTTCAAGAACAAGGGCGTGCAGCAGATCCTGGACGCGGTGGTCGATTACCTGCCGAGCCCGCTCGACGTGCCGCCGGTGAAGGGCATCAACCCGAAGGACGTCGAGGAGGTGCGGAAGACCTCCGACGCCGAGCCCTTCGCGGCGCTCGCCTTCAAGATCATGAACGACCCCTTCGTCGGGAACCTCACCTTCTTCCGCGTCTACTCGGGCACGCTCGAGGCCGGCTCGTACGTCTACAACGGGAACAAGGACAAGAAGGAGCGCGTCGGCCGCCTCCTGCAGATGCACGCCAACAAGCGGGAGGAGATCAAGGAAGTGCTGGCCGGCGACATCGCCGCGGCGGTTGGCCTTCGCTCGACGACCACCGGCGACACCCTCTGTGACGAGGACGCGAAGGTGATCCTGGAGCGCATGGTGTTCCCGGAGCCGGTCATCTCCGTCGCCATCGAGCCCAAGACGAAGGGCGACCAGGACAAGATGGGCCTGGCGCTCAGCCGGCTGCAGATGGAGGACCCGTCCTTCCGCGTCCACACCGACGAGGAGACGGGACAGACCATCATCGCAGGGATGGGCGAGCTCCACCTGGAGATCATCGTCGATCGCATGCTCCGCGAGTTCAAGGTGGACGCGAATGTCGGCAAGCCCCAGGTCGCCTATCGCGAGACCATCACCCGTTCGATCGAGAGCGAGGGGCGTTACATCCGGCAGACGGGCGGCCGCGGCCAGTACGGACATTGCTGGCTGCGCCTTCACCCGCAGGAGCCCGGAAAGGGTTTCGAGTTCGAGAATTCCATCGTGGGCGGCGTCATCCCGAAGGAGTTCATCACGCCCATCGAGAAGGGCATCGTCGAGGCGATGCAGGGTGGCGTCCTGGCCGGGTTCCCGATGGTGGACCTCAAGGTCGAGGTCTTCGACGGGAGTTACCACGACGTCGACTCGTCGGAGATGGCGTTCAAGATCGCGGGCTCTATCGGTTTCAAGGACGGCGCCGCCAGGGCCGGTCCCGTCCTGCTCGAGCCCATCATGGACGTTGAGGTGGTGACGCCGGAGCCGTTCATGGGTGACGTCATCGGTGACCTCAACTCGCGTCGCGGCAAGATCCAGGGTATGAATCCGCGCGCTGGTGTGCAGGTCATCACGGCCCAGGTGCCGCTCGCCGAGATGTTCGGCTATGCGACGGATTTGAGATCGAAGACACAGGGCCGGGCCACCTACACCATGCAGTTCGGCCACTACGCCCAGGTGCCGAACAGTATCGCCGAGACGATCGTCACGAAGACCAGGGGCGTCGCCGTCGCGGCCAGGTAGCCCAGATTCGCAAGGGGAAGAGAGGACCAAGACCATGGCTAAGCAAAAATTCGAGCGCACGAAGCCGCACGTCAACGTCGGCACGATCGGGCACGTCGACCACGGGAAGACCACGCTCACGGCGGCCATCACCTTCACCCAGGCGGTGAAGGGCCTGGCGACGGCCAAGACGTACGCCGAGATCGCCAAGGGTGGCACCGTCCGCGACGAGTCGAAGATCTTGACCATCGCCGCCTCGCACGTGGAGTACGAGACGAAGAAGCGGCACTACGCCCACGTGGACTGCCCGGGCCACGCCGACTTCATCAAGAACATGATCACGGGCGCGGCGCAGATGGACGGCGCGGTCCTGGTCGTCTCCGCCGCCGACGGGCCCATGCCCCAGACGCGCGAGCACGTGCTGCTTGCCCGCCAGGTGAACGTCCCTGCGCTGGTCGTCTTCCTCAACAAGTGCGACCTCGTGGACGACACCGAGCTCCTCGACCTCGTCGAGCTCGAGGTCCGCGAGCTCCTCAGCAAGTACAACTTCCCGGGCGACAAGGTCCCGGTCATCCGCGGCAGCGCGCTCAAGGCGATGCAGAGCGGCGGGAAGGAAGGCATCGAGTCGATCGACGCACTGCTCGACGCGCTCGACAACTACATCCCCCAGCCGCCCCGCGTGCTCGACAAGGACTTCCTGATGCCGGTCGAGGACGTGTTCTCGATCGAAGGCCGCGGCACCGTGGCCACCGGCCGCATCGATCGCGGCCGGGTGCACGTGGGCGACAAGATCGAGATCGTAGGTCTGAAGGACACGCGGGAGACGGTCGTCACGGGCGTCGAGATGTTCCGCAAGCTCCTCGACGAGGGCCAGGCGGGCGACAACGTGGGGTGCCTGCTCCGCGGCCTGAAGCGCGAGGAGGTGGAACGTGGGCAGGTGCTGGCGAAGCCTGGTTCCATCACGCCGCACACGAAGTTCAAGGCCGAGGTGTACGTGCTGACGAAGGAGGAGGGCGGGCGGCACACCCCGTTCTTCAACGGGTACCGGCCGCAGTTCTACTTCCGGACCACCGACGTGACCGGGTCGCTCATGCTGCCGCCGGGCGTGGAAATGGTGATGCCGGGCGACAACATCACCATGGAGGTGACGCTCATCACGCCCATCGCGATGGAGACGGGGCTCCGATTCGCCATCCGCGAGGGAGGGCGTACGGTCGGCGCGGGCGCCGTGACGGAGATTCTCCTGTAGCCACACGGTGGGGCCGACACCAGCGGCGCAGCTCGCTGTGCGCGCCGCCTGGTGGTCCCGCTGTCAGGAAGCGCACCGTGGCGGACGGCTGCGCCGCAACCCGGAGCTCGTGGGACCGGGAGGCGGCGCCGCGCAGCGCCAGGAACGACGAAGAAAAGGTTCTTCAATGGCGACTCAGAAGATCAGGATCCGGCTCAAGGCCTACGACTACAAGCTGCTGGATCAGTCGGCCGGCGAGATCGTGGAGACGGCGAAGCGGACCGGCGCGAAGGTGGCCGGTCCGATCCCCCTCCCCACCCGCATCAACAAGTTCACCGTCCTCCGCAGCCCGCACGTCGACAAGAAGTCGCGCGAGCAGTTCGAGATCCGCACGCACAAGCGGCTCCTCGACATCCTCGAACCGACTCCGCAGACGCTCGACGCGCTCATGAAGCTCGACCTGTCCGCGGGAGTGGACGTGGAGATCAAGTAGGGCGGGGCCGTTCCCCCGCCTGAGGGGCTCATCCCCTTCGGCGCGGGCTTGGAGCCCTGCCGAGAGCCGAGGACCACCATGGCCAAGTTCGATGTGTACGACCTCGAGAAGAACAAGGTGAGCGAGATCGAGCTCGCCGACCCCGTCTTCGCGGGGGAGGTGAACGAGCACCTCTTCTACGAAGTGGTCAAGGCGAAGCTCGCCTCCGACCGATCCGGCACGCACGCCGTGAAGAACCGCTCGCTCGTCTCCGGCGGCGGCAAGAAGCCCTACAAGCAGAAGCACACCGGGCGGGCCCGGCAGGGCTCCACCCGCGCCAGTCAGTTCGTGGGTGGCGGCAAGGCGATGGGCCCTAAGCCACGCGACTACGGGTACGATGTGCCGAGGAAGGTTCGCAAGGCAGCGCTGCGTTCCGCCCTCTCGCTCCGGAACCGCGATCAGAAGCTGCTCATCGTGGACAAGTGGCAGCCGGAGGCGCCCAAGAGCGCCATCGCTGCCAAGGTGCT
>JBGQLS010000394.1:0-6086 GCA_041500205.1 Anaeromyxobacteraceae bacterium | reverse complement strand
TGCGCCTTCGCTCCGCCCATCATGCCCTGACGCCACCAGTTCCGGACGATGGCCTCCGAGGGCTTGGCGCCTGGCCGGTTGTACCCGTAGAAGGGCCCGGCGGCGATGGCGAGATAGAACTCGGAGCGATTCGCCGCGAGCTGCGCCTGGAAGTCGTCGAATACCTGCTTGGGCAGTCCCCCGGGATTGGCCGCCGTCTTCACCATCAGTGGCGGCACCGCGCTGATGATGGCGGCCATGGCGACACGGTCCTGGCCGTGCCGTGCCAGGTAATGCACCACCTCGCCGCCGCCGGTGGAGTGACCGACGTGCACCGCGTCCTTCAGGTCGAGGTGCTCGGTCAGCTCGGCGAGATCGTCGGCGTAGTGGTCCATGTCGTGACCCTCGTCCGTCTGCGTCGACCGCCCGTGACCGCGGCGGTCGTGCGCGATGACGCGATAGCCGCGATTCACGAAGAACAGCATCTGCGCGTCCCAGTCGTCCGCCGACAACGGCCAGCCATGACTGAACACGATGGGCTGCCCATCGCCCCAGTCCTTGTAGAAGATCTCGGTCCCGTCCCTCGTCGTGATCGTATCCATTGCGTCCCTCCTGTCGGATTCTTCGCCCGGCGATGAATGGGGTTGCTCCCGTACGCGGCGCGACCCGCACCTGCCGCTCACGCAAGGGTGGGGATCGTGACGATCCCGTCATGAAGCGAGCGGCCGAGCACGTCGCTGCGCGCGGGTCGGGCAGGAACAAGTCGTTGACGCCACGCCTGGGAGCTTCGCGGCGGCCGCGCGTTTCGCAAAACCACCGCATGAACGCCATCCGGTCACCCCTCCTTCGGTGCTCCCTGCTCGCGCTGCTCCCGTGCACGGCGCTCGCCGCGACGGCCGGTGGTGCGTCCGCGCCCGCGAGCGCCGTCGCTTCACGCACTGCGAACGCCGACGGAGTGAAGCTCCACTACCTCATGGCCGGCAAGGGCCCGACCGTGATCCTGCTGCACGGTTACGCCGAGACCTCGCGCATGTGGAGGCCGCTCATCCCGCGCCTCGCCGAGAAGTTCACGGTCATCGCGCCCGATCTCCCCGGGATCGGCGACTCGGAGATCCCGAAGGACGGCCTCGACATGAAGACCGCCGCCGTCCGGGTCCACGCGCTCGCGAAGGTGCTGGGCGTGGAGCGGGCGCGCGTCGTCGGGCATGACATCGGGCTCATGGTGGCGTACGCCTATGCGGCGCAATTCCCGTCAGAGGTGGAGAAGCTCGTCCTGATGGACGCGTTCCTCCCTGGCGTCGTCGGATGGGAGGCGATCTACAACCATCCGGCCATCTGGCACTTCCGCTTCAACGGCCCGACGCCGGAAGCGCTCGTGAAGGGACGCGAGCGCACCTACTTCGAGCACTTCTGGAACGACTTCGCCGCAGACGGGAAGCGCTCCATCCCCGAGGCCGACCGCGTCGCCTACACCGCCGCATATTCACGTCCCGGCCGCATGCGCGCGGGGTGGGGTTACTTCGTCTCGTTCCCGCAGACGGCGAAGGAGTTCGAGCAACTAGCGCGGACCAAGCTCCCGATGCCGCTCCTCACGATCGGCGGCGAGAAGGCGAACGGCGCCGCGCTCTCGGAGCAAGCGAAGGCCGTGGCGGCGGAGGCAACAACGGTCGTCCTACCCAACACCGGGCACTGGGTCATGGAGGAGAGCCCGCAGGAGACGATGGACGCGCTCGTGAAGTTCCTGTGAGCCCGCTGCCGGCGCCGTCGTCCGAGCGCTGGATTCCTTCTCCCGTCACGACTTCCACCGCCACGACGCGGTGCCCGAGCCCGTCGACCTCGTGACCGTGCTGCAGGGCAGCCTACGCCTGGCCATGGACGAAATCGGCCGCCGGGCCCGCCTGGTGACGGAGCTCCACCCCGTCCCGCTCGTGCGCGGCAGCACGCACCTGCTCGAGCAAGTGTTCCTCAACCTGCTGCTCAACGCGGCCCAGTCTCTGGAGGGAGGCGACCCCGGCCGAAACGAGATCCACGCCGCCACCCGGCTGGAGGCCGACGGACGGGCGGTGGTGGAGATCCGCGATCCTGGTCACGCTTCGTTGGCGGAACTTCATCCTGGCCATGGTGCCCTCCCCTCCTCAGAACTCCATCGACACCCCGACCCCCGCATCGAAGATGCTCGCGGAGTAGAAGCCGATGTTGGAATCCGCAGCGGTGTAGCCGGCGGTGGCGAACACACTCCAGCGCCGGTGGCCGAATGGCGCCAATCCAAACGGTGTTCGATAGAGCGCCGTCGCCGATGCCGAGTAGCGCGTGTCCGCCTGCTTCCATCCGAAGACCGGATTGGGTTCGTCGTGCACGCAGCGACCGATCGATCCCTCCATCAGCAGTTGGAAGGCGCTGACGCGAAGGGCGTAACGCAGCTTGAAGTCGTACCCCTGAGCGCCCATCGCCTTGCCATGGAGATCCTCCCGCGTGTAGACGAACGCCGGAGTGAACTGATGGGCCCCGGCGAACGTGAAGGAGTAGCGGATCTCTCCCTGATGCGTGTCACCGCCACGCTGCAGCAGCCTAGTGTCGTCCGGGCCCAAGCCGAGGAAGCTTCCGCTGGCCTCGTGGTCGATGGTGGTATTCAGGAAGGTGTACTGCACCTGCATCCCCGATCCGAGGACGCGCTCCCAGACCAGCCGCGCACCCTGCGAGCGGCGGTTGGTCTCCGTCCGTGCCACACCCGCGACGTAGGGGTCGGCCCACACCTTGACCGGAGGGCCGTACAGATAAGCAAGCGAAACCGTGCCAGCGCTCCCGATCGCTTGTCGTACTCCGCCCTGAAGGAAGTCCTCGAACTGCAGCGCGTCTCCGCTCACGGTGCCCGCGAAGAGCTGAGTCCCCGTTTGCGCAAAGGTGTACCGCAGGCTCAAGGCCACGACAGGAAGGACCCCTGCGTGAGCCTTGGGCTGCCCGTTCAAGGAGTCTGGCACCGCCTGGCTCAGCTGCAAGAGGCCGAAGCCGACTGAGGACACCATGTTGGTCCTTGCGTTCGCGACGATCGATCCCAGGCTGAGTCTTCCGCCGAACCCCGACTCCATCTCGCTGGGCTCGGCGGCGTCCGCGCAGAACGCGGCGACCAGCGCCATCAGCGCGAGCAGGTATCGCGCCTTGCTCTTCATGGTCCCGTTCTCCCTGAGCCTGTGCGGCCCTTGCCCAGCGCCTCACCAGGGCCCGTCGCCGCCTTCGTCCAGCTCGCAAGTGAGCCAGGAATATATGAGTGAGTGCTTGCTCAACACAAGGACACAGGAACGCGCCATGCGAGGGTGAGGCGACCTAGCCGTGGGTCATCGCTCTCCAGAGCGCTTCGAAGCCGGCCGAGCTGTACTGCTCGGCGAGCTTGGGCCTCTGCCGAGTGAGGTCGACGGTCAGATCGACGAAGGCGCTCAGGATGCGAGTATGGAAGCCGGGAGGAACATCCGGAACGCCCAGTTGATCGAGAAGAAACTGCTGGCCCTTCCTCCGACCGTCCCTCCGGCGACGTTCATCCACCAAGTGCGAGAGTCCGAGGATCCGTACCGCCGCCCACTTCTTCGGATTCGAGAGCCCCCACCGCAGGACGTTCGTCCAGACGGCCAGCAGCTTCTCGCGGCTACCGGAGCGTGCCCCTAGATCGGGCGGAATCGTGGAGAAGACCTCGGCGATGAGGGAGCCATACAGCTCCGTGAGCAGTTCCTCCTTGCTCCGGAAGTACGTGAACAGGCTGCCCTCGGCGACCCCGGCCGCCTTGGCGATGAGGGCGGTCGGTGCGCTGTCCCCCCGTTCGGCGACGACGCTCGCCGCGGCGTCGAGCAGGAGGGACCGCTTCTCTTCGCTCCTGGGTCGGGCCATGAGTGCGTGCTCAGTCATATCGATGTCCCGGCCGGCGGGCAAGGTGACTGGTCGATCGCGCCGTAAGGCGCGAGCTACCGTATATGCTGCTCGCGAGCCGGCTACGTGGCTGGCTTCGGGGCAACGAGCGGTCGTCGCGAAGGTGGCGATATCTCGCGGGCGGCGCGTACGTCGGACTCGGACTCGCCACCGCGCTCGCGGGACGGCAGGACCGCTGACACAGCACGCAGGCAGGTGTCCCGGTCGGGTTCGGAGAAGACACAACAGAACGGCGCCACCAGCGATCGCACACCCTACCCGCTCACCGGGGCCGAGCGAGCGGGCGGCGCGTCGCGCCTTCGGACGTCGACCGGGACGTACTTGTGGAAGGGAGTCTTCGAGCGAGGGTCGCACTGCTGGCCCGAGGTCAGCACGTTGACCTGCGGGCCGGCGGGCGGGCTGCCCGCGTGGCACATGCCGTAGCCGTGCGGCAGCGTCACCACCCCGCGGCGCACGGTGTCGTCGAGCGCGATCACGACCTCGATCTCGCTCTGCGCCGACTGGCACACCGCGAGGGCGCCGTCGCCGAGCCCCAGCGCCCTCGCGTCGTCCGGGTGCATGCGCATGGCGCCGTCCCGGCAGGTCTGCCTGCCGAACAGGCGGCCGTTGACCCAGAAGTCTCCGGTCTTCTCCTGTCCGAGCGAGTTGTAGGCGTAGCGGCTCTTCATGGCCGCGAGCAGCTGACGGCCGTAGGCGCCGCCGAGGTGGTTGCCCTGGCCACCGCCGCCGACGAAGGCGAACGCGTCGCCGCCGTACCGATCGCGGAGGGACGTCAGCCGGCCGGCGATGTCCGTCAGCGCCTCGTCCCAGCCGACCCGCGCGAAGCTGCCGTCCGGCTGACGCTGGAGCGGGTGCTGGAGCCGGTCGCCGTGGTGCTGGTAGTGCTCGAGGCGCGCCGCCTTCTGGCAGAGATAGCCCCTGGACTTCGGGTGGTGCTCGTCGCCTCGGATGCTCGTGAGCTTCCCGTCCTCGAGGCCCACCACCAACCCGCAGTTCCGTGAGCAGAGGATGCAGGCCGTCGTTTCCGTCTTCATGCGGGACCCCCGGATGGCCCTGAGCCTGGAGGATAACGCAACCTGGACGGAACCGCTTTGGGCCCGTGGACACGTTCAGTGGGTACATCTATCTTCACGGCTGCCCGGGCGACTGCGCGATGGGCGTACCCCTGTCTCACGGCTGTATTCGCATGCGGGACAGGATCGTTGGGGCGATCATCCGCCGAACCAGCAGTCCCGATGTGCTCCCGCTCGACGCCGGAGGTGTTTCCACGTGAACATCCTCATCGTCCTTGCCCACCCCGATCTGGCGAGCTTCAACCACGCGCTCGCTACTGCAGCAGCCCAGACTGCCCGGCGGCAAGGGCACACTGTCGTGCTCCACGACCTGTACGCCGAGGCGTTCGATCCGATCCTGCCCGCCGGCGAATCCTCGAAGACTGCGCCGCTCGAGCCGTCACTCCGCCGGCACTGTGACGATCTCGCCGCGGCGGATGGGATTGTCGTTGTCCATCCGAACTGGTGGGGCCAACCGCCCGCGATCCTCAAGGGCTGGATCGACCGCGTGGTGAGGCCCGGCGTAGCCTACGCGTTCATGGAGGGCGACAGCGGGGAGGGCGTGCCTGTTGGGCTCCTGCGTGCCCGGACAGCGGTGGTGCTCAACACGTCGAACACGCCTGCCGAGCGCGAGCAGCAGGCCTTCGGGGATCCACTAGAGTCCATCTGGAAGCGCTGCGTCTTCGACCTGTGCGGCGTGAAGGACGTCCGCCGACGGACGTACTCCGTCATGGTGACGAGCACACCGGCGATGCGGACAAGCTGGCTCGTGGAAGCGGCGGACCTGGTGAGTTCGACCTTCCCCCGGAGCGGTTGAGCGGGCGGGGCGCCGGGACCTGTGGAGCTCATCTGGCTCGCTGGCTCCCGCTTGAACGTTTGACGTTCAAGCCGCCACAGATTACGCTAGGGCGTGATCGTCGGGTACGCTGACGAAGCTACGCGGGACATCCATGTCGGCGTGGACTCGCGGGCGGCCCGCCGTTTCAGTGGCCCTGTGCGCACGATCGCCAGGCGAAAGCTCGACCTCTTGGGCGCCGCTGGCCATGTCCGCGACCTGGCCATCCCGCCAGGCAACCGCCTCGAGAAGCTGAAGGGCGACCTGGCCGGTTTCTACAGCATCCGGGTGAACGACCAGTTCCG
>JBGQLS010000393.1:0-6109 GCA_041500205.1 Anaeromyxobacteraceae bacterium | reverse complement strand
CGACCGCCTGCTTGAGTGGCGCCCAGCCCTTTTCGCATGCTTGCGGTGCGTCCACCCATCTCTCGCTGCTGCAGCCGGCAAGAGCCAGCGCCATGGTGGACCAGATCCAGGCACTCGTCCGTGTCTTCATCGCTCCCCCCCCCAGGTTCAGTGCAGAGACGAGTGTAAACCCAAAACGAAACGGAGCACGAGCCCGCGGCGCGGCTGAAGCAGCGCGGCCGAAGTCATGCATGCGCAGGCGTTCGCCTTCGAGCGTCGCGCGCTCTCAAGGAACCGTTCTGCGCGCGCGGTCGGCGTATCTCCGAGTGCGATGGGTCGCGCCGGCTGCCGGCTAATGAACAAGACCGAAAAGTAGCCTTGTTTCGGGACGTCAGAGCTGGTCCCATACGTAAAGGAGAGGAGACGTGTCACTCATCAACTAAGTGCGCGACTCCCTGGCGTGGTTCTTCGCGTCGCGCGAGGAGCGTCAGGACGTGGCGCTGCGCGAGCTTGCTCGCGCACCCCTCCGCCTGGGCGCCCGCCCCGCCCGTGCCGACGCTAAGCCATCACTTACGCGATCCGGGAGGGACCATGTCGAGCCGCGTCGCGGAGACGATCCGCAGGAGCTACGCTTGCTACCCGGCGAAGGACCGCGCCACCCACGAGGCGCTCATCGCGCCGGACTTCCACTTCACGAGCCCGTACGACGACCACATCGACCGGGCGGAGTACTTCCGGCGCTGCTGGCCCAACGCCGACAAGATCCGCGCGCTCGAGATCGAGCAGCTCTTCGTGGAGGGCGACGACGCGCTGGTGCGCTACCGCGTCCAGCTCGCGGAGGGCCCGGTGTTCCGCAACGTGGACTACGTCCGGACCGCCGGCGGGAAGATCCGGGAGGTCGAGGTGTACTTCGGCTCGCTCCCGAAGGCCGGCTAGCAAGGTGCCGGCCCGCGCGCTCGACGGGCTGTTCTCGGCGCTCGCCGATCCGAGCCGGCGCGCGATCGTCGAGTGGCTCTGCCGCGCGCCCGCCTCGGTGAGCGAACTCGCCCGTCCGCTCGCGATGTCCTTGCCGGCGGTGTTCCAGCACCTCGCCGTGCTCGAGCGCTGCGGGCTCGTGCGGTCGGAAACATGAACGCCAAGGGGCGGAAGGCGCCGTAGCGCGCAGGAGAGAGGGTCGGTGGCTGCATCGGGTGCTCGCACGGATGTGCCTGGGAGCAGCGGACTTCCCCTCTCCTAGTTCACTATTCGTCTTGGGTCTGATAATTTGCACTATGGAACTTCAAGCTGACTGATTCAGCGTCATCCCGCCTTGCGGCGGTAGTGGAGCGCCAGCGCGCCGGACTTCAGGCGCTTCGTCGAGACAAGCTCGAGGTGTCGCGAGGGCTCCAGGCCCTGAAACAAGGTCGGCCCATGGCCGGCGAGGACCGGGTGGAGGACGAGACGGTACTCGTCGATCAGCCCCAAGCGCTCGAGCGCGGCCGACAGCATTGGGCTGCCCACGAGCACGCCTTGCGGGGTCTTCTCCTTGAGCTGCCTCACGGCCTCGTGCAGATCCCCCTCGACGCGGAAGGTGTTGTTCCACGGGAAGTCGCGCCGTGAGGACGACACCACATACTTCGGCTTGGCCTCCAGCTTGCGCGCCCACTCCCGCGTCGCGCGCGGGGCGTTCTCGTCGCGCGCCACCGCCGGCCAGGCGCTCTCCATCAGCTCGTAGGTGATACGCCCCCACAGCATCGCTCCGGCCGCGTCCATCAGCTCCGTGAAGTAGTCGAGCAGCTCGTCGTCCGCGATCCCCACGCGATGGTCGCAGCACCCGTCCAACGTCACGTTGAGTCCGAAGGTCAAGAGGCCCATGCCGCTGATCTAACCACGGGCCGAACAGGCGGCGGGAGACATCGCGCCCGGCGATGAGCCAGGCCGACTCGATCCACCAAACCGGGTATCCGCTCAACGAGCCCGTGCTTTCGCCGGGCGCATGAACGCCAGAGACTGCAGGCATGACGAGCAGGACGTGATCAGCCCGGAGGCGGCTGCTCTTCGG
Organism: Anaeromyxobacteraceae bacterium; assembly: GCA_041500205.1. GTDB lineage: Bacteria > Myxococcota > Myxococcia > Myxococcales > Anaeromyxobacteraceae > Anaeromyxobacter_A. The sequence goes on along the minus strand of JBGQLS010000393.1, from coordinate 4,089 downwards.
AAGGATTCGGGTTCGGGAGCAGCGCCGCGGGCGGCCACCCCGCCGACCCGCTATGGGAGGCCGATGCCCGAGAAGATCCGACGCGTCGACTACTTCTACTTCTGGATGGAGGATCGCGCCGGCGAGGGCGCCAAGCTGCTCGGCAAGCTGAAGCAGGCTCGGGTGAACATCCTGTCGCTCAACGCCTTCCCCGGGGGCGGCGGAAAGTGGCAGCTCACGGTGGTGCCCGAGAAGCCGGAGACGTTCGCCGCCGACGCGGGGAGCGTTGGGGCGCACCACAGCGGGAGCAAGGAGTGCTTCCTCGTCCAGGGCGACGACCACGTGGGCGCGGCGCACGAGATCCTCTCGCGCCTCGCCGAGGCAAAGATCAGCGTCGTGGCCTCGAACGGCTGCTCGGCTGGCGGCGGCATGTTCGGGATGGTCATCTTCGTGAAGCCGGGCGACATCCCCGCGGCGAGCAAGGCGCTCGGCGTCTGACGGCGCAAGACTCTAGGGGGATGTGCCTGGGAGCAGCGGACTTCCCCTCTCCTGTTTCACTATGCGTCCGCGGTCGTATAACTTTTATTACGTCAACCGGCCGCGGGGACAGCGCTGGGGCCAGCTGTTTCAGCGTGTCATGGCTTGGTCTGGCGTTACGTCAACTCCGACCACAGAGACGATGGGCGGCCCTGACTTACTGCGGGGGTCCCACCACCTCGAGGCGCCGCTGCAGGAGCTGCTTGGTCTTGATCTCGACTTGGCGTACCCATTCGCGGGAAAGACCCCAGCGCCTGCCGATCTCGTCGAGCGTCGTGGGGAAATCCTGCTGCAGCCGGTTCTCAACGATGTCCCAGCCCAACGCGCCCATGCGTTTGCGCGCCTTTCCCAGCGTGTCGCGGATCTCACGATCGCTCTCGGCGGAAAGGTAGGTCTCCTCGGGCCCCGGGCGCTCGTCCTCGATGCACTCGAGGTAGGAAGGGTCTTCTTCCTCGCCGACCGCATTGTCGAGGGAGAAGTCGGGCTGCGCTACGGTCCCGCTCTGCGGCCGAACCGCGGAGCGCGCCTCCATCAAGTAACGCCCGATATACGCGCGGATCCACCAGGCCGCGTACGTGAGGAAGCGGGTCCCGGCGTGCGGGTCGAACTTCTCCACCGCCCGCATCAGACCGAGGTTGCCTTCCTGAATGATGTCGTCGAGGCGCACTGACCCGCGACGTTGCTTGGACGCGACCACGACCACGAAAGCGAGGTTGTGCTGGACAAGCTTCTGCTTGGCTGACAGGTCACCTTTCCGCGCGCGCAAGGCCACCGAATGCTCTTCATCGCGGGCCAGTGGCGGGAACTGCCGGGCGCCCTGAGATACCCAACCAGCTCGTCGAATTGCCCGCTGCTACGCTGTGTCCCTGATCTCTTCATGGAAGGAACACCTCGGGCGAATGACTGGCCTGGGGACCGGCTCGCTCCGGCCCATGATGACGGTACCAGTAGCCCCCGACACGTCGCGGGCTCATGCTGCACGCGGACGGGGTGACTCGCATGAGGACGTCTTCCTCTTCTTCAGGGAACCGTCATCGACTCCGGTCGTCGTCGCGCCCCTTCTCGGGGTCTGAGTAGGAATGGAACAGAATACCGGGTTTGTGAAAAACGCCAGGGGCGACGGGATGTTCGCGGGGCATTCCGCGTAGTTCGACCGTGAGCAGCCTCGCGCCCGCGCTCTTCGCGGCTCGACCAGAGAACGATCGTCGTTGCTCGAAATGACTCTTCGAAGTCGAGCAGAAGATCCTGTTAACTGCGTCTCTCCCAGCTATTTCCGTCCCCCCGGAGCGCGTCATCCCCTCTGTGCTCGCGTTGGACGCGACTGCCCGCGGGTGACCGTGGCGACGCTCGAGCACCCTGACGGGGAGTCGCTAACACGGTGTTCTGTTCGTCTGCTACTCACACCCCGAGCACACCCAGAACGCCGGCACCGCGTGCAGCTTGCGCGCGATACGGCTGCCCGTCAGGCGCGGACCCGCGGCTGAGCAGCGAGAACACCGGCAAGCGAGGAGCTGCTCGTTGACCGTCTTGGGATCTGCGAGGGCGTCGTCAGGACGCGATTCTCAGCGAGCGTGAGCCACGACACGCGAGCGTGGCTCAGCCGGCGTCAACTTCGGGTGGTGCGCCGTTCTCTGCCGCGGCATGGTCGCCGGATGGACCAGTCCTGGCGGGTGGAGTTCGATGCCGAGGTCACCTTCGCAAACGGAGGCCGGTTGACGGTGGAGGGCTTCCGGCTCGACATCGAGGGCACGTCCATCGATGACGACGCCCTGGCGACACTCCTCCTTCGCGAGATGGGGCTGCTCATGGTCGGGACGGTGCGGATCGTGCGCAAGGCGTACCGGCCCGAGTTGCACAAGGGACTTCGAGGCTCAACGCCATCGCCCGGCGCGCGCCGGCTCGTGGAGCTGAACCATCCCATCCGGCACGGCATGATCACGTACCCCGGGCTGCCTGGGCCGGAGATCACCGATCACCTCTCACGGGAAGCGTCGCGCGCCAGGTACGGCCCCGGCACCGAGTTCCACATCGGCCGGATCTCCATGGTGGCGAACACCGGCACGTATCTCGACAGTCCGTTCCACCGCTACGCGGACGGCGCGGACCTAGCGGGCCTGGCGCTACCGCGGATGGCCGACCTGGAGGGTGTCCTGGTCCGCGTGCTCGGGCGCCCCGGCCGCCCGCTGGACCGGGCGCTCTTCCTGCCGCTCGGGGTGCGCGGGCGGGCCGTGCTGGTGCACACCGGCTGGGATCGGTACTTCGGCACCGACGCCTATGCGAAGGAGGCGCCCTTCATCACGGCCGATGCTGCCACCTGGCTCTGCGAGCAAGGGGCCGCGCTCGTCGGGATCGACTCCATCAACATCGACGACCTGGGTGACCCTTTACGCCCCGTACACACCCGGCTGCTGGCCGCCGGCATCCCCATCGTCGAACACCTCTGTGGCCTCGAAGCCCTGCCACCGTCCGGCTTCCGGTTCCACGCGGCGCCGCCACGCGTGCACGGCATGGGCACGTTCCCGGTGCGGGCCTACGCCGTGGTCGGCTGAGCTCCAGCGTCGTACGGCACTATGATCGGGTCCATGGCGGGTCCGAACCCAGGTTTCTGGCAGGACAGATTTGAGAAGGGACAGACGAACTGGGACCGCGGCGGCGTGAGCCCCCAGCTCCGCAGCTGGCTCGACACCGGTGCGCTGTCACCGTCGCGCATCTGCGTCCCCGGATGCGGTTCAGGCTGGGAGGTCGCCGAGCTCGCGCGCCACGGCTTCGACGTGACCGGCGTCGACTACACGCCGGCGGCCGTCGAGCGAGCCCGCGCCTCGCTGGAGCGCCGGGAGCTGATGGGGCGTGTCGAGCAGGCGAACGTGCTGACCTGGTGCCCCGAACAGCCCTTCGACGCGATCTACGAGCAGACCTGCCTGTGCGCCCTACACCCCGACCACTGGGCAGCCTACGCTCGGCAGCTGCACGCGTGGCTCCGGCCGGCGGGCACGCTCTGGGCGATGTTCATGCAGACCCTGGCAGCCGGCGCGGCCGAGGGCCGGATCGAGGGCCCTCCGTATCACTGCGACATCCACGCCATGCGCGCGCTGTTCCCGGCGGACCGATGGGACTGGCCCAAGCCACCCTACCCGCGAGTTCCGCACCCCCGGGGCATGGCCGAGCTGGCGGTGCCCCTCGTTCGGCGCTGAGCCCGGACCCTCCCGTGCCGGCGCCGCGCCGTGTGCTGAAGACCGGCCTCCGCCTCCTGCTCGCGGGCATCATGATCGCGGCGGGGATCCTCCACTTCGCGAAGCCGTACAGCTTCACGCGCATCGTCCCGTCGTTCGTGCCGGCAACGCCGAGCGTCGTGGCGGTGGTGGCGAGCTGGGCGAGGACGCCGCGCCGCACCGCCTCGAGGCGGCGGCGCTCGGCGGGCGCGAGGTCGTCGCGCTTAACGGGTTGACTCCAAAGCACACAACATCTCGTGGGTGGTGGGGCCGTGGGGGGGCGGGGGGGCGCGCCACCACAGGCAAGGGGGCCCGGGCGGGGCCAGAGATGCAACGCGCGGGCCACCCCAGGCGGGCGCCGGGG
>JBGQLS010000392.1:0-6139 GCA_041500205.1 Anaeromyxobacteraceae bacterium | reverse complement strand
TCAGGAAGATGTCGAGCTGCCGGGTGAACCCGATCAGCTTGCCAATCATGGTCAATCGTTCCGCCATGACTTCCGGGGAAGCTTTGCGTAAGCGGCCGACGATCAGGTCGCCACTGCACTCGACGACGAAGCCCTGCTTCTCCAGGATCTGCTTCAGGAGCTCGGTGCGACGCGAGCGACGCGCGAGCTCGGTGACGCCTCCCATGAACCTGAAATAGATGTAGTTGTCGCTCCGCTTCTCGCTGAGATAGCAGTCGACGATGTTGAAATGGTAGCCAAGGCGGAGGTTCAGGTTCAGATACTCGCCCGAGACGATCGCGAGGTTCTGCTGTGGGCGCAGAGCCGCGGGCCCCGTCAGGAGCGCCGACCGGGTCGCGCTGGCCATGAATGCGTTGGGGTCCATGGCAGCGGGCTCGGTGGCCCAGACACCCTCCGTGAGGAGCCCCGCCAGGAGGGCGCGGAGCGGTCTCGAGACGACGCAATCGGGCGTGATGGCGCGGGTCCCTTCCACGGCCCGCGCCCCTCCGCCCATATCGATGACGAGCAGGTCGAGGGGGACCGGCAACTCCAGGCGGCGCACGTGCTGGGTGCTGCCCGACGGGCGGATGGAGTCTCCCTCCGTCAGCTCCTCGACCGCCTTCTCGTGCGCAAAGCGGATGATGTCGTGATACGTCACGCAGCTCTCGGCGGAGAAGCTCGACGAGAGTGGGTCCCGGAGGTTGAGCGGCGCGGTCCTCCTGAGCATCCGGCGCAGGATGCGGAACTCCTGCGTGTCTCTCGAGGACGAGCTCTGGATGAGCTGATGCCGCAGGAGCTCCGGGACGCGGCCCTGGTAGACGGCGTTCTCCTCGGCGTCCACCGTCACCTCGCCGGCGTCCTTCAGGATCTCCGTCGCCCGCCCCGCGTCCACGATGGCCGGCACGCGGAACTCGCGCGCGATGGTGGCCAGGTGGCCCGTCGTCGTGCCCACGTCCGTGATGAGGGCGCTCGCTCCGACGACCGCGGCGGCGAGCTTGGGGCTCGACGTGCGCGCAATCACCACGGCGCCGGGGGGCACGTCCCCGGGGGCATTCGCGTCCTCCACCATGTACACGCGCCCGAACCCGATCCCGCGGCACGCCACGCTACCCTGGTGCTTCAACAGGACGCGGTAGCGGCCCGCCACGTCGGTCAGGTCCCGGTCCTGCGGTGACTCGCTCACGGCGATCCGGAGAGGCCGCGCCTGGAGGATGACGAGCTCCCCCGCCGCGTCGAGGGCCCACTCGATGTCGGCCGCGCACTTCAGGTGCTTCTCGATCGACAGGGCAGCGGAGGCCAGCGCCTCGAGCTCGGAATCTCCGATCCCGGGGCGATCTTGCTCCGGCCCCGCCACCTCCACCTGACCCACGCCGCCGCCGTCCTGAACGCGGTACATCCGCTCCTTCCGGACGACATGGCGCGAGACGACGGCGTGGGGCGGCTCCCTCGAGACCTCGAAGCGGTCGGCCGCCTCGGTCCCTTCCACCACCGTCTTGGCCAGCCCTGGGACGGCCGTCACGACGAGCACGTCCTTCGCCGGCTGCGTGGGATCGAGCGTGTACAGCACGCCGCCTGCCTTCGCACGGATCATGCCCATGCAACCGACCGCCATGAGGCCGCGAGCCGGGTGCAAGCCGTGGCTCTGACGATACTTCATGACCTCGGACGTGAAGAGGCTCGCCACGACGCTCCGGTACGCGTCGAGGACCGCCGCGGGAGCGACCCCGAGCACCGTCAGGAACTGGCCGGCGAAGCTGAACTCGCTGTCTTCCCCGAGCGCGCTGCTGCGGATGGCCAGGCTGGGAGGGTTCGCGCTCCGCAGGAGCAGCTGGACGCCGGCTTCGATCGCGCGCGCCACGTCGCGCGGCACCCTGGCGTTCAACACCTTTTCGCGCAGCTGCCTCGACCTCTCCGCCAGCTCTTCGTCCCCGAGCGGCGCGGCGGGATCGAACCCGCCCTCCCCCCCCTGGTCGACTCCTGCCTTCTCCAGGAATCGCTGGCACGCGTAGGTCGAGACCACGAAGCCGTCCGGCACCCGCCATCCGAGCCACCTGCTGACCGCGCCCAGGCGCGCCATCTTGGCGCCCACGACGTCGGTCAGATCCTCGTCCGCGCGGCTGATCGGGACGACGTAGTCCGACTTGGGGACGACGAGCCTCGAGTCGAGGATCGCCTGCACCTCGGCGTGGATCTTCCTCGAGATCTCCATGAGGCGCGGATATCGACCGTTCGTGATGGTGTCGAGGTCGAGGACCACCTTCTGCACGGAATCCTGGAGGTCGTTGCCGAGGGTCCTGAGACACTGGATGTCGAAGATGTACTCTCCGCCCAGCATCTCACCGCCCTGGGCCATGAGCTCGAGGACGCGGTTGTTGTTGTCGACGAGGTCGCGAAACCGATCGAGCTTGTCGCGGATCTCCTCCACGAGATCCGACTCGCTTCGCCTGCGAAAGATCTTGCTCCAGGAGATCACGAGACGGCCGCGCCAGACAGCATGACGTCAGTTCCCGGCCCGGGGTGAAGCGACCCGAGGCAAGAAGCGGGCGGACCCGGGGCGAGGAGACATCGGTCAGTGACCCTTCTTCGACGCCTTGAAGAGCACGCCCGTGAGAAAGCCCATCCCGATGGCGAACAGGACCGAAAGAACGCCGTAGACCAGCCCATGCCGCTGGGCCATCGAGGAGATGAGGGCCGCGAGCCCGAACCGCTTCACGACGAGCTTCTCCGTGGCCAGCACCGCCACGGTTTCCCCCTCGCCTCCGAGCAGTCTCACCTCGTACTCGCCGGGCAGGATGCTGGCCGGCAGCCAGAAATCTGCGGAGACGGTTGTGGGGCTCGATCGCGTGGGCCCATTCCCCGAGAAGAAGAGCTGCTCGTGCTCCTTCAGACGGATGAACTCCCGGAACAGCTTGCGCGCGCCCTCGTCGGCGCTGGCGGGGAGGACGCGAGCCTCCACCTGGTCGTAGCCGACAAACGGCGTCGCGCCCGCGTGGTCGGATTGCACGCCCCTCCCGCTCACGCCCGCCTCGCTGGACGCCAGGTACAGGGAGGGGACGTGTTCGAAGGCCACGTCGCCCACGTTCATCCACAGGACGCCTCCGACCTTGCCCTTCCGCTTCATCTCGACCTTGCCCTCGTGTCCGATGCACACGAGCGCGACCTTGCCGCCGGCCGGGGCGGTCCCCTCCACGTGGACCTTCGTCCCACGAAAGGACATTCCTACCTGGATCTCCTTCGGCTCGACCCGGATCGCAGGGCCCGCCGAGCCCGGGGCTGGCGTTTCGCCTGCATCCGCCTGCGCCGCGAGGACGAGACCAGCAGCGGCGATGAACCAGGGCATCCACGAAGACCGTGAGCGCCCCATGGTCAGTGACCTCCCTTGTACGCGAGCATGGAGGCGGGGGGCAGCAGGAGCCCCAGCAGCATCTTGGCCATCACCACCAGGACGATCACCGCCATCAAGATCTTGAGCTGGTCGGCGTTGAGCCGCCTGCCCATCTTCGCGCCCACCTGCGCTCCGATGACCGAGCCCAGCAGCAAGAGCAGCGCGAGGACCACGTCCACGTTGTGATTCACGGCCGACTGCAGGACCGTGACGTTGATGCAGGTGAAGAGGATCTGGAACAAGCTCGTGCCGACGACCACGTGCATCGGCATGCGGAGGAGGTACACCATGATCGGGACCATGATGAACCCGCCGCCCACGCCCATGATCGCCGCCAGGATCCCCACCAGCGTTCCGAGGAAGAGCGGCACGACGGCGGACAGGGTGATGCCCGAGCGCTTGAACTCGACCTTCCACGGCAGGGCCCGGATCATCCGGGCGTACACCGATGGTTTGGCGGCGGCTGCGGCCTCCTCGGACCGGCGGCGCCCCGTGAGCCCCTGCAGGCTCTCGAAGAACATGTACGAACCGATGCCGCCGAGCATCACGACGTAGGTGACGCTGATGAGGAAGTCCGCTTCGCCGAGGGCGTTGAGCAGCTTGATGAGGTAGACGCCGACGGTCCCTCCCAGGATGCCGCCGCTGAAGAGGAGGATGCCCATCTTGAAGTCGACGGTGCCGGCGCGCGCGTGGGCGTAAGTACCCGACGTCGATGCCGCCACGATCTGGTTCGAATCCGATGCGGCAGCCACGGTCGGTGGCACGCCCAGCATGATGAGGAGCGGGGTCATGAGGAAGCCGCCGCCCACTCCGAACAGGCCGGAGAGGAATCCCACGACCCCTCCCAGCCCCAGGAGCAGGAAGATGTTGATGGAATTGCCAGCGACGGGAAGGAAGATCGTGAAGTTCATCGGCGCTCGTCTCCAGCCACTAGAGGTACCAAGGTTCGCTCTTCCGCCTTGAGCGGAAGGAAGATGCTGAAGGTCGTTCCCTCGCCGACCTTGCTGGCGACGGTGAGCCTCCCTCTGTGCTTCTCGATGATCCCGTAGCTCACCGACAGCCCGAGCCCGGTACCCTGCCCCGGCTCCTTGGTCGTGAAGAAGGGGTCGAAGACCTTGCCCAGGTTCTCTGGGGGGATCCCGACGCCGGTGTCGGTCACGTCGATTCGCAGGACCTCCTTCTCCGGGATGGTCGCGCGCACGGTGAGCTTCCCGCCTTCGGGCATGGCCTGGATGCTGTTCAGGAACAGGTTGAGGAAGACCTGCTGCAGATTTCGCGGGTTGCCGGTGACCTTGGGAAGCCCGGGCGGCACGTCCACGCACGGCTCCACCTGGGAGAGGTTGAGTTCGTTGCTGACGAGCTTCAGCGTGGACTCCAGGACGTCCCCGATCGACACCGAGGTGAAGGCGGGCGTCTCCTTCCTGGTGAAGTCCAGGAGGTTCCGGACGGTCGAGCTGGCCCGCTCGACCTGCGTGTAGAGCTGCCGGAGCATCCTCACCTTCTCCTCGTCAGGGTACTCCTTGAACTCGTCGATGAGCGTCTCCGTCGTCAGCGCGATGTTGTTCAACGGATTGTTGAGCTCGTGAGCGATCCCCGAGGTCAGGGTACCGACGGCGGCCATCTTCCCGGCCTGCAGGAGCTGCTCCTGGCGCAGCTTCAGCTCATGGAGCATCTGGTTGACGGCGATGGCCAGATCGGAGAACTCGTCGCGGTACTTCCGCGCAGGCCGGATGGGGGAATAGTCGCCGGCGCCGATGCGGGCCGCGTAGCTCACGAACCGCGCCAGGGGAGTCAGGACGGCGCGGGTCAGGAAGCCCGCCACGAAGGCCATCGACGCCACCATCATGAACAGGAAGGCGATGGCCACCAGCGTGGAGGTGTGCAGCGTGGAGCGCATGGACAGGCGCTCCTTGTCCACCATCTCCTGGGCGTCCGCCAGGATGAGCGCCCCGGACTTGCGGAGCCGCGATTCGATGGCGCGCCGTTCGGCGGATTCGGGCCGGGCGCCCGCCTGCGTGCTCGCGAGCAGATCGTCCAGCAGGCCCGCGTAGTCGATCAGGCTCTGCTTCATCCGCAGATACTGCTTCTCGCCGACGACAGAACGGAATTCCTCGGCGCTCCTCTCCAGGTCGCTCTCCGCGGTGTGGACGCTGTTCAGGGCATCCGTCAGGTTGGTGCCGTAGAGGAAGAAGTTCTTCTCGAAGCGCCGCGCCTGCTGGATCTCGAAGAGGTGATTGCTCGCCTTCTCGAGGAACTGGAGCCGCGTCCCGAGGCCGGACACGAAGAGGACGGCCGCGACCGTGATGCCGGAGATGAGGAGGCAGAGCGGGAGGAAGACGAAAGCAATCCGGGCCCGTATGCTGAGCCGGGGCCTTTCCAGGAGAGCGCGCTGGGCCTGCGCTTCGTCCATGCCACGCTCGGCCGCCGGGAGGGGCGTCTCGAGGCGAGCCGTGCCCGCCTGGCCTGTGTCGGCTCTCATGTCGGGCAACCGCGGGCGCTCGTCACTTTTGGTCGCAGCGTGAAGGCAGGAGACCGGGGCGCCCCGCGACGTGGAGGAGCTGCGAAGGGAGACCTCATTCCCCTCGATAGTAGGTGACCGGAAAGTTGAAAGTCAAAGGATTTCAATCCCCTAGCTGTGCGACGACATGTCTCTTCCCAAGAGGCGCTCACGGTGAGTTGGCGCGAACGCGTTCGTCGCGATCGCGGCCGCTCTTCATCGCGGCCGCTCTTCACGTC
>JBGQLS010000391.1:0-6166 GCA_041500205.1 Anaeromyxobacteraceae bacterium | reverse complement strand
GGGGCCCCGCCGGGCTGGGCCCGGCGGGGCGGGGGCGGCCTGCGCCCCCGGCTATTCAGTCCTCCGCGTCACGTCCGAGCTCTTCGTCCTCGTCAGACTCGGGATCCTCTTCAGGCTCGTCGTCTTCGTCGGCGGCTGCGCGCGTACGCTCGCGGTCGTAGGGAGGCGGCAGGTCGTCGCTCTCCACCTCGAAGACGACCTGGAACTTCGGTTTGATACGAGCCACTTGGGCCAGCAGGTCGTCCAGCGCGTTCGACAGCCCCTCCGCGCTCGCGATCGACGCGTGCGCGTCGCAGCTCGGACACTGGACGCGAGGTTCGTCGAGCAGCTCGGCGAGGTCGAGCTCGAAGCTCGTGTCGCAGGCCTGGCAGGTGAGGTCGAGCGTCATCGCTCCTCCGGCGAGGTCGGTGGGAGCATGTGACGGGTCGGGCCGCGCGTCAACGCGTCTCGTGCTCGCATCCGGGAGGTGCCCGATCGGGTCTGGCCGCGCAAAGTCGATGGTCATGTCCGTACCGTCCGGACATTTCAAAGAGGTGGACTTCTCACTCCTGGAATCCGTACCCGACGCGATGGTCATCTCCCATCCCGACGGCCGGATAGTCTACGTTAACGCCATCGCGGAGAAGCTCTTTGGCTGGTCGCGCGCCGACCTGGTGGGCCATCCGCTCGAGGTCCTGCTCCCGGCGCGTTTCCGTGACATGCACCAGGTCCACCGCGCGGGCTACCACGCAGCTCCACGCACGCGCCCCATGGGTCTCGGCCTCGACCTCTTCGGCCTCAAGCGGGATGGCGAGGAGTTCGCCGCCGAGATCAGCCTGACGTCGATGCAGGTCGGGGAGCACGCCTACGCCATCACCGCGGTACGGGACGTCACGGAGCGCAAGAAGATCGAGAAGCGCGCCCAGCTCTACAACAAGGCGCGGGAGGAGGTCCGCGACCGCGACGAGTTCCTGTCGGTCGCGTCGCACGAGCTGCGCACGCCCGTCACGGCCCTGCAGCTCCAGCTGCAGCTCATCCAGCGCGCGGCGGGTCGCCCGGGCGGCGTAGTGGCGGAGGTGCTGGCCGGCAAGCTCAACGCGCTCGAACGACAGTGCCGCCGCATCGCGGTGCTCGTGAACGAGCTCCTCGATGTCTCGCGCCTCCGGCTGGGCCGCCTCGAGCTGCGGCTCGAGGAGTTCGACCTGGCGGAGGTGGCGGGCGAGACGGTGGCGCACCTGTTCGAGGAGGGTATGCGCGTCGGCTCGCACATCGACGTCGTGACGGCTGGAGCTGCGACGGGACGCTGGGACCGCCTCCGACTCGAGCAGGTGATCACGAACCTCCTGTCGAACGCCATCAAGTTCGGGCAGGCCAAGCCCATCACGGTCGAGGTCTCCGCCGACTCGAGCCTGGCGCGGCTCGTCGTGCGCGACCGCGGCATCGGGATCGAACCCGCCGACCAGGAGCGCATCTTCCAGCGATTCGAGCGCGCCGTCCCCAGCCACCATTTCGGCGGGCTCGGCCTCGGGCTCTACATCGCCCGGGAGATCGTGGACGCCCACGGCGGGACCATGCAGGTCGACAGCCAGCCCGGAGCCGGTACCACCTTCACCGTCGAGCTTCCGCGCAGCATTCCGGCGCACGTCACGCAGCCCCAGCCCACCCAGGAACCAGCCGAGATGCGGAACTGATCGGCCTGGCGCTCCGTGCCCACCCTCCTCATCGTCAACGCCGATGACCTCGGCTACGACCCGTCCATCGACCAGGGAATCCTCGAGGCGCACGCGCATGGAATCGTCATGGCCGCCAGCGCCATGGTGGATACACCGTTCGCGGATTCCGCCGTGGCGGAGGCGCCCGCGACGCTGGACCTGGGCCTCCACGTGGTCGTGCCCGCGGGATGCGGCGAAGCCCAGCTCCGGCGCGAGATCGCGCGCCAGATTGCCCGTTTCCGCGCGCTGCGCGGGGCCGGGCCGACACACCTCGACAGCCACCGGCACGCGCACGCTGCGCCCGCGGCGCTCCGCGTGTTCGCGGAGGCGTCGCGCGAAGAGGGCATTCCCCTGCGTGCGCTCGACGCGGTCATGCGCGAGACGCTGCGGCTCCAGGGCGTCGCGACCGCCGACGCTTTCCTCGGCGACGCAGCGCTCAGGCCCTGCTGGACGCGCGAGCGGCTGGTGGCGGCGCTGGAGGCGCTGCCCGACGGCATCGTGGAGCTGATGTGCCATCCCGGGCATGTCCCCACGCACGTGCGCACGAGCTTTGCCGGGGAGCGGGAGGTCGAGCTTGCTGCGGTATGCGATCCCGCCGCGCGCGCGGCGCTCACGAAGAGCGGAGCGTCATTACGCCAGTTTGCGGGCGTCTTCCCGGACCAGATCAAGTCGCCCTGAAAACAGCCTGGAGGCTCGGCGACCGTGCGCCAGTGCGTGCGTCAAACCGCACGTGCGATTGAAGAATAATCGCTCCTTGCCACCTTCACCACTGCGGTGTATTGAGAACGGTTACCCCCTGCCCGTCAAGAGGAGCCTCGGAAATGGCCGACGCCAAGCCCGTAGTCCCGAAGGATGGTGAGAAGATCTCCATCACTGGTGGCAAGCTGACGGTTCCGGATCAACCGATCGTGCCGTTCATCGAAGGCGACGGCACCGGCCGCGACATCTGGCGAGGCAGCGTCAAGGTGTTCGACGCGGCTGTCCAGAAGGCATACGCCGGCAAGCGCAAGATCCACTGGATGGAGGTCTACGCGGGGGAGAAGGCCTTCACGAAGTTCAACAACTGGCTTCCCGACGAGACCGTTCAAGCGTTCAGGGAGTACATCATCGGCATCAAGGGCCCGCTCACGACGCCCATCGGCGGCGGCATCCGCTCGCTCAACGTCGCCCTGCGCCAGATGCTCGACCTCTACGTGTGCCTGCGGCCTGTTCGCTGGTTCAAGGGCGTGCCGTCGCCGGTCAAGGCCCCGCAGAAGATCGACATGGTCATCTTCCGCGAGAACACCGAGGATATCTACGCCGGCATCGAGTGGGAGGCGGGCTCGGATCAGGTGAAGAAGTTGCTCGCCTTCATGGAGAAGGAGTTCCCGAAGGAGTACAAGAAGATCCGCTTCCCGGGCAGCGCCGGTGTCGGCATCAAGGCGGTGTCGAGGGAAGGCACCGAGCGCTTGGTGCGCGCGGCCATCGAGTTCGCGCTCAAGAACAAGCGCAAGCACGTGACCTTCGTGCACAAGGGCAACATCATGAAGTTCACGGAAGGTGCGTTCAGGAACTGGGGCTACGCGCTCGCCGAGCGCGAGTTCGCGGACAAGGTCTACACCTGGGAGCAGTGGGAGAGGACGAAGGCGCAGAAGGGCGAGGACGGCGCGAACGCCGAGCAGAAGGCGGCGCTCGCCTCGGGCAAGCTCCTCGTCAAGGACGCCATCGCCGACATCACCCTGCAGCAAGTGCTGACGCGGCCCGAGGAGTTCGACGTCATCGCCACGCTGAACCTGAACGGCGACTACCTCTCCGACGCGCTCGCGGCGCAGGTGGGCGGCATCGGCATCGCCCCCGGCGGAAACGCCAACTACGTCACCGGCCACGCCATCTTCGAGGCGACGCACGGGACGGCGCCCAAGTACGCCGACCTGGACAAGGTGAACCCTGGTTCCGTCGTCCTGTCCGGTGAGCTGATGCTCCGCCACATGGGCTGGCTCGAGGCGGCGGATCTCATCATCAAGGGCATGGACGGGGCCATTGGTGCGCACCGTGTGACGTACGACTTCGCGCGCCTCATGAAGCAGGAAGGACACACTGACGTGGTCGAGGTGAAGTGCTCGCAGTTCGGGGACGAGATCATCCGGCACATGTAGCAATCCTTCGCAGGAGGAGAACCCAAGATGGCACGAAAGAAGATCGCACTCATCGGCGCCGGTCAGATCGGCGGCACCATGGCGCTGCTCTGCATGCAGAAGCAGCTCGGCGACGTCGTTCTCGTGGACATTCTCGAGGGCGTCGCGAAGGGCAAGGCGCTCGATCTGCAGCAGTCGCGCTATCAGACCAAGTCCGACGTGAACCTGACTGGCGGCGGCACGACCGACTACTCCGTGATCAAGGACGCGGACGTCTGCATCGTCACCGCGGGCGTGCCCCGCAAGCCGGGCATGAGCCGTGACGACCTGCTCGCCGTGAACCTCGAGGCCATCACCAAGGTCTCCCAGGGCATCAAGCAGCACGCGCCGAACGCGTTCGTCGTCGTGGTCACGAACCCGCTCGACTCGATGGTGTACGCCCTCTACAAGGTCACCGGCTTTGCCAAGAACAAGGTGATCGGCATGGCGGGCGTGCTCGACAGCTCGCGCTTCAGCTTCTTCCTCGGCGACGCCATCGGCGTCTCGCCGCAGGACGTGCAGGCGCTCGTGCTCGGCGGCCACGGCGACGACATGTGCCCGCTGCTCCGTTACTCCTCGGTGGCCGGCATCCCGATCGAGAAGTTCGTCGACAAGGCCAAGCTCGACGCCATCCTGGCCCGGACGCGCAAGGCAGGCGGCGAGATCGTCGGTCTGCTCGGCACCGGGTCGGCCTTCTACACGCCGGCCATCTCCGCCGTCGAAATGGCAGAGGCCTTCCTCAAGGACAAGAAGCGCGTGCTCGCCTGCTCGGCCTTCCTCGACGGCCAGTATGGTGTGAACGGCCTCTTCGTGGGCGTGCCTGTCGTCATCGGCGCGAACGGCGTGGAGCGCGTCATCGAGGTCGACCTGAACGCGGAAGAGAAGGCGATGTTCGCGAAGAGCGTCGAGAGCGTGAAGAAGAGCGTGCTGGAGACGAAGCTCTAGCGCGCCGTCCGGACGACGGACTGTCCCAAAAAGCGGGGGCCGGCGGGGTGACCTGCCGGCCCTTCGCATGTTCGTACCGCCCGCCTGCCTGCGGCTTTCCCTTATGGACTGCCGCTACCGACTGGACCATTATGCGCGCCGTCCGCCGTCGGGTGGCCGTCCGGGAGTTCATGAGGGAAGCCTTCGGCATCCAGGGAGCGCTGAACCGTGAAGATCCACGAGTATCAGGCGAAAGAGATCCTACGTAAGTTCGGGGTGGCGGTGCCGCGGGGGTACCTCGCGGTGACCCCGCTCGAGGCGGAGGGCGCCGCGCGCCAGCTGGGTGGCGGCATCTGCGCGGTGAAGGCCCAGATCCACGCCGGTGGCCGCGGCAAGGGCGGTGGCGTCCGCCTGGCTCGCTCGCCCGACGAGGCCCGGCAGCATGCGGAAGCCATGCTCGGGATGATGCTGAAGACGCCTCAGACCGGCTCCGAGGGCCAGGAGGTCCGCAAGGTCTACATCGAGGAAGGCTGCCGCATCGCCCAGGAGATGTACCTGGGGATGACGCTCGACCGCGAGACCGGGCGCATCACCATCATGGCTTCCAGCCAGGGCGGCGTCGACATCGAGGAGGTTGCGGCCAAGACGCCGGAGAAGATCCTGAAGGAGGCGATCGATCCGCTCACCGGCCTCCTCGCGTTCCAGGCCCGTCGCGTCGCCTTCCTGCTCGGCCTCACCGGTGAGACGGTGGGCGCGTTCGTGCGCTTCGCGACGGGGCTCTCCAACTCATACGTGGCCACCGACGCGTCGCTCGCCGAGATCAACCCGCTCGTCATCACGGTACCCGGAGACGTGCTCGCCCTCGACGCGAAGATGAACTTCGACGATAACGCGCTCTACCGCCATCCTGACATCGCGGCCATGCGCGACCCGGACGAGGAGGACTCGCGGGAGAGCGCCGCCCGCGAGCATGACCTCTCCTACATCGCGCTCGACGGCGACATCGGCTGCATGGTGAACGGGGCTGGGCTCGCCATGGCCACGATGGACATCATCAAGCTCTCCGGCGGCCGTCCCGCGAACTTCCTCGACGTGGGCGGGGGCGCCGACGAGGAGCGGGTCACGGCGGCCTTCAAGATCCTGCTCGCGGACCCTCAAGTGAAGGCGGTCCTCGTCAACATCTTCGGCGGCATCATGAAATGCGACATCATCGCCAACGGGATCGTCGCAGCGGCCAAGCAGGTGGGCCTGTCCATCCCGCTCGTGGTCCGGCTGGAAGGTACCAACGTGGCGCTCGGTAGGGAGATCCTGGCCAACAGCGAGCTCAAGATCGTCGCCGCCGACGATCTTGGCGACGCCGCGCGCAAGGCCGTGGCGGCGGCCAAGGCGTAGGAGGGG
>JBGQLS010000390.1:0-6187 GCA_041500205.1 Anaeromyxobacteraceae bacterium | reverse complement strand
TCAAGACCTGTCGAAAAATCGGCTGCGGTCGCAGGGGCCGGGTGGGGCCCCGACGGCTCTGCCGACGGGGCGGGGGCGGCCTGCGCCCCCGGCTACTCAAGACCTGTCGAAAAATCGGCTGCGGTCGCAGGGGCCGGGTGGGGCCCCGACGGCTCTGCCGACGGGGCGGGGGCGGCCTGCGCCCCCGGCTACTCAGCTCCTCGCAGGCCCCACGCCGAGGGCCGTCTGCTCCGTGATACAAGGCGCGCCGGTGGCCGACCTCGCCCTGCTCCTGCTCACGCTCGCCTGGGGGACGACGTTCCTCTTGGTGAAGAACGTCCTCGCCGGCACCTCGGTGGGAGTCTTCCTGCTCATGCGCTTCGCGGTGGCCTCGGCGGCCGTCGCGCTCGTCGTGCTCGTCCGGCGGGACCGGCCCACGCCCGCGGTGGTTCGCCACGGGCTCCTGCTCGGACTGGCCATGTTCGCCGGATTCGCCCTGCAGACGCTCGGCCTGCGCTCCACCACACCCGCCCGTTCAGGCTTCCTCACCGGGATCTCCGTCATCATCGTCCCGTTCCTGGCGCATTTCCTCCTGGGCCGGCGCGTCCGCACAGCAGCCTGGGCCGGCGTGGCGCTGGCGGTCATCGGGCTCTTCGCGCTGACGCGGCCCTTCGCCGGCGGCGTCGCGGCGGACGTCCGCCTCGGCGACCTCTTGACCCTCGGCTGCGCCGTCGCCAACGCCTTCCAGATCATCTACACCTCGGAGTGGTCCCACCGTCATCCGCTGGCGCTCCTCACCTTGGTCCAGGTCGGCTCCACGCTGGCGCTGTCGACGCTGCTCCTGCCGCTCGAGCCGGCGAGGTTCACGCGAACGCCAGCGTTCCTGGGGACGGTGCTCTACACCGGCCTCGTGATGACCGCGGGCGCGTTCTTCGTCATGAACTGGGCGCAACGTCACACGACCGCGGTGCGGGCGGCGCTCATCTACTCGCTCGAGCCGGTGGCGGCGGCGCTCTTCTCCCACTTCGTGGGCGGCGAGCCGCTCTCGGCCTTCGACTGGCTCGGCGGCGGGCTCATCGTGCTCGGGGTGGTGGTGGGCGAGGTAGGCGGAGCTCTTTCGGCGCCGCCCGCGCCCGCCTGACGGATCCCTCCGACCGGAAACGCGCCGCGAGAACGAGACGATGGGCGCGACGCCGGATCGCCTCGGCGAGCTGCGCCAATCCCCTGACACACCATTGCAAATTCACGGGGCGACAGTCGCCCTTCACTGCAATGTAGGGGATCAATACCTATTGTACTACAAGGTGTCAGCTGGCCGCTTGACGGCCTTGTGCCGCCCCCACAGGTAGTGCGACCATGTACCTCGCGTGGGGGTCACCAGAATCGAGGGCGCAGCGCGATGACGGCATCCAAGGAATGCGGCAAGGCTGAAGGGTTCCAGGGGTCGATCGCCGGCCTGGGCCTTCCCGACGTGATCCAGCTCAATGGGATCAACGGCTTCTCGGGGTGCATCACCGTCCGGCATGACGAGCGCGTGGGCCGGATCTTCTTCCGGGAAGGCCGGATCATCCACTCCGAGCAGGGCGGCAGGTCCGGCGCGGACGCCTTCTACGACATCATGGAGTGGCGCTCGGGGAGCTTCAGCCTGGAACCCAATGTGTCAACCACCAGTCATACCATCGAGATGAACTCGCAGCACCTCTTGCTGGAAGCTCACCGCGTCATCGACGAGCGGCGTGCGGGGCGCGCCAGGGCGCCCCAGCCCCCGCGCGACGCGGCCCCCGCCGCGAGCAGGAGCGGCGCCGCGGCGATCCTGGAGCGCGTGCGCGGCGTCCCCGGCGTCGTCTATCCCGTCGTGATGAGCAAGGACGGGGCGTGCGTCGACGACAGCACGTTCGAGGGCGAGTCGCTCGCCGGGAAGGCCGCCTTCCTCGCCATGGTGGGGAACCAGCTCGGCACCATCTTCCGCGCCGGGCAGCTCCGATCGGCGGTGGTCCACGGAGCCGCGCGACACGTGCTGCTCCTGGCAGGGAAGAGCCACTACCTGAGCGTGTTCGTCGAGGGCAGCGCCGAGGTCGGCGCCGTGGAAGCGGAGATCCGCAAGCTCCTCGGCTGAGTAGCCGGGGGCGAAGGCCGCCCCCGCCCCGCCGGCAGAGCCGTCGGGGCCCCACCCGGGCCTCTGCTACCGCAGGCTGTTCTTCGAAAGGTCTTGAGTCACGCATCGCCGCAGCAGGCCACGCGAACCTCGGGTGTCATCATGCAAACGGTGCTCTCACAGCTCAACTCGGTTCCCGGCGTGATCGGAAGCCTGGCCTGCGACAGGGGTGGCCAGGTCCTGGGGCAAGCCTTCCCGCCCCTCTTCGACGACGCCCTGCTCCACGATGCCGCCAGGGTGCTCGCCGACGGCGCAGCGGCCCTCGAGCCCACGAACGATGGCTTGGACCTCCTCGACTTCCGCTTTGCCGAGGCCCGCCTCTCGGTGAAGCCCTTCCCGGGAGCGATGCTGCTCGTGCTCTCCGGCAGGGCGACCAATCTACAATTCCTGAACCTCTCGGTCTCGCTGGCAGCCGCGAAGCTCGCCAAGCTCCAGCAGGCGCCGGTCATCGCCGCGCCCCCGCCGCCGGCCGAGGACGCGAGCCTGCACCGGGGCAACGAGGAGGCCGAAGCTGTCCCGGCGCGCGCCAGGCGCGTCGCGGCGCCCACCCGAGGACTCGAGGAGCTGCGCAGGCGGCTGGCCGGCGCGCAGTGGCCGGTCGAGGGGAAGTCCGAACGCGATTCCAATTCCTTCGCGCTGCCCATCGGCTCGCCCGCCGAACAGCAGCATGAGTTCGTCAGCAAGGCCGATCCCAAGCGGACGAAGGGCTGAGTACCCGGGGGCGAAGGCCGCCCCCGCCCCGCCGGCATAGCCAGGGCAGAGCCGTCGGGGCCCCACCCCGGCCACGCCGCAGAGCGATCACATTTTTCGACAGGTCTTGAGTTCGCCGCCGGTCTGCTACTCCTCGGCTGGACGGGCCGGGCCTCTGAAGACCCGGTACACGACGACGGTGTAGCCGACGATGAACGGCAGCCCGGCGAGCGCGACGAGGAGCATCGTCCGGAGCGTGCCGGAGGTCGAGGCCGCGTTGTAGATGGTGAGCGACAGCTCGCTGCCCAGGCTCGACGGGACGAGCAAGGGGTAAACCGAGAACGCCGCCAGCGCGACCATGAGCGCGACCGTCGCCGCCGACGCGGTGAAGGCCAGGGCTGCCCGCCCGGCCCGGGTAGCGACCGGTATCGTCGTGAGCGTGGCCACCAGGAGCAGGGTGAGCGCCCAGAAGGACGGGCTACCCGTCTTCCGGAAGAGGGCCGGGGCCACGTACGCGGTCGCCGCGGTGGCAACGCCGTAGAGCGCGATGAAGGCCAGGGACGCACCGAACGCGATCCGGGCCAGGTGGCCGGACAGCTCGCCCGACGTCTTCCTGCGCAGGTAGAGGGCGCCGTGCATGACGAAGAAGGCGCACGATACGACCCCGACCAGGAGCGCGTAGGGATTGAGCAGCCCGACGAAGCTGCCTTGCCAGGAGAAGCCCGGGCCGATGGGCAGCCCGCGCAGGACGTTCCCCACGGCGACGCCGAAGAGCAGGGCCGGCAACAGGCTCCCCACTCCGAACGCCCAGTCCCAGGTCCTGATCCAGCGGGATGTATGGCGGAGCTCCCGGAACTCGATCGACACCGCGCGGGCGACGAGCGCGAGCAAGACGAGCACGAGCGCGAGGTAGAAGCCGCTGAACACCGTGGCGAAGACGACGGGGAAGGCGCCGAAGAGCACGTTGCCGCTGGCGAGGAGCCATACTTCGTTCCCGTCCCAGACCGGAGCGACCGCCGCGAGGTAGTAGTCGCGCTCCTCCTTCGAGCGCGCGAAGAGCGAGAGCACTCCCACGCCGAGGTCGAACCCGTCGAGGGCGGCGTAGACGGCGAGGAGGCCTGCCAGCAGCTCGAACGCGGCCGTATTGATGTCCATATCCGTCTCAAGACTTGTCGAAAAGTGTAATCGCTCTGCAGCGTGGCCGGGGTGGGGCCCCGATGGGCTTTGCCCGGCGGGGCGGGGGCGGCCTGCGCCCCCGGTTGCTCAGGCCTCGGGCGCCGGCACCGCCGTCGCCTTGCGGATCATGAGGAAGAGCCACACCGCGAAGAGGGCGAGGTAGGTCGCGCTGAAGGCCGCCAGGGAAAGGCCGAGGTGCCCCGCGGAGACGGCGGGGGAGGCCGCGGCGGAGGTGCGGAGGACCTTGTAGATGATCCAGGGTTGACGGCCGACCTCCGCCGAGATCCAGCCCAGCTGGATGGCGACGAGAGGCAGGGGTACCGACCAGACCAGCGCCTTCAACAGCCACCGGTCCCCGTGGAGCTTGCCGGTGAAGAGCCGGAAGGCCGCCAGCGACATGAGGCCGAGGAAGAGGTTCCCGAGCGCGATCATGTTGTGGAACGACACGAACGTGATCCAGAGCGGGGGCCGGTCCTCGACGGGGAACTCCTGGATGCCCTGCACGTGCGCGTTCACGCTGCCGAAGGCCAGATAGGACAGCAGTCCCGGGATCTCCATCTTCGCCTTGAGCTCGGGCGGCGGAGGCTCCGAGAACGGGATGCCGAAGATCACGAGGGGGGCGCCGGTCTGGCTGGTATAGAGCCCCTCGATGGCCGCGAACTTCGCGGGCTGGGTGCGCGCCACCTGCTGCGCGTGGAGGTGGCCGAAGGGCATGATCTCGAGGAAGGAGAAGACGAGCCCCCAGGCGACGCCCAGACGGAGCGCCCTGCGCCCGAGGAGCGAGCCCTTGTCCCTGAGAACGTGCCAGGCGCCCACGCCGGCCACGACGAAGGCGCCCGAGACGAGGGCCGCGGCGATGACGTGGAAATAGCGTGGCAGAGTGGAGGGGTTGAACACCGCCTCGTAGATGCTCGTCACCTCGGCTCGTCCGTTACGCACGACGTAGCCCGCCGGTGTCTGCTGCCACGAGTTGGCGGCGATGATGGGAAAGGCCGAGACCGTCGTAGCGGCCAAGGTCACGAGGAAGAGCGACAGCCAGTGGACGCCCTTGGGCACGCGACCCCGGCCGAAGAGATAGAGCCCCATGAAGGTCGATTCGAGGAAGAAGGCGAAGAAGCCTTCCGATGCGAGGGGGGCACCCAGTACGTCCGCCACGAACCGCGAGTACGGGCCCCAGTTGGTGCCGAGCTGGAACAGCATGACGATGCCGGTCGCGACGCCGATGGCGAACGTGATCGCGAACAGCTTGCCGAAGACCTTCCCGACCTGGGCGTAGACCGGATCGCCTCTGCGCCAGGCCTGCCACTCGGCGATGCAGAGCATCCAGCCGAGCCCGATGGTCACGGGCGGGAAGATGAAGTGGAAGCACATCGTGACGGCGAACTGCAGGCGCGCCAGCTGAACCGCGTCCATGTGACTCCCGGTGGGGAGGGGTCGTGCGGGTGGCGGGCGCCGTCCCCGCGCACTTCCAGCCCAGCGCCGCTCCGCGACGCACGCGCGCTGCAGAAGGGATGCCACCCAGAGCAAACCCCCTGCTCTCCCGCTCGAGAGCAAGGACTTGTTTCGAGGTGAAGGAGACCGCTCGCCTTCGGGCGAGCCGAGGACTTCCTGACACGAGGCACCGCGCGGCAACGCGCTGCGCCACGACGAAGAGCGTACTCCACGTCCGGGCTAGAGCCGGTTGGCGGAGCGGCCTGGAGGCTTCGAATCCACGGCCGCGAAGCGCCCCGCCTGGGCTGCCACGACCTGCGACTCCTGCGCTGCGTCGAACGGAGGACATCGGGCGTGGACGAACCCCGAGTACGTGAAACTTGCGCGCCACCGCTCGAAGCGAGAGGCCCGACGCAAGCCCTGCATGCGATCTCGCATTCCCGGGCGGGGCAGCGTCTCCCGCGAATCTCTCGGGTTCAACGCGCCGTCGAACATGGCACTGCTGTTGCTGAGGGGTGGCATTCCTGATCGAGATCAGGAAACGAGAAGGCCCCCACCCGTGATGACCAGCAGCCTCCAGTCCTATTCGAAGGCGATCGGGCGGGTCCCCCCCCTCACTTTCGAGGAAGAACAAACCCTGGCGCGCGCCTATCGCTCGACCGGCAGCTCCCGCGCCGCTGATCGGCTCGTCACAGCCAACCTGCGGTTCGTCGTGAAGATCGCGTTCGAGTACCGGTCCTGCGGCGCGGAGATGGC
>JBGQLS010000389.1:0-6205 GCA_041500205.1 Anaeromyxobacteraceae bacterium | reverse complement strand
CGTCCGTGCTGCGACACCGAAGCTGACGCCTGAAGGCGAGCGGGGCGAGAACTGGCACGCTGCCAGAATGCGCGGGAGGTCTGTCATGGCGACCTCGGCATCTTCGCGCGTCCCCGAGCCTCCCTCACCCCGACCCTCTCCTTCGCGGAGGGAGACGGGATCTCTTTGGCCTCCCCTCTCGTGGAGGCGTGCGTAGCCTGCCGCCCGCGCCCTTCAGGCCCTCGACCCTTCCTGTGACCAATTCCCAGGGCAAAGCCCTTCGGGGCCCCACCCCGGCCACGCCGCAGAGCGATCACATCTTTCGACAGGTCTTGAGCCGACCCCTGCTCCTTCACTTCATCGTGGTTGGCGGACCGCACCTCGCATCAGCTGCGACTGTGGTGGCGCGGGTCCGCGCCGAGCCGAGGTATTTGTCACGCCTGGATCTCGCGGATCTCGGCGACCAGGCGCTCGATGTCGCCGATCTCGGTGGCGGGGTTCATGAGCGCCAGGCGAAGCCAGCGCTTCCCGCGAAACTCGGCCGTGCTCACGTAGTGACGGCCGCGTTCGAGGAGCTTGCGCCGGAGCTCGAGCTGCAAGGCGTCCGCGCCCGCTTCGCCGGCCGTGAAGCGGAAGCAGACGATGTTGCTCTCGGGCTCGACCGCGACCTCGAAGTCGCGCTCGCGCCGGAGGAGGTCCGCAGCGGCCTGCGCCAGGTCCACCTGGCGCTCGACGTAGCGGGCGATGGCCGCCTCTCCTTCCGAGGCCAGGACGAGAAATAGCCGCAACCCGAGGCCCGCCTTGGTGCACTCGATCGTCCGGTGGATGAAGTCGAATCCGGGCTGGTCCTTCTCATGGAAGAGGTAGCTCGCCTCCTGCTGGAAGGCCCGGTCGAGGTCGCGGTGGTTGCGCACCAGCACCGCCGCGCACAAGGTCGGAGCCCGCAACATCTTGTGCGCGTCCCAGACGGCCGAATCGGCGAGGGCGATCCCGTCGAGCCACCCCCGGAGCCTCTCCGAGATCAGGGCCGATGCTCCGTGCGCGCCGTCCACGTGCAGCCACAGGCCGTTCTCCCCGCAGAAGCGCGCCGTCTCGCGGAGCGGGTCGTAGAGGCCGGCGGCGGTGCTGCAAGCGTCCGCCACCACCGCCAGGACGGAGAGGCCCTGCTCGCGCAACGCGCGCACCGCGGCGGGCAGCTCGTCGGGGAGGAGGCGCCCATCCGGATCGGTGGGCGCGGCTCGGAGTGCCCGGTGGCCGAGGCCGAGGATCCCCACTGCTCGTGCGATCGAATAGTGCGCCGCCGCCGGGGCGAGAACGACCAGATCGCGGCGCACCCCGGACCGCCATGCATCGGGGTCGACGCGGTTGCGAGCCGCCAGCAGCGCGGTCAGGTTCGCGGCCGATCCGCCGTGGGTCAATACGCCTCCGCCGTGCTTCCCGGCGGCCTGGTCCGCGGGAGGGAGCGGCGCCGGTGTCCACCCCACCTTCTCCAGCATCCAGTTCACCACGACGAACTCGATGGCCGCGGCGGCGGGCCCCATCTCGTAGATGGCCATCGCGTTGTTCGTGAACGCGTCGACGAGGGCGCCGATCGCGCCCGCCGGGTGAGGAACCGCGACCTGGTGCGCCAGATAGCCAGGGTGGTGGAGCCGGGTCGTCGCGGCGAGGTAGCCGTCGAGGAACTCCCGGAATCGATCGCCCTGCAATCCTCCCCTGGCGATGAGCGCGGCGATGTCGAGCTTCTCCGCCAGCTCACGCAGGGGCGGCTGCCGGATCACGGGCTCGCTGCGGGTGGCCGAACGCTCCTGGTACGCGACCAGCGCGTCCACGGTGCTCCGCGCATCGGCTTCGAAGCTCACAGCGGCACCCCCTCCTGCTGGTCCTGTCCGAGGGCCTTCCGGAGGGCCTCGCGCGCCTCCTCGGCGCTCTTGACGGCGCGCGCCCGGATCTGTCCGGCCAGATCCTGCGCCGCTGCCTCCGTCTCCTTCAGCGTACGCTGGAGCGCTCTCTGCTCCTCGCCCGTGAGCCGCTCGGCGGGCGATTCGACCTTCCACTTGCCCAGGACGCGGCGCAGCCGGAAGGGCTTCCCGCCCTCGGGATGCAGGACGGCCCGGTCGCCGCTCACCTCCAGCGGCGCGCGGTCCAGCGAAGCGAGCAGCCGGCGGTGCCGCGCCGCGATCCCGAGATCGCCTCGCGCGCCGAAGCGCGACGTGGCCACGTCCTCGAGGCGGCGGAGCGCGTCGGCGCTCGCGGCGTGCGCTCTGACCACGAACCGGTCCGCGTCCGATGGATCAGCTACCAGGGCGAGCGCGTCGCCGGCGTCGCCGCGCAGCACGGCCTCCAGATAGGCGCGCGCAGTCGAGCGCGGAGACGCCCCGGGATCGGGCGGGCTGGAGGTGGCAAGGATGACGGCGAGCATCCAGGAGAGAGCGGTCATGGCAGTCCCTCGTCAGGAATCGTGGCGCGCACCAGGACCTGCTCCTTCACGCGCAGCGTCCCGAGCATGGCGCGGTACGGACGGATACCGTAGTCCGGCTGATGAATGGGGACCTCGGTGGCGAGCTGGCCTGTGTCCCGCCGGACCCGCAGCGTGGCCTCGCGCGTCGTGCCCGCCAGGGTGAGTCGGCCCCCGATCTCGTACCCTGCTCCCGTCCGCGCCACGGTCGCGGACACGAAGCGGATCACGGGGAAGCGGTTCGCGCGGAGCACCTCGCGCGTGATGGTCGCCTCGATCTCCTTCGCGTCCGGCGGACGAAGCACGCCGTGCAGAGGGCGCCCGTCGCGCATGGCCGTCACCACGCGAAGCGAGCTGGCGTCGAGCTCGGCCGAGACCGCGGGCGCGGCGGGCGCGGCGGGATCGACGGTGATCTGGAACGCCGTCACCCGGAGGAGCAGGTCGTGGGCGACCGCGGAGAGGAGCCCCTCCTTGAAGGTGAGCACCTCGCACGTCGCCCGGTCCGGTCCGAAGGTCAGCAAGGCCACCCCCGTGCGCGCTTCACCTGACCGCGGAGCGGGGCGGCAGGAGCACCGCCGCTCCCTCCAGCCTGCCGGAGCGCAGGCGATCGAGCGCCGTGTTCGCCTCCTCGAGCGCGAACCGGGTCACCTCGCAGCGGATCGGCACCTTGGGCGCGAGCGCGAGGAAGGCGTCGCCGTCGGCGCGCGTCAGGTTCGCCACCGAGCGGACCACACGCTCCTCCCACAGGAGCGCATACGGGAAGGACGGGATGTCGCTCATGTGGATCCCAGCGCACACCACGGTCCCGCCGGGCGCCACCGCTCTGAGCGCCGCCGGGACGAGCGCGCCCACCGGCGCGAAGAGGATGGCGGCCTCGAGCCGCTCGGGCGGCGCCTCGTCCGAGCCCCCGGCCCACGTCACTCCCAGGGAGCGCGCGAACTCCTGCGCCGCTCCGTCGCCTGGCCGCGTGAAGGCGTACACTTGCTGCCCGGCGAACCGGGCCACCTGCGCGACGATGTGCCCCGCCGCGCCGAAGCCGTAGATCCCGAGGCGAGGCGCCTCGCCGGCCATGCGCCAGGCCCGATACCCGATGAGGCCGGCGCACAGGAGCGGAGCGGTGAGCGCCGGATCGGCCCCCGCCGGCAGCGGAAAGGCGAAGCGGGCGTCCGCCACGGCGTACTCCGCGTAACCGCCGTCGCGCGACCAGCCGGTGTAGCGCGCCGAGGGGCACAGGTTCTCGCGCCCGCTGCGGCAGTAACGGCACTCGCCGCACGCGAAGCCCAGCCAGGCGACGCCAGCGAGGTCGCCCGGGCGAAAGCGGGAGACGCGGGCACCGCAGCGGACCACCTCGCCGACGATCTCGTGCCCCGGCACCACCGGCCGGCCAGGAAACGCCAGGTCCCCGTCCGCGACGTGGAGGTCGGTGCGGCAGACCCCGCAGGCCAGGACGCGAACGAGGACGTCGTCCGGCCCGACCTCGGGCACGGGCCGATCGCGTTGAGCGAGAGGTTGGCCCGGGATCTCGACGGCCATCGCGCGCACGGCACCTCCTCACGACGATCTACCGCCGCGCGGCGCCGCGCGCGAAGCATCATTTCAAGTGGGTTGCGCCATCAGGCGACGCGAGTCCGGCCGGGAAGGACGCTCTTCAGGACCTGGTGGGCCGAGCGCAGGATCTCGACGGTCGTGTCCCAGCCCATGCAAGCGTCGGTGACCGAGCAGCCGTACTTCAGCAGGGAGTGGTCAGCGGGAATGGGCTGGTTCCCGGGCTCGATGAAGCTCTCCACCATGAGCCCCACCACCGAGCGGTTGCCCTCGCGGATCTGGTGCACCACGTCCCGCATCACCAGGGGTTGCATCTCCGGCTTCTTCCACGAGTTGGCGTGGGAGCAGTCCACCACGATGTTCTTCTTCAACCCAGCCTTGGCGAGCGCCTGCTCGGCGAGCGAGATGGAGACCGTGTCGAAGTTCGGCCGCCCTCCGCCGCCGCGCAGGACGAGGTGCCCGTGGCGGTTGCCGCGCGTGCGGATGATGGCCGAGCGTCCCTGACCGTTGATGCCGAGAAAGCTGTGGGCCCGGCCCGCCGAGACGATGGCGTTCACGGCCGCCTCCACGTCACCGTCCGTGCTGTTCTTGAACCCGACCGGTGTCGAGAGGCCCGAGGACATCTCGCGATGGGTCTGGGACTCGGAGGTGCGCGCGCCGATGGCGGTCCAGGCGATGAGGTCCCCGTAGTACTGCGGGGCGATGGGGTCGAGCGCCTCGGTGCCGGCCTGGAGCCCGAGCTCGTTCACGTCGAGGAGGAACCGCCGGGCCTTCTCCATCCCCTCGTCGATCCGGAAGGAGTCGTCCATGTGCGGATCGTTGATGAATCCCTTCCAGCCGAGGGAGGTGCGCGGCTTCTCGAAGTAGATGCGCATGACCAGGTAGAGGGTCTCCGACACCTCCGCGGCGAGCCCCCGTAGCCGTCGCGCGTAGTCGAGGCCGGCCACGGGATCGTGTATCGAGCACGGCCCCACGATCACGAACAGGCGCTGGTCTCTCCCCTCCAGGATGGCCTCGACCGTGTTGCGTCCGCGCAGGACGGAGGCGGCGGCGCTCTCGCTCAAGGGTAGGCGGGCCTTCACCTCGTCCGGCGAAGGCATGAGGTCGAAGGCGGCGACGTTCAGGTTCTCGGTCTGCTGCATGGGCTCCGTTCCAGATTGGCTGATGGAGCGATGGACATACCTCATCCCGGCGCCCGTGCGTAGCCCGGGAGCGGGCGCGTCAGCGTCACTTCGCCTGCGGCGCGAAGTCGCGGGTCGCCGCGCCCATGAGGGCGCGAGGTCGGCGGGCTTTGCGCACTCGCGACCATGCGAATGCGCGGCAGCCGAGTCGAACGCGCTCGCCAGGGCCCTGTTATGGACTGCTGCTCCGGGCCTGTAGTTTATCCCCGGACCGAGCCAGGCGGCTTAGCTGCAAGCCGCGCGAGGAGCAGGCCCGAAGGAGTAGCTCGTGCTACTTCGAGGGCTTGCGACGATGCCCGGTGCCGCAGATCGGCCGTCGCGGCGACGGGAGGGGATAGATTCACAGGGCTCTCAGGTCAGGAGCGGCGAACAATGAGGCAGGCTGGCCGCCGTGTGCTCGTCCACGAAATGGAACCGGTACTCACGGCCGCCGCGCATCACGTGCTTCACGTTCCCGTGCTCGTCGAAGAGGACGGGAAGTCCGGCGAGACGCCATTCCGAGCGTGAGCCCACCGTGTTCAGGACGCGGGCGACGGTGGGCGGTGTCACCGGGTCGTCCACGCCTACGAGGACCCAACAGTCGGAAGGCTCCGCAGCTCGAGACGAAAGAGGCATGACCACCTCCGGGGCGAAAGGATGCGACGGTACCGTAATGCAAAGGCGAAGGGACCGCCCTGAGAGGGTTGCCCAAAACACTGTTCCCGAGGCACGGCAGCCCACGCGGGGAGCCATGCACTTCCAGGCTCGCGGCCGGCACCGTCCGGCAATAAGGAGAGGCGCTGCCCGCGACCGCCGAGCCAAGGCGGGGCGGGCGCTCGGAGGCGGCCTGATGGAATCGACCACGGAACCAGAGGTGACGAAGCGGGATCCCGCCGCGGCCGGCGCGCAGCGCATGGCAAGGCTCTTTCGCGTGCTCGTGCTGGGCGGCGTCGTCTTGGCCGTTGCTTGCGCTTCGGTGCCCAGGGGAGCGACCAACGATCCCGACGGCGGCCCGTCCGATGGGGGCGGGGGCGGGGTGCCGAGCTGGTGAGGGGGCAAGGCGGCG
>JBGQLS010000388.1:0-6223 GCA_041500205.1 Anaeromyxobacteraceae bacterium | reverse complement strand
GAGCTGTCGAAGAATGTGATCGCTCTGCGGCGTGGCCGGGGTGGGGCCCCGATGGGCTTTGCCCGGCGGGGCGGGGGCGGCCTGCGCCCCCGGCGACTCAAGACCTGTCGAAAAATGCCCTTGGCTTCTTAGCCGGGGTGGGGCCCCGACGGCTTTGCCCTGGGCATTAGTCACAGGAAGGTTCGAGGGCCCTCAAGCGCGCGGCGGTCGGCTAAGCACGCCTCCACGAGAGGGGAGGCCAAAGGGATCCCGTCTCCCTCTCCCTCCGCGAGGGAGAGGGTCGGGGTGAGGGAGGCTCGGGGACGCGCGAACAGGCTTGATTGGTGGCGGTAGTCGCGGCCGCTGAAGGTTCCAGCAAG
This sequence comes from Anaeromyxobacteraceae bacterium, assembly GCA_041500205.1. Classification (GTDB taxonomy): domain Bacteria; phylum Myxococcota; class Myxococcia; order Myxococcales; family Anaeromyxobacteraceae; genus Anaeromyxobacter_A. Next base: position 5,864 of record JBGQLS010000388.1, on the reverse strand, counting down.
TTCGCGATGCTGTGTCGGCTCCTCAGCCGACGTGGCGGCGTACACAAATTCGCAGCCCATCGTCACTCGGGGTACCAAGCAAGAGCGGCGGGCGATCCGCGAGATCGCCCGCCGCAGACGGCTTGTTGCTGGGTAGGAGCCCGGCTTCAGCCAAACCACCTCGAGATCCTACGAGAGGAGAGCGATGAGGGAAAGAGCAGTGAGGAGGGTGGCGGGGCTCCTGGCGGCGCGACTGCCGGAGCTTGGCCTGGAGGAGGTGCCCGACCCGCGGGCTCGAGAGGGTCGGTGGTCGCTGGCGCAGATCCTTCGGGCGACGCTGCTGGGGCTGATGGCGGGGTGCCGGAGCCTCTCTGAGACCGAGGCGCTGACCGAGCACTTGGCTCCAGCAATGCGCCGGCGGCTCGGTTTGCCGAGGCGGCTGGCCGACACGACGGCGCGGGATGCCCTGTGCCGCGTGCCTCTCGACGGACTGCGGGCGGTGCTGCACCGGGCGGTGCACGCGGCGGGGCGGCGAAAGGCGCTCGCCTCGGAGTGTCTCCCGATTCGAGTGGGTGCGCTGGACGGCAAGGCCACCGCGCTGCCGACGCTCAACCACCCGCTGGTGCAGAACCGCGTTGACGGGCAGGTGGTGCCGTTCGGCCTGGTACGCACGGTGACCTGCGCGCTGGTCTCAGCACCCGGCCGGCCCTGTCTCGACGCCATTCCTATCCCCGGCGAGACCAACGAGGTGGGCCACTTCCAGGCGGCGTTCAAGAGCTTCAACGAAGCCCACGGCTCGCTCTTCGACCTCGTCAGCTATGACGCCGGCGGGTTCTCCCGCGCCAACGCCGATGCGGTGGTGGCCGCAGGTAAGGACTACCTGTTCGCGCTGAAGGACGAGCACCGGACGATGTGCAAGCTCGCCGACGAGCTGCTCGCCTCGGAGGCTGTGGTGGACCACACCGAGGACGTGCTCGACAACGTCACCACGGTGGTCCGCTCGCTCCGGCTGCTCCGCGCCGACCCCTGCTGGTCCTATGGCGACGGCAAGGGGCCGGAGCAGTCGGTCTGGCCGCACGCCAAGGCCTTCCTCTCCGTGGAGTACGTGAAGGTAAAGCAGGGCGTCGTGGTCGGGCGAGACGAGCGGATGTTTGTGTCGAGCCTCGACCCGAAGCGGCTCACCGCCGCGCAATGGCTCCTGCTCGTGCGCAGCCACTGGGGCGTGGAGAACCAGAACCACCACACGCTGGACACCGCCTTCGCCGAGGACGTCCGGCCCTGGATCAAGGCGGACCCGCAGGGCATGCTCGCCGTGCTCCTGCTGCGGCGCATCGCCTACACGCTGCTCGCGCTCTACCGCGCCGTGACGCTGCGCTCGGACGCGGGCCGCGCCACCCCCTGGAAGGAGCTGCTTCAGTCGATACGCGACGTGCTCATCGCGGCCACCGAGGACCAGCTCGCGGGCCTGCGCTCGCACGAAATCGCCGCCGCCACACGCTGAAATTGCCGGGCTCCTACCCGCGGCGGGCGACATCGAAGGGACCTGAGGTGGGCGACTGGCGCGGTCGGCGCCGGCCGGCCGCGGCTGCCGCTTGCCTCGACGTCCAGCCGATCAGCCGTACCGGCTCCTTGGGCGGACGGCGTAACCTCGCGACCGGCCTCGCCGATCGGGTCTGCTGGGCCCGCGCCCTCGGCATCCGACTGTCAGAGGGCAGCGCTACTCTCCCGGTGCGTGCAGGAGAGGACATGAAGCCAATCGACTCGACCGTCAGCGCAAAGCTCCAGGCCCAGCGAGGCCAGGCCGAGGCGCTCGCCATCTGGAAGGAGCTTTGGGCCGCCCACGAGCGCGCGGGCGGCGCGGGCGTGGAGGCATACCTCGCGGACTTGCTGGAGCTGCCGGGAGAAGAGGCCCGCCACGAGGACGCGGAGGACCGGCCATGACCGCGCCCAACGCCGAGGGCGGGCGGTGGCGCCTGGCCTCGATCACCGTCAGGCAATTCCGGGGAGTAGCCAAGGAGCGCAGGTTCGAGTTCAACGGCCGCCCCGGCCTGCTGCACGGTAACAACGGGGTCGGAAAATCCACCGTGGCTCTCGCGCTGCAGTGGACGCTGTTCGGGAGGTTTCCCGACGGCGTGCTCCCCAACACGGCCTACGACCGCTTCCTGTCACCCATCCAGGCGAAGGGCAAGCAGTACTCGGGCGAGGTCGTGCTCTCGCGTGGCCGGGAGAAGCTCGTCGTCTCCCGCGACGGTGAGAGCAAGGAATTCAAGCTCCAGCTCGGCGACACCTCCTGGGCCGGGCCGGAAGCCGAGGAACGGCGCGATGCGCTCCTCGGGCTCGACATGGATTCCTTCGTCCGGGTGGTCCTCCTCCAGCAGAGCCGCATCCGCGCGCTCCTCCTCGATGACCCCAAGGAACGAAACAAGGCTCTCGATCGGCTGCTGGGCATGGACGCCGTCGAGCATCTCCTCGAGGTCATCAAGCCCAGGGAATACACGAAGGCAGCCGACGCGTGGCGCGAGCAGATCCTGTCGGGCCGGCAGCGCTTCGAGGAGCGCGAGCGGCTGCTCGCGGAGCAGCTCGAAGGGGCGCAGCAGCGCGCCCGCAATCTCAAGTTCCTCAACAAGGACCTGAATCCCACCGGCTTGCGCACACGCTACGCCGAGCTGGGTGGTGATCTGGTGGCGCTCGGAAGGAAGTACGGCCTCGCGCTCACCGACCTCCCTCCCTGCGCCGGGCCCGCGCAGATTGGAGCCGTCTCGAGAGCCTTCCAGAAGGGCCTTCAGAGCATCCGGGTGAACTCGGAGCTGAAGCAGCGGCTGTCGCCGGTTGAAGCCTCGATGGCCACGCTGGCGGAGCTTCGCGAGGGTTGGAGCGAACGGCTCACGCGCAGAGATGCGGCACGCGCGGTGCTCGAGAAGCTCGTCGCAGCGCATGGAGAGGAGAAGGGTGTCCTCGAGGGACGAGTCGAGCTGGAGGGGAAGCTGAAGGATCTGCAGCGCCAGCTCAAGGCTGCGAACGCCCTGCGCGAGCTGCTCGTCGACGCGCTCGCTTTCGTCGAGCGCGGGAGGCCGGGCGCATGCCCGGTTTGCGAGCAGCCCCTCCCCGAGCGGCTCGATCTGGCCTCGCGCCTCGAGAAGCGGACCGATTCCCTCGCGTCGGAGGACATCGCGAAGCTCCAGGCCACGCGAGAGAAGGCGGAGACGAGGCTCGCGCAGCTGTCCGAGGCGCTGGACCGTTTCAAGGAAGGAAGGGCCGATCTCGACGCGTGCCAGAAGGAGCTCGAGAGACAGCGCCAGAAGGCGGTGGACGCGACGGGAGGCACCGGTATCGCCGAGAACAAGGTGGCGACGAGGCTCGACGAGGCGCTCGCGAAGCGCGAGGAGCAGCGCAAGCAGCTCGGCGCTGGCATCGCGGCGATGGAGCAGGACCTCGAAGCCATCGACCTGAGGGAGCGCGCCCTCCGCGAAGGCCTCGTCCCCGTCGTCGAGAAGCGCGATGAGCTCGCCCGGCACGAGGAGGACGGCAAGAAGGCGAAGGCGCTCCACGAACGCGACGAAGCGCGCGCTCGACGGATGGAGTCCCTCGCTGCGCAGCTCGAGGCGATCCGGAAGGCCTTGCTCGATGCCAAGCAGGAGCTGGCCGCCGAGAGCCTGCGCAAGGCGGGACCGCGCGCCCAGGAGCTCTACGGGAAGCTCGTCAGGCACCCGGTGTTCGACACGCTCGAGATCCAGACTACCCCCAAGGCCAGCAAGGTGGACTACACGTTCACCGTGAGCGCCAAGGGTTCGAGCGCGACGTCGCGCGACGCCCGCCTCGTCCTCTCCGACGGGCAGCTCACGGCCACCGCGGTGGCCCTCTTCTTCGGGCTGGCCGAGTCGACCGGGCACGAGCTCGATCTCCTCTACGTCGACGACCCGACCCAGAACCTCGACCTCCCGTCCAAGGAGGCCATGGCGAAGGCCATCGCAGAGCTGTCGCGGCGGAGGCAGCTCATCGTGTCGACGCAGGACGAGGACTTCGTGAGCTTCCTCGAGACGGCCGGGTTCCGGCAGGAGGCCGTCATCCACCACCTCAAGGCGTGGGACGGGAACCCCACCGTCGAGACGGTCGCCCCCGCTTGAGCCCCGACGCTTCCAGAGCCATGGCGTTGCCGACGACCGTCAAGGCCGAGGTGAAGCTCACGACCGGGAGCGGCGTGCAGGTGTCAGCGCGCGAGCTCGAGGCGCTGCAGGTGGGCGACGCCACCGCGGTCGGCGTCCTGGCGGTCCTCTTCTGGTGCGGTGATCGGGAAGTGGACGGCAGGTGGGTGATCGTGGACGCCGCCGAGATCCGCGAGCGCGACGGGGAGAGCCTTTCCGCCACGAAGTCGGCCCTCCTGAGGGCGTCCAGGGCGCAGCCCTGGCTCGACGGGCTGCGCCAGCACGTCGACCGCTACTGGCCGCCCTTCCTCGACGCATTCAAGGAAGAGGCACTCCGCGACCACGGCTCTCTCGTGGTGGAGCTCGCACGTTGCCATCGCGAAGGGCTCATCCAGGGGCGCCTGCCGGAGCACCGGATCCTGGCCGCGGAGCATCGGACGACCCTCGCCGAGCTCATCGCTTCACAGGGGGAGGCGGACGCCGGGAGGATCTTGCAGGATCTCCTCGCGTACCTGCTCGCGCTCGCGGGTTACCGCAAGGTCACCAACAATCCCGTCGGGGTGCCGGACTTCGTGCTCTCCGATCTCGCACGGGACGCCGACGCTGGAAGCAAGATCGTCTTCGAGCTCACGCTGGAGGAGGCCGAGCGGCTCGTGAGCCTCTGTCGTTCCGCGGGCGACGACCAGCTCGCCCAGGCGATGACGCCCAGGCGCACCCGGCTCATTCGCGAATAGGCCGGTGGCATCTACCCGAACGGGCGCTCGGCTCCTCGACCGTCGATCCGCGACCGTCGTTTGTGAGATTTCAGGCGAATCCGGGCTATATGCAAATGTGCACGGAACTCCGGCCAAGTGCCCGGCGCACGAGGATTTGTCGCGCGCGCTATCGCGTGATAATCCGGAAGCCGCTTCACACTCGCGGAGGAATCCAAATGGCTTCGAAGCAGCGCGGCAACACCTCGAAGAAGGCGCCGGCCGGAGCCCCTGCCGGGACGGTCAAGACGGCAGCACCGAGCGCGACGCCCCGGCTGCTCGCTCCCGCCGTACCCGCGAAGACCAGCGCTCCCTCGCCGGGTAACGTCGCTCTCCGGTGGAACGCGCGAGGCGATGGCACGGCCGACGTGCTCGTCGCTTACGAGGGGCCGCTCGCCAGCCGCGACGCGGTCCTGGCGCGCGCCGGCACCTGGCGCAGCGGCGGCGCGCCCTGGGCCGATGTGCAGGACGTGAGGCTCACGCGCGAGGCTCCGGGTCGCTTCGTCGGCGCGATCCGCATCGGCGCGGGAGCCCCCGTCGAGGCCGTGGAGCTCGCGTTCCACGCCGCCGAGGAATGGGACAACGGTGGTCGCGCCCCCCTCGGTTACTATGAGTGGAGCCTGCGCGAGCAGCAGCTCGTCGTGCGCTGAACGGAGACCTCGACCTCGAGCGCGCGCCTCCAACCGCTCGCGCCGCTGCTCGAGTGGCTTGTTCCGGCCCCGCGCGGAGGTGAGCAGTGGAGCGCCATCCGGTCGGGATCCTCGGGTCGAAGGGCTCGCGTGCGATGACCGCCTCCGGGTCAAAAGCCGCCAACAGGTTCTCCGCCGGCGCCGTCGTGGTACGCCGCGACGCTGGGGGGCATTCCTTCCTGTTGCTGCGCGCGTACCGGAACTGGGACTTCCCCAAAGGCGAGGTCGGCGAGGGGGAGGAGCCGCTCGCGGCGGCTCGGCGCGAGGTGAGCGAGGAGACCGGGATCGTGGACCTGGTCTTC
>JBGQLS010000387.1:0-6245 GCA_041500205.1 Anaeromyxobacteraceae bacterium | reverse complement strand
CGCGACGTGCCGGGCTATCCCCAGGTCGATGAGGACCGGCTCTTCCCCCTCCCTGCGCACGAGGATGTTCGGGGCCTTGAGGTCACGATGGAAGAGCCCCTCCCGATGGACGTGGGCGAGCGCGTCGGCCACCTTCGCCAGCACCGCGCAGATCCGGCGCAGCGAGGGCTGGGCCTCCTCGCGCCAGCCACAGACGTCGAGGCCATCCACGAACTCAGTCACGATGTACGGCCAGCCGCGGTGGAGCTCCGGCCAGCGCTCGAACGCGTAGGCGCGGAGGACGTTGGCGTGATCGAGAGATCTGATCGCGAAGAACTCGCGGTCGGCGCGCAGCCGGTACTCCCGCTGATCGTCGGACACGACCGCGTCGTCGAGGAAGCAGGATGTCAGGATCTTGAGGACGTAGACGCCCTCGCCGCGCTTGACCTTGTAGACGCATCCCATGCCCCCTTCCCCGAGCTTCTCGAGGATCCCGTACTGGCCGACGAGCTCCCCCGGCTTGAGCGCCGAGGGGTGGACCGCGATGGGGCGGGGAGCGGGAGCCATGGCCTTACAGCTCCAGATCCTTCAGCTCGGCCGGACGCATGCCGTCCTTCTCGAGGAGCGTGATGCTGATGCGGTGCTTGGATCCGATGCCGTCGGGCGTCTTGAACGCGACGACCACCCGCTCCTCGTTGTCAGGGAGGAGCTCCTGCTGATCGGTCGGGAACGCGACGACCGCGAGCTCGACGTCCGGGCCGCCGCCGGTGAGCCGGACAACGGGCCGGGCGAGCACCCAGTTGCGCTGCGGGTCGCGGTTGTCCACGGACAGGACCACGTACGTGAAGCCGAGGAGCCGGTAGACGCGGCGAGCCTGTACCAGGAGGCGGTTCTGCCTCTCGATAGCTCGCAACGAGTGCGTCTCGAAGGCCTGCGGCGCATCGATTCCCCGAGCGAGGATGAGCGCGGCGATGTTGCTCGCACCGGCCTTCTCCGACGTGCCGTGGCACTCGTCGATCTGGGCGCGGAGGGTGGCAACCTGCGCCTTCAGAGCCTCGGGCGAATCAGGAGCGCTACGCAGGGCGATGGTGACGTCCACCTGGACGTCCACATCCTTCGGGCCTGTCGCGAGCGCGAAGGTGAGCACGGTACCGTCCGCCATGACCACGTTGAGCGTGACCGGCTGTTTCACCACCTGCTTCGGGACGACCACCACCGTCCGGTCGGTCCGCGTGAGCTTCTGGAAGAGCGCTCCGACGGGCCGGACGAAGGTGGCGTCCCGGATGTCCGCCTGGAAGGCGATGACGGTCGCCATCCCCGGAGCCACATGGATGACGGGGAGCGAGCCCAGGCTGGCGTCGTCGATGGTGAGGGCGCGCCGTCGCAGTTCGCGCGCCTGGGTGCCAAGCGGCACGAGAGCGACGAGGAGCGCGATCGTGACCGAGACGACTACCGATGTCTTCCTGGCGATCATGGGGGACCCCCCGAGTCCTTGCTGGCGTCTTCCCTTGCCGTCTCGGCGAGCTTCTCGACGTGCCACTCGACCACCTCGAGCCCGTCTGGCCGCTCGAGCCGCGGCGTCACGATGTGCTCGGCGAGGTCGACCGCCACGCGATCGGTGACCGGTGGAGCCGCGGCATCGAGGAGGGAGCGTCGCGTGCGCTTGAGGACGGTGCGCACGTGCAGCAAGCTCGGCGTGCGGCTCACGAGCGTGACGTCCTCGAAGGCGAGCTCGGTCTTCTGCTGCGAGGTCTTGTACGACTCGACGAGCTTCGCAGCCGTCGCTTCCCTCTCCACCCGCCCGTGCAGCTCCGGACTCATGAGCGCCAGGGCGGCGGGCCAGTTCGCCTCGATGGTCGAGGAGTGGACCGCCAGGGCGAGCTGGAGGAAGTCCCGCGTGAAGCGCACGATGGTGAGCTCCGGGGGCCTCGTCTTCTCGGCCAGGAACTGCAAGAGCGCCTCGTTCGCCACCGTCCGCTTCACGTAGGTCGTCTTCCCGTCCGCATCGACGAGCACGAACTCCGGCGGCCGATTCGCGAGGCGGCCGACGGCGATCGTCTGCAGTGTGAGGAGCCCCAGCAGCGCGACGATGACCCAGCTCTTCCAGGCGCCCTGCGCCTGGAATGCGCGCCAGATCGCAGGCGCAGGCGAGACGGCAGCCGCGCCGTCGGAAGACGGTCTGAGGAAAGCCAAACGCCGCATTGGTTGAGCCCGCTATGATAGATGCGTTTCGTTCACAGTGTGTGTCCCTTGAGAGGGTGGGTTCGAGGCAACGAAACCGCGGGTTCTACCTGACCCGCCGTCTGACCCGCCTCCCTCATTGCCTCGTTTGCGGCCGCTGCCGTCATCCTGCCCGCCAGCCTCTCCGGAGCCGTAGCCGCTCGAGCGGTTGGAGACGATCTTCTTCAGGCGTTCCGCGCTCTGGGACAGCCTCCTGCTCAGGTTCTCGAATCTCGCGTGACCGAGCCCGGCGACATTCTGGGCGGCTCCCCCGACGATCCAACCCGACAGCACGGGCGCGGCGATCGCGCACAGGGCCATGACCACCGCCGAGACGAGGTTCCCGAGATACGTGCCGGAGCGGCTCGCGACGCTCTGCTTCGCCACCGCCGTCATCACGCCGAGGAGGATGCCGCTGAAGATGGGCCAGCTGGCCACGGTCACGAAGTGCCGGAACCACGCGAATCCGGTGTTACTTGGCCGTGGAATCCCGGCGACGAGTGCGAGGGGCCCCAGGATGAAGAAGACGGCGGTCAGGATTCGCGCCAGCCTCTCGAGCCCATAGACGAGGGCCTTCGCGAGGAACAGGAGGACGCCCATCAGCCCATCGAAGGCGAGGTTCGAGAGCGACCACTTGCTCGGGGCTACTGCCGCGGCGCCCGCCGTGGTGGCTCCCGTACCCCCTCCCCCTCCTCCTGTGCTCGCGTCCTTGGGCTCGTACACGGTGTCCAGGTAGTCGTGGTACTCGCGGAGCGCGTCGGCCGGAGAGAGGCGGTCCGCGATGTCGTCCGTCGTCTCGACGACGAATCCAAAGACACGCTGGTAGTTCACGAGCAGGAAGGCGATGACGAGGAATCGCCACGCCACCGCCCCGAAGTTACGGGGTGTTCCCGGCGGGCGGCCAAGGGCCTCGAGCGCCACCGCGAGGATGAAGGCGAGCGGCAGGTAGCTCCGGGCCACCGCCATGGCGAGGTCGAAGTAGGTCTTGAGCGGCCCCGGCGCGGTGAAGTCGAGCACCGTCCGCGCGCTCTCCGCGGCCTGCGCGAACGCCGGGAGCGACAGGAGAAGGGCAGCGGGTTGCCATGATCGGCGCATCCTCGCCCCCCCCCCTACAGCTGGGCCCCGCTCGTCTTCACCCTGATGGTCTCGGAGCCGAGCGGCGTCTGTGCGTCCCTCGCCAGCGCAGCGCGCCGCTCGCTCGTCTCCGTCATCTCGCGCTTCAGATCGGCGTTGCGCTGCGCGAGCTGGAGCGAGAGCAGCCGCGCGTGCTCGGCGAGGAGCCGGTTCGTCTCTGCCTGCTCCGCGAGCATCTCCATCTGGGCGCGCTGGGAAGCGGCCTCGCACGCAGCGGACGGCCCCTTCCCGTCGCTCGTCCCCGCGCAGTCGGCCTCCATCTGCTCGACCTCCTGCTTCACGCGCTGCGTCCGGTTCCACTGGGATGTGAGCGCCGAGATCTGGGCCGCCACCTCGGCATCGACCACGGCCGCCTGGACGCCCTTCTGGCTCGTCACCTCCGCCTGCGGCACCGTCCCGAACGTCTCGCCGAGCATTGTGAGCACCTGTGACGTGCCGAGCTCCTGCCTGAGCTGCGTGCAGAGCCGCTCGCTGTTGAACACGATCTCGCCGGCGGCGTTCTTGGAGAGGGTCCCGTTCAGGCAGTAGCGCACGTAGGGAGCGAGCCGCCCTCCCTGCGCCCACCGGCCGTATGACATCTGGTCGCGGTAGTACGCGGCGTCGGGATAGGCGTTCTCCAGATCGGACTGCAGGCGCTGTCCGAAGCGCTGAATGCTGAAGTGCTGGAAGCTCGCGGCGACGGCATAGGCGTCCTGCGCGTAGCCGGTCACCTTGCGAGCTTCGGTGAAGGTCTTTCGAGCGGTGTCGAGGGTCTCGCTCAAGGTCGCGAGCTGCTGGACCCCGTTCGCCACGAGGTCCGCGAGAAGCACATCCCCGGTGTCGGCGATCCCGAGGAACGCGTAGGCCGGGGGCGCGGACAGGAGGACGGCTCCGCTCATGATCACCGCGGTCAGGATCACTGCACGGAAAGGGCTCTTGTCTCCCAGCACGAAGTCCCCTCCATCAGGCTGCCGCGGGCGCGGCCCTGCTCGAGCGCAGCCCCACGATGCCGTTCGGGTAGCGGGCGGAGAGCTCGCGCAGGACCTCCAGCGGCGGAACGCTGGTGTTACGCGCTAGGGCGCGCTCTCGGACCGCCTTGTCCTCGGGGTCGGTGGTCAGGATCCAGTAGGCGAGCGGATGCGGCGCATGGCGCAGAACGGTCGCCTGCTCGCCGTACATGAGCAGGAGATCCGAGTAGTACCCCGGCCTTCTCTTGAGCCGATCGAAGGCATCGCGCGCACCGGGCGAGAACTTGAAGTAGTCGGCGACGAAGGACCGATTGCTCCCGTGGTACAGGAAGATCTTGATCGCCGAGTTCCCGATGATCGCGTCGGCGACCTTGGAGTTCGCGAAGTCCGCGAACTGCTGTGTCAGCATCCACATCGCCGTGTCGTACTTGCGCATCTTGCGGTAGGCGGCCGCGAGGAAGCGCTCCGCCACGTCGCCTCGGCCGAGGTACTCGTGGCCCTCGTCGACCTTCACCACCGTCCGTCTCCGCCGATGCCGGGCCCGGTTGGAGATGGCCTGCATGATGACCGCCATGGCGATCTGCTTCGTGCTCTCCTTCTGGCTCACGTGCTGCAGGTCGAGCGTGAGGAGCGGCGCGTCGAAGCGCAGCGGCGAAGGACGGTTCAGGAACTCCGCGTACATTCCGTCGCAGTAGATGCGCAGCCGCCGCGCCAGGTCCTCGGCGATGGCGCGGTCCTCGGCACTCGTCCACTTGAACTTCGCGAGCGCCTCCCGGAACTCGCCCACCAGGGGCCGCCGCGAGGGCTCGTGCCTGAGGCGCGTCTCGTACCAGTAGGCGACGGCTCGCGAGAGCACGTCGCTCTGGAGCTTCCCGAGGCCGGGCAGATCGCGGTCGTGCAGGCAGACCTCGAGGAAGAGCACCATGTTCTCGAGTTCCTCGTTATCCACGGTGCCTGTCGCCGCGTCGTGGACGGCCGCGTACTCCTGGAACGGCGAGATCGACGTCTTGAGGTCGACCTCGATATGGGTGCCGCCGAAGAGCTCGGTCAGGAGCCGCCAGGAACCGCCGTTGTCCACCAGGACAGCCTCGACACCGGAGGCCAGGGCCTCGAGCGTGAAGAGACCGTCCCCGAGGCTCTTGCCGCTCCCCGTGTCGCCGATGGCGAGGCCGTGGTGGGCCGACGACAGCACCTTGTCGAAGAAGTCGAGCTGGACAACATCGCCCTCCGGCGTCAGGGCGACGCTGTAGGGACGGGCGCTGCCGCGCCAGGCGCCGAAGAGAGGCAGGAAGTCGGCCGCGTTGCGGCTCGTCGCCCCCTTGCGGCGGAGCTGGTAGGGACCCGCCCCCGGTAGCATCGACAGGAAGGCGGGGATCTGCGTCACGTCTTCCATGAGGAGCTGGCTGTTGCCGCACTTCCCGAAGGCGCGGCGCGCGCTCTCCGTCTGCGCGTCCAGCTCCTCGAGCGTCTTCCCCTCGAGCAGCACGGTCACCGAAAGGGCCGTCACGCACGAGCTCATGCTGTGCAGCTCGGCGAAGAGGCCGCGCAGGGAACCCTCCTGGGCGAGGTCGGCCTCCTCCTGGTCCACGCTCTCGTCGCGAATTCGCTCGGCGATGGCGCGCGTGAACTTCACGAACCGGTGCTGCTGGTTGAGCTTCCAGCGCACCCACGCCTGCGGCGGGACCTGCACGGTGACCGCGAGCCAGTAGGGAAACGGCCTCGACTCACCACCGTCTGCGATCGAGAGCGCGAGGAGCGGCTCTCCCGAGAAGTAGCGCGTTCCGTTCTCCGGCAGGACCTTCAACGTGCAGACGCGCCGGTAGAGCCCCCCATGGAGGAAGTGGCCACGCCCGTCCTCCACGTCCTCGTGGGCGAGCTGCTCGGCCTCGGTGTACTCGCGGAGGTAATCGCCCTCGCGGCGAATGGTGCCTTCGCTCCAGAGATCCTCGCGAAGCGTGACGTGGG
>JBGQLS010000386.1:0-6298 GCA_041500205.1 Anaeromyxobacteraceae bacterium | reverse complement strand
GAACTCGCCCCGAACTGCCGCCCGACGTCCCGGCTTCTTGCCCATGCCCGACCGTAGATCACGCCGGAATGGGACCTGTCTACTTGTGTGGGATCATGAGCCCGGTGGGGGAGAGGGGATAGGTACGGAATCAAAGGCATTTCTTGCTGATCGCGGCTCTAGGCGCTCGGAATGAGCGGACCGTCCTTCGAAGGCTCGCGGCAGCCGAGGGAGAAGGAACCGGCGCCGACCGTCTCGAGGATACGGTAGAGCCCGAACTTGGGGAGCCTCATGAAGCCGGCCCAGGCAGCCGCCGCCAGCGTCCCCTCCGAGAGCATGTCAGCCAGCCAGTCGGCGGCGAAGCGCGCGTCACGCTGCTTGACGCCGGCTCCGGCTTCCCGCACCCACCGGCGGTTGAACCTCTCGTGCACCCCCACCGGCGGCCCGCAAACGAGCGGGAGCCCGAGCGCCGCGTAGAAGCACATCTCCGACGGCTTCGTCCAGAGCACGTCGGTGCGGGCGAGCAGCGCGTTCATCTCGGCGAAGTAGTCGTCGAGCTCGCGCCGGTACAGGATCTCCACGCCGCGGCCGAGCGCTCCTTCGAGCCGCGCCGCGTGGAGACACTCCTCGAAGGTCTGTTTCACCTTCTCCTTCACGCCGGCGACGAGCGCCAGGCGCAGGCGCCCTTCCTCCACGTCTCGGCGCATGGACGGCAGGAACTGCCTCGACAGCTCTGCCTGCGCGCCCGCGCCTCCCACCGCGAACGTGACGAGAGGCGGTTGGCGCTCCTCGCCGGGTGGAAGCGGCCCAAGGAAGTGGGCCAGCTCCTCCGGGTGATCACGCCGGAACTCACCATCCGGGTCGAGCCGCACGATGCGTCCGGCGAGGTTCTTCATCAAGATGGGCAGCTCGGGGCCGCCCACCAGCTCGTGCGGGAGCGGGAACCCCGTGAAGGTGATCCGGTCGTGAGGCACGCCGTACGCCCTGAGGCGCTTCGCGGCGCGGTGCGTCGGCACGAGGTAGCGGATGTGCGTGCGGCCGGCGTCGATGGGGGCCCAGATGCGGTTCACGTCGGTGTCGGTGACCACGCAGAACACGTTCTCGACTCCGGCGCGGTCGGCGAGCACGGCGGGAGAGTAGAAGGTGGTCAGCAGCGGCCGGCCAGTGCGGTGCAGCTCCCCGACGAGCCCACGCCCGAGGTTCCGACGGATGAGGCGGTCGAGCGTGATCGCCCCGCGCGTCGGCGCGGACAGATCGCGGTGCGGATGCAGGTGAGGGATACTGGTGAGCTCGTCGAGGGCCCACTTGAGCGGCGCACCCATGATCGGAAGGGACGAGAGCCTCGAGGTGAGCTCGTAGACGTTGCGGACTCGCTGCCAGAGCTTCTGCTCCTCGTCGTCCGCGAGCGGCGCCCGGTCCACGAGCAGGACGCGCTCGCCGAGCCTCTCGGCGAGCGATCGGGCGGCGCGGAGATGGCCATAGCCCATCTCCACGGCGACGACGATGGGCTTCTTCTCGGGGGAGAGATCGGACACGGTCGGACTGGCGCTCCATGCAAAGACGCGCGCGGATGATGCCTCGCCCAACAGTAACGCAGCCGGGGCGCCCCCGTCGAAGACAAGGAGAAGGGAAGCCTTCAGGCAATCGAAGGCGATCGTCCCCGGCGCGAGACCCTGAAATCGGCGCCAAAGGACATCAACCCCCATTCGGGGCCCCCATGACGTGGCCATGACAGGCCGAGAGTAGGCTGCCCTGGCCCTTTCTTCGGGCGCCCACTGGAGAAGCCATGGACACCGCCGCAGGCAGCTCGACCGAACCCAGCGCAGCCTCGAGGGGCGAGGTGCGCGCCCGCGCGCCCAAGCTCGACCGGCAGGCCATCCAGCAGGTCGTACGTTCCGGGAAGCGCCTGCTCGTGCAAGGCGCGATGGGCATCCACGCCTCGGACGGCCTGGCGGGGAAGGTGGCGGCGGTGGAGAGCCCGCGCCTCCTGGGCGTGGGGACCATCTCGGCGGTCCTCAAGAGCGAGCAGCTCATGAGGGCGGAGATCCGGCGGGCCCGCGCCGACGCCCCATACGGCTACATCGGTCTCAACCTGATGGCGGCCATCAACCGCATCGACTTCGACAACTATCTTCGCATCTCCTTCGAGGAGGGCATCTCCTTCATCGTGCAGGGCGCCGGCATCTCGCGCGACGTCGTGAAGCAGTGCCGCGAGGCGGGCGTGCCCTTTGCCGGCATCGTCTCCTCGGGCCGGCTCGCCAAGATGTACGAGAAGTGGGGGGCCGAGTTCCTGGTCGCGGAGGGCGCCGAGGCGGGCGGCCATATCGGCGACATCGAGCACGCGCTGCCGGAGCTCCTGGCGGACGTCCTCGCCAACACATCGCTCCCGGTCGTCGCCGCGGGGGGAATCGACGCAGAGGACCTGCCCTCGATCTTCGCTGCGGGGGCCGCCGGCGCACAGCTCGCGACGCGCTTCCTCGCCTGCGCGGAGGGAGACGCGCACCCGAATTTCAAGCAGATGCACCTCGCCAAGGGAGCTCAGGACGTCACGCTCATCACGAGTTGCGTGAAGGGCATGAACGCGCGCGCCGTGCGAAACACGTTCACCGAGGCGCTGGCGTCCGGGAAGCGCTTCCCGCCGCGCTCGAAGGCCTGGTTCTACGGGAAGGACGGCTACTTCGGGCGCAAGAAGGCGTGCATCGAGTGCCTGGCGACGGACGTGTGCCTGTGCCGCGCCAGCGACTACCAGAAGAGCTTCTGCATCACGGACGCGCTCCTGGCCGCCGCGATCAAGGGCGACACGGAGAATGGGCTCTTCTACACTGGCCAGAGCATCACGCGCATCCCCGAGCAGTCGGCGCAGACGCTGCCGACGGTGACGGAGATCTTCGATCTCTTCGAGGCGGTTCTCGCCGCCGCGGAGTCGCAGGTGGGAGCGGTCCACCCCGCCGGCGGGGCGTGAGCAAGGGGGCACGACGCGCTGCTTCTTCGCGCTTCGTGTAGGTGACGGGACCACTCCACGTTGCGTCACAGTCCGCGCTCGACTTCATTGTAAATTTTGAATAGATCAGAAGGTCCTCCCGCGCGCACGGGTTGACCGAGCGCAATGATGCGCCCGCAGCGAGAAGGTCACACCGAATGGCAACCGGTATCGTGAAGTGGTTCAACGATGCGAAGGGCTACGGCTTCATCACCCAGGACAACGGGGGCGAGGACGTCTTCTGCCACCACACTGCCATCCAGATGGACGGCTTCCGCAGCCTCGCGGAAGGGCAGAAGGTGGAGTTCGAGGTCGTGAAAGGTCCCAAGGGTCTCCAGGCAGCCAACGTCCGCAAGGCGTAGCCGCGGACTCAGATAACGCGAAGGCCCGGTCCTACTCGAGGGACCGGGCCTTCGCATTCCCTAGAGCGGGATGTTCCCGTGCTTCTTGGGCGGGTTCTCCTGCCGCTTGGTGCGCAGCATCTCGAAAGCGCGGATGACCCGTGGTCGCGTGTCCTCCGGCTTGATCACCTCGTCGATGTAGCCGAGCTCGGCAGCCTTGTACGGATTCGCGAACTTGTCGCGGTACTCCCCGATGAGGCGTTGGCGCTCGCCGTTCACGTCCTTGGCGGTCGTGATGTCCTTGCGGAAGATGATGTTCACCGCCCCCTCCGGCCCCATGACCGCGATCTCGGCCGTCGGGTACGCATAGTTCACGTCGCCCCGGATGTGCTTGGAGGCCATGACGTCGTAAGCGCCGCCGTATGCCTTGCGCGTGATGACCGTGACCTTCGGCACGGTCGACTCGGCGAAGGCGTAGAGCAGCTTGGCGCCGTGCTTGATGATCCCACCCCACTCCTGGTCCGTGCCGGGGAGGAACCCTGGCACGTCCACCAGCGTGAGGAGCGGGATGTTGAAGGCGTCGCAGAAGCGCACGAAGCGCGCAGCCTTCACCGAGGAGTCGATGTCGAGCACGCCCGCCAGCACCGCCGGCTGGTTCGCCACCACGCCGATGGGCCGCCCGTTCAGGCGGGCGAACCCCACCACGATGTTCCCGGCGAAGTGCTGCGCCACCTCGAAGAAGTGCCGATCATCGACGACCGCCTTGATGATCTCCTTGATGTCGTAGGGCTTGTTCGGATTGTCGGGGACGATGGTCTTGAGCGCCTCGTCGCGCCGGGTCGGGTCGTCGGAGCAGGGGATGGCGGGCGGGTCGTCGGCGTTGTTCAGCGGGAGGAACGAGACGAGCTCGCGCACTGCCCGGAGCGTCGCCTCCTCGCTGTCATAGGTGAAATGCGCCACCCCCGACTTCTGCGAATGGGAGCGCGCGCCCCCGAGGTCCTCCTTCGTGACCTCCTCGTGCGTCACCGTCTTGATGACGTCCGGGCCGGTGATGAACATGTAGCTCGTGTCCTTCACCATGAAGATGAAGTCGGTGATGGCGGGCGAGTACACCGCGCCGCCCGCGCACGGCCCCATGATGACGCTCACCTGCGGCACGACGCCGGAGGCGAGCGTGTTGCGCAAGAAGATGTCGGCGTAGCCGGCCAGCGAGACGACGCCCTCCTGGATGCGCGCGCCGCCCGAGTCGTTGAGGCCGATGACCGGGCAGCCCACCTCCATGGCCCGGTCCATGATCTTGCAGATCTTCTCGGAGTAGGCCCCGGAGAGGGAGCCGCCGAAGACCGTGAAGTCCTGCGCGAAGACGAACACCTGGCGGCCCTCGGCCAGCCCGTAGCCGGTCACGACGCCGTCGCCCAGGATCTTGTGCTGCTGCATGCCGAAGTCGGCGCAGCGGTGCGTCTTGAACTTGTCCATCTCGACGAAGCTGCCGGGGTCGAGCAGGAGCTCGATGCGCTCACGGGCGGTGAGCTTGCCGGCCTCGTGCTGCTTCGCGATGCGCTCCTCCCCACCGCCCCGCTCAGCCTCCTCGTTCAACCTATCGAGCAGAGCCCGACGCGCGTCTGGATCGACTGGTTCGTTCATGGCTCTTCTCGCCGTTTGTGCGGGTGGTGTGTCGTGCGGTGACGGGCGATGACTTCTATCGCGGTGCGCGTCACAGGGTTGCTCAAAATACCGGGGACCGAGCCAGGCGAGCGAGACGCAAGCAGGGCGAGGCGCGACGACCGAGCATAGCCAGCGGCTATGTAAGGGAGGACGCAACGAAGCGATGCGCCGCGTATCGTTCGCCGTGGCGACGGGACCGGTGTTTTGGACAACCCTCTCAGAGCGGCTGGCCGTGCGCGTCCCACCATGCGCGCCAGGCACTTCCTGCCTCCGAGCGCTCCGAGGGTGAGGCGTCGGCAAGCCACGGCGAGGGAGGGGAGCCCCCCTCGCGCAGCCTCTCGGCCGCGTCCACGCGCACCTCGCGATCGTCGTCGGCGAGCGCGGCGAAGAGCCAGTCCACGCGGCGCTGGCCGCCGTGCTCCCTCCACCAGGCGAGCCAACGGCGCGCGTCGCGCCCGAAACGCCGGCAAGTGAGGAATTGCAGCGCGTTCCCCGCGGCCTCGCTCACGCGCTCGAGCCCATCGAGGGCCTCGATGAGGAGCGGGATCGCCTCGGCGTCGCCTAGCCGAGCCAGGGCGCTCGCCGCCGACGCCGCGCGATCGGGCTCCTCCCCCAGGATCGCTCGGCGCAGCCGCTCCAGCACGGGCCGAAAGTCGGGAGCGCGGCGCATGCGCACGAGCGCCCCCAGGGCAGCTTCCCGGACGCGCGCATCCGGGTCGAACACGCGATCGGCAAGCGGCAGGAACACGGCCGGGTCGGGGATCCGTCCCAGGAGCAGCGCCGCCAACTGGCGCCGCTCCGCGTCGGGCTCGAGGAGCAGCTGGACCAGGTAAGGCGTCGCGACGATGCCGAGCGCGGAGATGGCCGCCAGCACCGGTCCACGCTCCTCGACGGGCATCGCCTCCACTTTCGAGGGCGGGACGTCGAGGGGACCCGGGAATGCGGCGCGCAAGGCCGCAGCAGCATCCGGCCCGCGTTGCACGAGCTGGACGAGGAGCCGGCCGCGCTCGGCGGAGCCACGCCGCGTGCCACACAGCCTTTGCACCATCTCGGCAGGGTCGAACGAGGTGGGCGGCGCCAGCGCGGTGCTGGCTGGCACGACGTGGAAGGGGTCGGGCGCACCGTTAGCCGCGATCGGAGGGGATTCGGCGGCGCGCGCCGTCTCGTGAACCTTCCAGTCGGTGTCGTCGAGATGGGGGGGCTCCGGCGCAGCATCTTCCCGCTGCCCCTGCGCTGGCGCCTCTTCCAGAATTGGCGGCTGGCCGCCGAGAGGTGGAGTGACGGCGCGAATCCGCTTCGCCTGGCGCAGGATCCGCTCGAAAGCGCCACCGAG
>JBGQLS010000385.1:0-6302 GCA_041500205.1 Anaeromyxobacteraceae bacterium | reverse complement strand
GATCGGGCCTCGGTTCGACCCGGGAGAGCCAGTCGTTTCCTTGTCCCCTGGTGGCGGCACCCGGTGTCCTGCTGGCAAGGGGGCGCGCGATGAAATGGATCGAGCTGACCGAGATGGTACTCGTGACCTGGGTCGTCGGTGCGACGCTGGCGGTGCTGCTGACGCGGTCCACGATGCAGCGGAGCTCGCGCGCTCTCCCGGCGTTCGCTCGACGAGACCAAGGGCGAGATAGGGCGGCGGGGCGGAAAGGCTGATCGGTCGGCCGCGCGAGACCTTCACCCCGCTCGCCCGGACACCGCCGCCCAGCAGACCGACGTTCGCGCCCGCGGCAGGACCGCCGCAGAGGGCACGCGGTCTCCCACGTCGAACGGCCGGGAGCCGGGTCCACGTCGCCACACGCGCAGGAGACAGCTCCGCTCGACCGTCACGGTGCGTGACCACTCCGCATTACCGTGCTTTCTTCGTCCCGGCCCGCCATTCATAGCGACGGCGTTGGTCCATCACCCGGATGGACATCACCCGCATCCTGCCGAGGAGGGTCGTCCATGCGCGTTTCCGCCGCGTACGCCGTCTCGCTCCTGCTGGGCGCCACAGCATGCCAGCGCGAGCAGGGGAAGTCCGCCCAGGCCCCCGGGCCAACCCCGTCCCAGGGAGCGCCGCGCCAGGCCATGACCATCAACGTGGCCACCGCCACCACCGGCGGCGCCTACTACCCCATCGGCAACGCCATCGCGCAGCTCTGGAACGAGAAGGTGCCGGGTGTGAAGGCATCCGCTCAGGCGACGAACGGCACGCCGCACAACATCCAGCTCCTCGCGAAGAAGGACGCGGAGGTGGCCATCGGCCAGAGCGGCGTCGTCTACCAGGCCGTGAACGGGGTGGGCGCCTACAAGGACCAGGGGAAGCAGCCGTTCTTCTCCGGGATGACCCACCTCTACCCGAACGTGATGCAGTGGGTGGCCCGGCGTGAGCTCCCGGTGAAGACGCTCGCGGAGCTCAAGGGGAGACGCATCGTCCCCGGCCCGCAGAACTCGGCGACCGAGCTCAACAGCCGGGAGATGCTCGACGTCGTCGGGCTCGACTACCGGACGAAGGGCGATCTCAAGGCCGACTATCTCGACTACAACCAGGCGGCGGAGCAGCTCAAGAACAAGCAGACGGAGGTCATCATGATCGCGGGCGGCGTCCCCACCGCCGCCGTGCTCGACGTGATGACCACCGGCGAGTGGAAGCTGCTCTCGCTCCCCGACGACTACATCCAGAAGCTCTCCGCCAAATACCCCTGGTACTTCCCCATCACGATCCCGGCGGGCAGCTACCGCGGCCAGGACGCCGACGTACGAACGGTCGCGGTCGCGAACATGCTCATCGTGCGGAACGACCTCCCCGAGGGCCTCGTCCACGACCTCGTGAAGACCATGTACGACAACGCGGGCTCCTTGGCGCAGTCGCACGCCGCCATGAAGGCGTTCAAGCTGGAGGACGGCCTCAAGGGGATCACCGGCGTCGTCGAGCTGCACCCGGGCGCGGCCAGGTTCTTCAAGGAGAAGGGCACCCTGAAGTAGGGCGTGGACTCGTCCCCGAAGACCCCCATGGCCGAGCCCGACGTCAGTGACGTCGTCGCGAAGTACGACGCGGAGGCGCGCTTCCGAAAGCTCTCCGGGGCGCCCGCCATCGCCGTCTCGGCCATCGCCGTCTTCCTGTCGCTCTTCCAGCTCTACACCGCCGGCGTCGGGCCACTGGAGGCGCTGAGGCAGCGCTCGCTCCACCTCACGCTCGTGATGGTGCTGGCGTTCCTGCTCTACCCCGCCCGCCGCGGCGCGCCCAAGCTCAGGCCGTCGGCCGCCGACGTCGCGCTCGCCGCCGGAACAGTCGGCACGGTGGGGTATCTCTTCTACAACTACCAGGCCTTCGTGCTCCGCAACGGCGTGGTGCTCGACGCCGAGCTCGCCATCGGCGCCGCCGGGATGCTCCTCCTCGTCGAGGCCGCCCGCCGCGTGCTCGGGAAGGAGCTCGTCGTCCTGGCGATCGCCTTCCTCGTCTACGCCTACGCCGGCCGCTGGATCCCCGGCATCCTCGGCCACCGCGGCTACAGCGTCACGCGGATCGTGGAGCACATGTACTTCGGGACGGAGGGTGTCTTCGGGATCGCGCTCTCCGTCTCCGCCACGTACATGTACCTCTTCATCCTGTTCGGCGCGGTGCTGGGGGCGACCGGGCTGTCGCAGCTCATCAACGACGGCGCGATGGCGATCGCAGGGAGGAGCCCGGGGGGCCCGGCCAAGGTGGCGGTCATCGCCACCGGGTTCATGGGGATGCTGAACGGATCGGCCGTGGCGAACGCCGCCTCGACGGGCGCCTTCACCATCCCGGTCATGAAGCGCGCCGGCTACCGGCCCGAGTTCGCGGCCGCGGTCGAGGGGGCGGGCAGCACCGGCGGACAGATCATGCCCCCCGTCATGGGCGCCGCCGCCTTCCTCATCTCGGAGTTCCTCGGCATCCCCTACGGCAAGATCATCGTCGCCGCCGCCATCCCGGCCGTCCTGTACTACCTGTCGGTCTGGATGATGGTCCACTACGAGGCGAAGAAGAGGGGCCTGCGCGGGCTGCGCCAGGACGAGCTGCCCGACGTCCGCAAGGTGCTGAAGGAGCGCGGGCACCTGCTCCTGCCCGTCGTGCTCATGGTGTACCTCCTCGTTGCGAACTACACGCCGCTCTTCGCCGGTTACTGGGCCATCATCGCCACCTTCGCGATCGCCTGGGTCTGGGAAGAGGCGCGCGAGGTGTTCTTCAGGGGAGGCCGCCTGCGGGACCGCTGGTACGTGCTCGTCCCGCCGGCAGCCTTCGCGGCGGCGGCGGCGAGCCCGTGGTTCGACGCGGCGGCGAGCGCGTTCGTCGCCATCCTGGCCGCCTTCCTCCTCTCGCTCTGGAACCCCAAGAAGAGCGCCACGCTCGCCGCCCTGCGCTCGTCGCTGGAGCAGGGCGCGCGCGGCGCGATCGGCGTCGCGCTCGCGACCGCCGTGGTCGGCTTCGTCGTCGGGACGGCGTCGCTCACCAGCCTCGGCCTGAACCTGGGCGCCTCGATCGTGAAGCTCGCCGGCGGCAGCCTGCTCCTGGCGCTCTTCCTCACCATGGTGACGAGCATCGTGGTGGGGACCGGCATCCCGACGACGCCGACCTACATCATCGTGGCGCTCGTGTCGGCGCCCGCGCTGCTGCGGATGAACGTTCCGCCCCTGGCGGCGCACCTCTTCGTCTTCTACTACGGCGCTCTCGCGGACGTGACGCCGCCCACGGCGCTCAGCTCCTACACCGCCGCCGGCATCGCCGGGGCCGACCCGCAGCGCACCACCTGGATAGCCTGGAAGCTGTCGATGGCAGGGTTCATCATCCCCTATTACTTCACCATCAACCCGGTGCTCTTGCTCAACGTGGTGCCCGTGACGCCGTTCGCGCTCGTCGAGGGGGTCGCCACGGCGGTGGTGGGGACGGTCGCGCTGGCGATGGCGCTCCAGGGCTACGCGCTTCGCGCGGCGGGCTGGATCGAGCGGGCGCTCCTCCTGACGGCGGCCCTGCTGCTCATAGGCGCCGGTCTCACCACCGACCTCGGCGGGCTCGCCCTCCTGTTCGGCGTGCTCGCTTACCAGCGGTTCACCCGGCCCGCGGCCGCCAGGCCCAGCGCCGGCAACGCCTGATCGGAAGGGAATCCATGGTCACCCAGACGAACGGCACCCCCGGAGCCGATCCCGAGCGCCCCTCGGGCGTCCTCGCCCCGGTACTCACGCCCTTCCGCGCCGACCTCGCGCCCGATGCCGAGCGCTTCCTCCGCCACTGCCGCTGGCTACTGTCGCAGGGCTGCGCCGGCCTGGCCGTGTTCGGGACCACGAGCGAGGCCAATTCGCTATCCGTGGAGGAGCGCGAGCGGCTCCTCGAGCACCTGCTCGCGAAGGGGATCGACCCGGCGAGACTCCTGCCAGGGACGGGCTGCTGCGCGCTCCCGGACGCGGTGCGGCTCACGAGCCTCGCGACCCGCTCCGGCTGCGCGGGCGTGCTGATGCTGCCGCCCTTCTACTACAAGGGGGTCACGGAGGAAGGGCTGTTCCGCTTCTTCGCGGAGGTGATCGAGCGCGTCGGCGACTCTCGACTGCGCGTGTATCTGTACCACATCCCGCCCGTGGCGCAGGTCGGCTTCGGGGCGAAGCTCGTGGAGCGGTTGCTCGCGCGCTATCCGCGCGCCGTCGCGGGCATGAAGGACAGCTCGGGCGACTGGGAGAACACGCGCGCCATGATCGACCTCTTCGGGCGTTCGGGGTTCGACGTCTTCGCCGGCAGCGAGCGCTTCCTGCTCCAGACCATGCGCGCCGGAGGCGCCGGCTGCATCACCGCGACCGCCAACGTGAACGCAGCCGCCATCGACGCGCTCTTCCGCGCCTGGCGCACCGCCGAGGCGGATCGGCTGCAGGAGTCCGTGAACGCGGCGCGGGCCGCGCTCGAGAAGCACCCGGTCGTCCCTGCGCTCAAGGCGATCGTGGCTCACCACGCGGGCGACGCCGGCTGGCGGCTGGTGCGGCCGCCGCTGGTCGAGCTCGCGCCGGAGCGCGCCGGGTCGCTCCTCGCGGAGCTGCGCGCCGCCGGCTTCCGGATGCAGGTGGAAGGGACAAACTCGTAGGGCAGGGCTGTGCAAGCTGCAGCGGGGGACAAGCCCCCGCGCTACGGAACGAGCGCTTGTGCAATCTGCAGCGGGGACCCCGCGCAACGGACCTGGGCGCCCGGTCGCTCCACTACGCGGTCAGGGCCGCTACCCGCGCCCACTCCTGGCGCGAGCGATCGACGCAATCCTCGATGGCGAGTCCCGCGAACCAGTTGCCCGTCACGCACAGGCGGCTCCCCGACGAGAGCCGGTCGATCTCGCCCACGATCTCCTCGTGGCCCAGCACCGGCGAGGGAAGCGTGCTCCGCCGCTCCACCACCTCCTCGAGATCCGAACGCCCCACCTTCAGGATCTCGGTGACGCGCTCGATCTTCGCCTCCCGCGTCCTCCCTGGTCTGAAGTGGAAGGCGAACGCCCGCCAGCTCGGGTCCGGCACGGGGTCGCGCGTCACGGCGGAGTGGAAGGCGTCGTCGCGCGGGACGAGGAACGTCGAGGTGGGAAGGCTCACCTTCTCGGCGCGGACCGCGAACCCCAGGGTCTCCACGCCCGACTCCTTCACGCGGGCGGCCAGCGTCGCCAGCTCGGGGGCGGCGCCGCGCAGGAGCCGGGAGGCCGTCGCGGGCGGGGTCGCCACTGCCACCACCTCCGCCTCGAGGCGCTCGCCGTCGTCGATCACGACGGCATGGCCCCGTCCCGCCTGCTCGATCCGCACGGCGGATCGCCGCAGCGCCACCTCGATGCCAGGTCTGCGGGCGATGGCTTCGGGGATGGCCTGGAGGCCACCGCGCATCGTGAAGCTGCGCGGGAAGTCCTTGCGGCGGGCGCCGCGCGACTTGAACAGCATGCTGGCGGGGAAGGCGTCGGCGCTCTGGGAGGGGACCGCAGCCAGCATCGGCCCCAGGACGTTCCCGTAGTTCGTCCGGCCCACGATGCGCGAGTAATAGGAGTAGACGGTCTGACCGTCCTTCTTCTCGTGGATCATGCGTGGCATCCCCCGCACGAGCTCGCCCCAGGAGAAGAGACGCAGGAGCGCACCCAGGTTCGAGCCGGGGACGAGGTGGTCGCCGTCGAGGAAGCGGAGATGGCTCCTGGCGCGCTGCAGGACCTCGGCGCGCAGCCCGCAGCCTTCGATCACGCCGGCCAGGCCGACGTACGAGTTGTAGCAGGTGTGCGCGCCCAGCTCGAACCAGTAGCCGTCCGCGGTCCGGTGCGTGGAGAGGCAGCCTCCCAGGCATGGAGCGCTCTCCAGGACGAGCACGGACCTGCCCGCGGTGGCGGCCTCATAGGCAAAGGTGAGGCCGCTGATCCCTCCACCGACCACGATGACATCATGCTTGCCCATGACGGACCGAGCCTCGCACGACGCGCTGCGGCGCGTCCAGACCGAGGACCTTGCCCCGAGCCGGAATCGCTGCCCGGAGAACGAGCAGGAAGACTCGCCGGCTGCGACGTCCTGGCCTTTCCGGACCTGTCTCGACTCAAGACCTGTCGGGAATTCAGCTGCGGTCGCAGGGGCCCGGGTGGGGCCCCGACGGCTCTGCGGGCGGGGCGGGGGCGGCCTTCGCCCCCGGCTACTCAAGACCCGTCGAAAATTCAGCTGCGGTCGCAGGGGCCCGGGTGGGGCCCCGACGGCTCTGCCGGCGGGGCGGGG
>JBGQLS010000384.1:0-6333 GCA_041500205.1 Anaeromyxobacteraceae bacterium | reverse complement strand
TCCGATAAGGTGGCCCAGCTCGTAAGGAACGACGATCGGGTGCATGAATACGGGGTCTCGAAGCGACGCCACCAGCTCGGCGTGGCGTGGATGCCCCGGGTTGACGACGTCGCGCGCGAGGAACTCCTCGGGCGGGTAGGTTCTCACCTGGGCCACGTCAACGGATTCGTCGGTGTCGAAGGGCTTTGCGGGTAGGGCGCGGTGTCTACAGCTCGGGTCGCTCGGTCACTCGTCGGAGAAGCAGGAGCTCTCGCAGCTGCGCAAGGAGAACGCGCGGCTTACGTCTTCGGCCGACGGTTCCCGCGAGCACCAACGAGCACCAAGATGACGAGGCTCATCATGCCTCCGGGCGCGCCCCCACAGCCCCCGCTCCTGTTCGGATCGGACGAGACCGCTCCCGTGACGGTGACCACCGCCCTAGCCGACCCGCCGTTCGGCACGGACGCGGACAACTGGTCGGTGACCATCACGGTATCGCTCACGCCTCCAGTGTCGCCGGCGGTGTATTCGCCCGTCCCTGAATTGATCGTTCCGCTGGAGTTGTTCACCTCGAGCGACCAAGTAAAGCCCAATTTGCTGCCGCCGGAGGCGGTGAATTGTTGTGTTCCCTTCCGCGCCACCGAGACCGCCGCGGGTGAGACGGAAACTGGCTCGGGCATGATGGTCACCGTCACGACCGCGAAGCTGCCGAGCGAGTCATTCAGTTGCACGACCGCATCCCCGAAGAAGCCTGCGCGGAATACGGCGCTGGTCGAGTCGATTGGGTCGATCGAGCCGCGGGTGGAGTTCACCGGGAGCGACCAAGTGTAACCCGTCCCGCTGCCGCCCGATGCGATGAACGTCTGGGTCCCGAGCGGGGGGACCGTGACGCTCCCAGGGGGAGTGATTGTCAGTGGGTCCGTGGCCACCTGCGCGACAGCGACGCCTCTGGACCCAATGAACGACGCAGGCAGGACGCTTAACAAGAGGGCGAACGTCGAGCGTGCGCATAGAGTGTTCATACAGCCGATTCTATGACAGGAGGTCACGGCCTGGTCAGCTGTTCGGGGAGGCGGCTGCTGGCCGCCAGTCGGGTTCGCGGCCCAGTCGGCGAGAGGGGTCCGGTCGAAACAGCCCTCGCCCGAGCACGCTAGGGCCCTCTCAGCCCACCTTCCGCGCGACGAACTGCGCCTCATGGCGCCCTTCCTCGAACCACCCCTCGGCGAGCTGGATGACCTCTAGCCCGTGGACGAGCGTCCCGAGCTCATGCTCGTCGAGGAGGTGCGCGGGGCCCGGTCGCGGATGCCGCTCGAGGTTCTTGCGGGTCGCGTGTGCGCAGGCGAGCCAGCCGCCAGGGGCCAGCGCCGGCGGAAATGCAGCGAACAGCGGCCGGTGGAGGAAGTAGGTGCAGACGATCACGTCCCATGGCCCCGCTGGCAGCGGCGCGGCCTCGAGATCGACCTGCACGGTGGCGAGCGAAAGGCCCTCCTCGCAGGCGACGCGGGCTGCCTGGTCGAGGGCGACCTTCGACACGTCCGCGAGGGTCACGGTGAGTCCGCGGCGCGCCAGCCAGAGGGCGTGACGACCCGAGCCGCCCGCGACGTCGAGCGCTCGCCCGCGCCGCGGTAGCAATCCGTCCAGCCCGCGTATGAACGCGGACGGCGCGGAGGGGCCCTCGCTCTCGCTGTACTTCGCGTCCCACTTCTCCCGGTCCTGGATCGACACGATCTCGCTCAGCTCCCTTCGGGATCGCCTGCGAGTACACGAAAACAGGCGCGTGAGCAAGGCCGCCCTCAGGCCGCCCTCAGGCCGCGCGCCGGAAGTGCGGCTTGTGCCAGGCCTCCAGGTGGCCGGCTTCCAGCGTGGGATTCTCCTCGCCCGCGAAGTAGCTCTCGGACTCCAGCCGGCCGCGAAGGCCGATCGCTCGCGCTGCCTCCTCGCGGTTGTGGAAGCGGCCGTCGCCATCCGTGAAGCCGGCTTCCCACTGGTCGAGATCGACTTCGTCACCGCCGAGGCAGGTGATGTCGTGGAAGCAACCGGTGTTCACGATCGCGCCGCTCGCGAGGTGGCGGAAGCTCGCTTGCCTCGGGGTCCTCGCGCCCTGCACCGGAGTAGCCATCGGTTCGTCCTCTCGATCTCGCCTGTTGACGATCAGTGGGCGGGCCCGAGGTTCCGTTACGCATCGTGACGGAGGAGGTAGGCCGCATCGGCCGAGGGCTCGGGCCAGGCACCAGGAACACAACCCGGTGAGACCCGATGTGCTGATCACGAAAGGTGAATGATGATGCCAGGGACGGCAGCGCCGGTGGCGCGCAGGGAGCACGCGGGCGCGGGGCGTAGGCCCGCTCGCGTCGCGGAGCGCGGGCTTCCAAGGAGAAGTCGCCCCCAGAAGCCTTGCGTTACACGGGTCAGGTGGCCCCCGGGCGGGCCTACCCGGACGGGCACCCGGGGTCGCGCCAGGACGCGCCGCTCAGGCCTTGAGCGATCCGTTCAGCGCCTGCTCAGGAGCTGCGCAACCATCGCGTCGCGGCCCGGTGCCAGGCGCGCGGTCCGGTGCAAGCCATGGGTGGTCCGCGGTGTGCAATTGGGCGCGCACTCAATCGGTCGCCTTGCCGAGGGACCGACAGTGACGCGTCCGGCTTCGTCGGGCACGACTGGTCTCTCCAAGGCGTCGTCACGTTGAGCGCACGGGATGTCGTGCCCTCCACGGTGCGTGCCAGCCTGCAGGGGGAGGCGCTCACCTTCCGGGACACGGTCAGGAACCTGACCATCCTCATGGTCCTGGCGGTGTTCGTGATGTACGTGGTGCTGGCCATCCTCTACGATCAGGGCAGGCGAGTCGGCCGAGAGGGCCATCCACGAGGCCAGCCTGGACCGGTTCCGGCCCGTCATGATGACCACCCTGGCCGCGGTGTTCGGCGCCGTGCCGATCGCGCTCGGTTTCGGCGCCGACGGCGCTTCCCGCCGCCCTCTCGGGCTCATCATCGTGGGCGGGCTGGTGGTGTCGCAGTTCATCACGCTCTTCGTCACGCCCGTCATCTACCTCTATCTCGAGGACCTCCAGGAGAAGGTGCTCGACCGCTTCAGCTTCTTCCGCTCGAGCCGGGCCATGCACGGGCAGCCGCCAGGGTCTAGAGCAGCGAACGATTTCAACGCGATCTGATTCCGCGGGCTTGCAGGCACAGGGGTCGGAACAAGGCCACACGAGCGTGATTGTGTCTCCGGCTACTCCGGCCGCCCGGATTCACGGTCTCCCTCTCCCCGCTTGCGGGGAGAGGGCCGGGGTGAGGGGCTGGCGCTCGAGGATCGAGCCCCCTCACCCTACCCTCTCCCCCGGTGGGCCCCGGTGGGGGAGAGGGGATAGGCACGGAATCCAATGCATCTACTGATTGCTGCTCTAGCCGCTGAGTGGGCGTCGTCGGCACGAACTGCGGGCCCCGTGGCGCGCCGCTATATGGAGTGGACACGGAAGGCCCTGGCGGCGCCGCGCGGAGGAGCATGAGGTTCGCCCGAACGTGCACTTGTCTCCTTGCGCTGCTGGGCACGGCCGGACTCCAGCGGGGCGGGGCGGCCTCGGCGGCCGGCAAGGCGCAGGAGCAGGGCGCACCGGACGGCGATCCTGCGCTGCCGGGGCTGAAGGGCGCTCCCGAGGTCGAGGAGAAGCTCGCGGCGGCGTTCTCGGCGAAGGGCCCCGGGTACCGGCCCCGCACGCGGCACCTCCTCCCCGGCGGCAAGCCGCGCTACACCAACCGGCTGATCCTGGAATCGAGCCCCTATCTGCTCCAGCACGCGCACAATCCGGTGAACTGGTACGCCTGGGGGGACGAGCCCTTCGAGCGGGCGCGCCGCGAGGGCAAGCCGGTCTTCCTCTCCATCGGATACTCCACCTGCCATTGGTGTCACGTTATGGAGAAGGAGTCGTTCGAGGACGAGGAGATCGCCCGTTACCTGAACGAGCACTACGTCGCGGTCAAGGTCGACCGGGAAGAGCGGCCGGGTGTCGATGCCCTCTATCTGAACGCCGTGACGATGATGACGGGGAGCGGCGGCTGGCCCGCGACCCTCTTCCTCACTCCCGCGCGCGAGCCGTTCTTCGCGGGAACGTATTTCCCGGCTCGCGACGGGGACCGCCCGGGGGCGACGGGGCTCCTCACGGCCCTGCGCCAGCTGCGCGCCATCTACGAAGAGCGGCAGGACAGGGTCGTCGAGGTGACGCAAGAGGTCGCCGGGAAGCTCCGCGCGAACAGGCAGGCCTCCGCCGGATCGCTTCCGGGACCGGAGGCCATCGTCCAGGCGGTGGCAAGTCTCGCCCGATCGTTCGACGCCGCGCATGGTGGGTTCGGCCCAGCGCCGAAGTTCCCGCGCCCTGCGACGCTCGCGCTCCTCGCGCGCTATCACCGTCGCACCCGGGATGCGAAGGCGCTCGAGATGGTGGAGCGCACGCTGGCAGCCATGGCGGCGGGCGGCATTCACGACCAGCTCGGCGGTGGTTTTCACCGCTATTCGACCGACGAGCTCTGGCTCGTCCCTCACTTCGAGAAGACGCTCTACGACAACGCGCAGCTCGCGATCGCTTACCTCGAGGGATTCCAGCTCACCGGGCGCGAGGATTTCGCGCGCGTGGCCCGCGAGACCCTCGCCTACCTCGAGCGCGAGATGAGTGACCCCGCCGGCGGCTTCTACTCGGCGACCGACGCCGACAGTCCCACCCCGGGCGGCCGCGAGGAGGAGGGGCGTTTCTTCACCTGGACCCAGGCTGAGATGAGGGCGGTCCTGGGGAACGAGCGCGCGCGGGCGGCCATCGCCTGGTTCGACGTGACGCGGCGCGGACAGGTCGACGGCCGCTCCGTCCTGCACGATCCAGCCACGCCCGAGAAGATGGCCCGCGACCTGCAAACGAGCGCTCCCGAGCTGGGCAAGCGGATCGACGCCGCGCGGCGAGATCTGTTCCGGGCCCGCTCGAAGCGGGCACCACCCCCCCGCGACGAGAAGGTCATCGCGGCGTGGAACGGGCTCGCCATCTCGGCGTTCGCCCGCGCCGGCCAGGTACTGGGCGAGCCCGTCTACGCCGCGCGGGCGCAGCGTGCCGCCGAGTTCCTCGTCCGCGACATGAAGCCGCGCGGACGACTCCTGCGGAGCTGGAAGGGTGGAGTTGCTGGAAAGCCAGGCACGCTCGACGACCACGCGTTCGTCGCGCAGGGCTTGCTCGATCTCTACGAGGCGAACCACGATCCACGCTGGCTCACCGAGGCGGCCGCGCTCGAGGACGCGCTCGGCAAGCACTTCGCGGACGCCAGCGGCGGCTTCTTCCTCACGGCCGACGACGACGAGGCGCTCCTCGCCCGGGAGAAGCCGGCCTATGACGGGGCCGAGCCGTCGGGGAATTCGATCGCGGCGATGAACCTCCTCCGGCTTGCCGAGTTCCGGTCAGACGACGGCGCACGCCACCTCGGCGAGAGCGTGCTCGGCGCTTTTGCGCCGCAGCTCCGGGACGGCGACTCGCTGCCAGCGATGCTGTCGGCCCTGGACTTCGCGCTCGACAAGCCGCTCGAGGTGGTGGTGGTCACGCCGGCCCCCGGCGCCGCCGCGGCGCTGCAGGAGGCACAGCGACGCATCTTCGTCCCGAATCGGATCTACGTCCTTGCCACGGAGGGTGAGGACCACGCCGCACAGTCGCGGCTCGTGCCACTCCTCGAGGGCAAGCGCGCGCGTGGCGGCAAGGCAACCGCATACGTCTGCCGGGGAAGGACCTGCGATCTGCCGACGTCGGATCCCCGGGTCTTCGCGGCACAGCTCGACCGGGTCGAGCCGCTCCTCCCCGGACCGCCGTGAACAGCGTCGCGCCGGACCAAGCGGCAGACCTCCCACATGGCTGGAATGTAGGCGGCTTCGCAGCAGTGAGCCTCGAACATGCCCAAGAGGGTTTGCTCGGGGCCCGCGCGAATTGTTCAGCGGTTGAGCAGCACGTCACGCCCCTCCGTGCAGAGCCGCGGCCAAGCGTTCCTCGGCCCAGTCGAGCACGGCGCGCAGCCGCTCGACGAGGAGGGGCCGCGCGTCTTCATGGCGGAGCCAGCGGAACTCGTGGTGCTCCGGGCGGCCAAGCTCGGGATTGACGCCGAGCCGAACGCGCTCAGTCGCCGTCTCCACGAGGTAATAGCGGGCGACCTTGTCCCGGGAGTAGACCGGCGTCTCGTAGAACGACGTGCCGAACGGGAAGACCAGGTCCACGATCCCGGTCTCCTCGCTCACCTCGCGCCGAGCCGCCGCGAGCGGCTCCTCCCCCTCGCCGACCTCGCCTTTGGGGAAGTCCCAGTTCCGGTACGCGCGCAGCAACAGGAAGGAATGCCCCCCAGC
>JBGQLS010000383.1:0-6340 GCA_041500205.1 Anaeromyxobacteraceae bacterium | reverse complement strand
TCCGCGGCCAGCGCGGCAGCTTCGAGCGGCCCGGGGCGAATAGCCCGTACCGCACCCGGCCCGCGGAGGAGAACCTGCGCCTCTTCAGCCGCATGCGGGCGGGTGAGCTCCCCGACGGCGCGTGCGTCCTGAGGGCCCGGATCGACATGGCGCACAGGAACGTGCTCATGCGCGATCCGCTCCTCTACCGGATCCGCCACGCGCACCATCACCGGACCGGCGACCGCTGGTGCATCTATCCGATGTACGACTACGCCCATCCGCTCGAGGACGCGTTCGAGGGCGTCACCCACTCCATCTGCACGCTCGAGTTCGAGAACAACCGGGAGCTGTACGACTGGGTGCTCGACAACCTCGGCCCGTGGGACCCGCGGCCACGACAGTACGAGTTCGCGCGGCTCGCGCTCGGCTACACGGTGATGTCGAAGCGCAAGCTGCTCCAGCTCGTGAACGAGCGGCGCGTCTCGGGCTGGGACGACCCGCGCATGCCCACGCTGGCTGGTCTGCGGCGGCGCGGCGTCACCGCCGAGGCGCTGCGCGACTTCGCCGAGCTCATCGGGGTCGCCAAGAACAACAGCGTGGTGGACATCGGCAAGCTCGAGTTCGCGATCCGCCACGACCTCGAGCAGCGCGCGCCGCGCGCCATGGCGGTCCTGCACCCGCTCAAGCTCGTCATCGAGAACTGGCCCGAGGGCCGCGAGGACGACCTCTCCCTGCCCTGGTGGCCCGGCGAGCCCGATCGCGGCGGCCGCGCCGTGCCGTTTGGCCGCGAGATCCTCGTCGAGCGCGAGGACTTCGCGCTCGATCCGCCGGACGACTGGAAGCGCCTCGCCCCCGGGCGCGAGGTGCGCCTGGCCGGCGCCTGGGTCGTACGCTGCGAGGAGGCCGTGCGCGGCCCGTCCGGCGAGGTCGATCACCTGCGCTGCAGCTACGATCCGAGCTCCCAGCCGGCTGGCGGCGGAGGGGACCGGCGGCGCGCGGCGGGTACTTTACACTGGGTACATGCCATGCGCTCGCTGCCAGCGGAGGTGCGCCTCTACGACCGGCTCTTCAGCGTCGAGCAGCCCGACGCCGACGGCGACCTGGTCGCCGGGCTCAACCCCGACTCGCTGAAGCTGGCGAAGGGCGCCCGGATCGAGCCCGCGCTCGCCCAGGCCACCCCCGGCAGCCGCTACCAGTTCCTGCGCCAGGGGTACTTCTTCGCGGACCCCGTCGACTCGCAACCTGGCGCGCCCGTCTTCAACCGGACGATCACCTTGAAGGACGCGTGGGCGGCGCGGTCGGCGGCCCGTCAGGACCTCCACCGGAGGAGCGGGGCGCCAGCCCAGGCGAGGGTCCCCGGAGCCGACGGAAGCCCTCCCGGCGCCACGGCCTCCGGAGGAACGGCAGGAGGCTCCCCCGAAGCGAGGGCCGGCACGAAGAAGAAGAGTCGCTCCGACCTCCGCTCCGAGGTGCGGGAAGCCACCCCCGCCCTCGCTGGGCGCTTCGAGCGCTACCAGAAGGAGTTCGGGCTCTCCGAGGGCGACGCCGACCTCCTGACGAGCGATCGCGCCATCTCGGACTATTTCGACGCGGCGATGGAGGCGCATCGAGCGGCCAAGGCGTCGCCGGAGCGTGACCGCGCGCACTCCACCGCGCGATGGCTCCTCCAGTCGCTGCTCGGCCTGGCGAACGACGTTCGCCTCGACCGCCTGCCCCTGGACGGCTCCGCCTTCGGACGTTTCGTCTCCCTCGTCGACAGTGGCCGGCTGACCCCTTCGGCCGGCAAGACGCTCCTCGCCGACCTCGTCGCGCGGGGAGGCGAGCCGGAGTCGCGCCTGAAGGAGCTCGGCCTCGAGATGATGGTGGACCAGGGCGCGGTCGAGTCCGCCGTCGCCCGCGTGATCGAGGCGCAGCGCGCGGAGGTGGAGCGATACCGGCTGGGCGAGAAGAAGCTGTTCGGCGTCCTGCTCGGCGCGGTGATGCGGCAGACCCAGGGCGCGGCGGACGCGGCGCTGGTGCGGCGGATACTCCAGGAGAGGCTCGGGTGAGCCGGAGTCACTTGACCATGTGTGCCCTGCTCCGCTATAAGGCCGCGCTCATTACGTTCCTGCTCGCCGCGCCGGCGGTCGCGCAGGCGGAGAGAGTCGCAGGCGCCCAGCTGCCCGACGACTCGAGGCGCATCGAGGCGAATCGGTATCGTATCGAGAAGAACTACGCGGACACGCTAAAGTATTTCAGGACCGTGTACCCCCCGGGGAAGTATCCTAGGAGGCCGATCGTCAACCAGCCGGGCATCAAGGCCGTTCACATCGAGAACCCGGCGCCGCGGCCGGGCGGGTGGGATGGGTTGAACGTGTACGAACTCCGGGGCGAGACGCGCGTCTTCGTGCTCGTGGCGCCCGAGAAGGAGCAGGAAAAGGAGAAGAGCGGCCGGCGAAAGTAGCGGTGGTCCATTGGGGAA
Source organism: Anaeromyxobacteraceae bacterium (assembly GCA_041500205.1). Classification (GTDB taxonomy): domain Bacteria; phylum Myxococcota; class Myxococcia; order Myxococcales; family Anaeromyxobacteraceae; genus Anaeromyxobacter_A. The sequence continues at coordinate 3,897 of JBGQLS010000383.1, read as the reverse complement.
TCGTCTAACGGCAGGACGCCAGACTCTGGATCTGGCTATCTAGGTTCGAGTCCTAGTTCCCCAGCCAGTTTAGGATGTGGAGCGTTGACACCAGGAACGCTCGCCTGTAGATGGTTCGTGGTTCGTGGCCCCTTAGTCTAGTGGTTAGGACGTCGGCCTCTCACGTCGAAGACATGGGTTCAAGTCCCGTAGGGGTCACCATTTGCCCCGCCAGCCCTCGTCCAGCTGGCGGGGTTTTTTTCTGCCCGAAATGGTGGAACCCCCGGCGACCAGCACGCCGTGGCTCCGCACAAGACCTGTCCAGAATGGATCGCCCGGCTGCTAGGCGAGGGTGGGGCCCTGACGGGCTTGCCCGGCGGGGCGGGGGCCGCCTGCGCCCCCGGCGACACGGTCACCTCCACACACCGACGACCCGCCCCTTGTGCCCCGCCTCGCGCAGGACGAGCCCTTCGCTCTTGCGGGCGCGGGCGGCGGCAGGGCCGACCCACCACCCCTTGGGTTCGCTCCGCACGCAGCTCTTCCGGAGCCAGGCGTGGATCTCCTCGAAGATCGCGCGCAGGCCGCGATGCTTCCCGAACTTCGCGCCCGGGTCGTCGGTGACGTCGAGCTCCGCCCACAGGCGCCCCGCCTCCAGCTCGCCAGCGGCGTTGCGCAGCGAACGCTCGTAGTGGAGGACCGGCGATGGCACCTCCTCGATGGCCAGCATCCCTTTGTCGGGGCCTCTCTTCACCGCGCGGGCGACGACGGGCCCGAACCGCTCGGCGGCGAGGTAGTACGCGCTGTCCGCCATTCCGGCGAGTGCGTGCTCATCCGCCGTCGGGGCCGCATAGCCGGGGGGGACGAGCTCCGGGTAGACCGTGAGGCTTTGCCTGGCGAGGAATCGGAAGAGCGCCGTCTCGTCGCTGGGGAGCAGGAAGTAACTGAGGGTCGCTCCCATCTTACGGTGCCCGCCGGAGCAGCACGTCGTAGCTCTGCGAGATCCTGGCGGCGAGGATGAGCAGCTCGCCGAGTCCTTCCGAGCTGACCAGGCCACCGCGGCCGCCGTCGGCGTAGAGCACGTTGACCACCTTCCCGCGAGCCAGGATGGGCATCGCGAAAGCGTTCTTCGGGGCGCCGCCCGCGAGCGCGCGCAGGAGGCGGATGTTCGCCTCGGTGCGGGCGAGGGGGCCCAGGAAATGCGAGCGGCTCTCGACCACCGTCTGGACCACGCCAGGCTTCCCGAGGGGCACGTGGACGCGAGCCACCCTCTGTGGAGTGAGCCCCTCGCCGATCCCCTCCCAGCCGTCCGCGCCTCGAGCGTGCACGGTGAGGAGGACGGCACGATGGAAACGCGAGCACGCATAGCGAAGGACCACCCGGGCGACGGCGTTGCGGTCAGCCACGCCGGTCAGGGCCGCCGCGGCCTCGGCGAAGGAGAGCGGCGCCGGGACCATCGGGAACACTCCGCCGCTGGCCGCGCTGGCCGCGCTCATGCGCCCGGTGGCGGCCTCGGCCTGCAGCGCGGCGAGCACCTGGTCGCTCGAGACGAGAGCGCCGGCAAACGGATCGCCCGGCGCTTCGAGGAACCCGCCGGCGGCGCGGCGCGGGGCCGGGGGCGGTGGCCGGGTGCGGGAAGCAGCCGGGGCATGGGTCGGGGTCGAGGACCGGTTGGCGGTCGAGGGCGCCGACGCGACGGAGCCTGAGGTCGAGGGAGGGGGCGCTACGGAGCCTGGGCTCCCCGCCGGCCGCGCGTCCCTCGTGGCGTAGAGCGCCTGGAACTCCGCCTCGTCCATCAGGTCGGGACGCGCCGCAGCGCCTTCCGCCTCGGTGGGAGGTCTGCGGCGCACGCGCGTCCAGTCCGGAGCGAGACCGCGAGTGGGACGCTCCACGCCGTAGTGAGCGCGCAGGAGGGCCCAGAGGCGCGCCTCCGGAACTATCACGGGCGTGATCTCCTTCCCCAGGGCGAACGCGACCTCGTCGAGCTTCTTCAGATCCGCGGGGTCACAGCAGAGCACCGACAGCCTGCGCCCGGAGAGCTGGTAAGGGACGACCTCGAAGCGATCCGCGTGCTCGGGCTTCAAGAGCGCCGCGAGCCTCGGATCGACCCTGATGTCACCGTGCAGCGCCGGCCGGCCGTGCTGGCGCGAGAGCGCGCGAGCGAGCGCGTCCTCGGGCACGGCGGCGATCTCGAGCAGGTTCGTTCCCAGGCGCCCGCCGAGGAGCACCTGGCCCTCGAGCGCCTCTCGCACGCGGTCCGCCCCGCAGGCGCCCATCTCGACCAGGATCTCGCCCAGGCGCATCAGGGCATTCCCGCGGCGGTAGGCGTGCCGCCGTCGGGCAGGCCGAGCAGCGGACGCTGTGGCGGCCGCGCCAGCGATACCGTACCGAGGTCCACCGTGGCGCCAGCGGCGACCGCCACCTTCAGATCCACCGACGGCGGCTCGGGCGCGCCGGCGACCGGCGCGCGGCGCACAGAGATCAGCCAGGTCCCAGCCGGGAGCCGCACCTCGAACGTGCCGTCCGCCGCGACAGGGACGACCCGTCGCAGCCGTCCGATCACGACGCTCGCGCCGGGTACGGGTCGCCCGGAGTCGACGACGCGCCCTCGCACCAGCCCCTCGCCGGCGACCGCGTCGCGCGGGGGCGGACGCAAGGTCCAGCGCACGAAACGCACCTCGCCCACGTCGGACTGCATCTGCACCACCGCGCCGTCCGGGGCCAGCGCAAACTCGCGGAACTCGAATCGGCGCCCGCCCGGCGGCGCGCGCGCGGTTCCGGCCAGATGCCCGTGCTGGTCCAGGCCGAGGAGCAGCACCTCCGCGCGCGGCGTGCCCTCGTCCCCGGCCTCCGCCCGGTCGATCGCGAGCACGATCTCGCCCCGCCGCTCGACACCGACCAGCCGCACGCTGGCGATGGGCACGTACGAGTGGAGCCGCACGCTCCGCCTCACCCGTCCGTCAGCGGTGGAGAGCTTCACCTCCGCCCGCCAGCGATCCAGGCGGTCGGCGCTCACGAAGAGGTTCCCGGCGGGCAGGCCGGGGAGCGGCCCGTCGGCGCGCACGCCGCCCCAGCCCAGCTCGGCGCGCACGGCCTGGCCGTTCTGCATGAGGAACACCGGCCGCTGCCGGCAGACGAAGAGCAGGTCGACGCCCTTGAACGAATGCGGGAGCGCGCTGCCGATCAGGAGCCGCCCGCTCGCATCGTGCTCCGCGAGCATGCCGGAGTCGCTCTGGGTGAAGAGAAAGACGTGCCCGTCGTCGTTGACGGCGATGTCCGCCTCCACCTGCGGCTCGTCGCCGTGCCTCCCGATCGTGAAGCTCGACAGCGGGTGGCCACGGGCGTCGAAGCGCTGCACCCGGCCGTTCACGCCGTCCAGCACCCACAGCGAGCCCTGCGGGCCCACCGCGAAGCTCGGCGGCCCGAGCGCGTCCTCGTCGTCGCGTGCGGGATTGCCCTGCAGCCCGAACTGCCCAGGCCCGGCGCCGCCGCCGCCACGGACCCATATCTGGTCCGGGGCCACGGCTGCCGGCGAGACGGTGGCGCCCGGAAGGTCGAGCGCGGGCGTGTCTGGCGCGGTCGCCACGACGGCCGAGGGCGCCAGCGGCAGCGTGCCCGGCGCGCAGGCTTGCGGGCGCTCCTCCGGCCAGACCTCGACCGTTCCGAGGTCGCGCGTCTGCCCGGCCACGACGTTCACGTCGTCGACGCGCTGGTCCCGTACGAGCCCGGGGCCGCCGATGACGAGCGAGTAGGTGCCGGGTGGCAAGGACAGCCTGAAGTGACCGCCGGCGTCGGCGACGGCGGTCGCGTCCCGGCCGACCACCGACACGCTCGCGCCCACGGGCGACGTGGAGCACCCCTTGTGCCGCAACGCGCCGACGACCTCGCTTGGGGGGTGAAGCGCCGGGCGGGCCTCCGGAC
>JBGQLS010000382.1:0-6379 GCA_041500205.1 Anaeromyxobacteraceae bacterium | reverse complement strand
TGACGCGTCGCCCTCGGCGACCGCGCGCCTCCGAGGCGGACCACGCTGGCGCGCCGATGAAGCCGGCGCCGCGCGCGGTCTGCCTGGCGACCGGTCAGGTGACGCGTCGCCCTCGGCGGCCGGCGCCTCCGAGGCGGGACCACGCTGGCGCGCCGAAGCTGGCGCAGCGCGCGGTCCGCCTGGCGACCGCCCTGGCGACGCGTGGCGCATCGCAGGCAGGCGCCTCCGAGGCGGATCGCGCTGGCGCGCCGATGAAGCCGGCGCAGCGTGCGGTCCGCCTGGCGACCACCCAGGTGACGGCCCGGCGTCGTGTGGCGCTTTGACGACGAGCAGGAACGCCGGGCCGTCATCCCGTAGGCGTGGGCACCGGCCGCCCTCTCCGGCGGGAGCGGCCGGTGCCGCCCTCCGAAAGGAGACACGGAGATGGCGAACACACACGGCGCTGTCCTGGAACAGTGCCCCACTGCCGGACAAGCGCGGGTTACGGAGCGCGCCGGCGCAAGGGTCGAACGCCGCTGCCGGCTGTGTGCCGGAACGGCCGGCGGCGAGACCGTCGATGCAGGTGGTGACATCGGGCGCGTGCATCGGACCTGCTTCATCGAGTGGGACCGCCAGCAGGAAACGTTGGAGGTCGCTGCATGCGTCGGGTTTAGCCTCGGCGATCCGGGTGAGTACTGGGCCGAGCTCGAGATGGAGGACGCGCCGCTCACGCGAGCAGCGTAGGTGGCGTGTTGCCGGGTGCGCCCTCGGTGCGACGCTGGCCCGATCGCGGGTGGCACCGCGCCGCCCTGCGGGCGAGGCGGCGCGGTGCCGCCGCAACGACCAAGGAGGCTCCACATGGGCAGGAGTACCAGCAGTGCGAAGAAGATCCGCAGAGACACCGCGAAGAGCACGGTCCCGCTGCCCGTGCAGGTCATCGCGCTGGACGAGATCGATCCATCGCCTATCAACCGCGACGTGGGCAACATCGACGACCTCGTCCCGTCGGTGCAGGAGCACGGCGTTCAGCAGCCGATCAAGGTGCGCCCTCAGGGGGACCGGTTCGAGATCGTCTTCGGCGAGCGCCGCTTCCGGGCGGCGAAGAAGGTTGGCCTCAAGGGCATCCCGGCGACGGTCGAGGACCTGACCGACGAGGAAGCGCTCGAGCTCCGCGTGATCGAGAACGCCTGCCGCGCCAACCCCCATCCGCTCGAAGAGGCCGAAGCCTACGAGGACCTGCTCGCGATGAAGGACTCCCGCGGCAAGCCCTTCCACACGGCGGAGTCCCTCGCCAAGCTGGTCGGCCGCTCCGCCCAGTACGTGTACGCCCACCTCAAGCTGACGGCGCTCGGGCCCGCCATGCGCAAGGCGTTCCGGGGCGGTGAGCTCACGACCAGCACCGCCTTCCTGGTGGCTCGGTCGATCCCGCTGGCCCTGCAGGAGGGCGCCCTCGCCGAGTTCCGCGAAGCCTTCGCTGACGGGGACGAGGGCGCCGCGTTCCCGGCCGGAGAGCTCGCGCACCTCATCGAGCGGAAGTACCTGACGCGCCTCGACCGTGCGCCGTTCAGCCTGAAGGACGCGAAGCTCGTCCCGGAGGCCGGCCCCTGCACCACGTGCCCGAAGCGGAGCGGCAACCAGCCTGGTCTGTTCGACGACACGCCTACGGATACCTGCACGGATGCGGTCTGCTTCCGGAGCAAGCTCAGCGCGCACCGCCAGAAGCTCGGCGGCGACGTCGTCGCGAACGGTGGCACCGTGCTCACCGAGCACCAGTCGAACGAGGTCTACCAGGGCACGGTGCAGCTCCCCTGGAACAGCAAGTACGTCGACGCCGACTCGCCGTGCTACGACGATCCGGAGCGGCACACGTGGCGCACGCTCCTGTGCGACCTCTGCCCGAAGCCGACGCTCGCCACGGACCCCACCGGTATTCCCCACGCGCTTCTCCTCAAGGCCGAGGCCGTGGCCGCTCTCAAGGGCGCCGGCATCGAGTTCGGCCGGCCGCCTGGGAGCCCGGGTGGGGCGCTGGCGGGCGGCAACGGCGAGCGGCCCGAGGACGCCGGGGAGGGCCGCGAGCCCATGGACCCATCGGAGGCGCGCGCCGCAGCCGACGTGCGGCGCGCGACGATCGGCAACATCCTCGCGGCGATCGTCGCCGCCGCGGAGGCGCGGCCGGCGGACGATTCCACGTTCGGAAGCCTCATCTTCGACGCCATGGCGCACGGCGGGTACCACGACGCCGTTGCGGACACGGTGAAGCGACGTGGCCTCGAGCGAGCCAAGGGTGAAGCACCGGAGACCGCCCTCGCAGGTCATGCCCGCTCGCTCGATGCCAGCGGCCTGCGGGCCCTCATCCTCGAGCTGGCGCTGGCACGTGGCGCGTACTTCGCCTGGTCGACGAAGTACTCCGAGCGACTCACCGCGGCGGCCTCGGCCTATGGCGTCGACCTGGCCGCGATCGAGAAGGCGAGCGGCGAGCAGATTGCATCGCGGCGCTCAGGTCGCGCCGCGAGGAAGGCGAAGAAGGAGCTGGCTCCGGCGAGTCCGTGAGCAGCGCCGCAGACGTCGGTGCCCGACGTCTGCGGCAGCAAGTACGGGTCTTCGATGAGCTCGACGTCGCTCCCTGTGGCGCCGAGCACACCGCCCCCCGGGGCTCACGCCCCGGGGGATTATCAACGCCATCACCCACGGCTCATCCAGCCGTCCCTGGCGTGGGCGGCACCGCGCCGCCGCCTCGGCGAGGCGGCGCGGTGCCGCTCCACTTCGCTCAGGGAGAACTGCATGTCACTGGATCTCATTCGTTCGCACACGCTCAACGCCGGCAAGCACGTCGGAGACCTTCTCTGGTGGACGCTCACCGACGCCCGGATCACCCGCTCCCTCCTCGAGTCCGTCTGGACGAACGCAGGACTCGCGCCGGGCCTGCTCCCCGAGCCGCCCACCCCGGAGAAGGCCCTCAAGACCGCCGTCCGTGAGTCGCAAGTGGGCCAGCACGACCACCTCCTGCGCCTCGGGAAGGAGGACGACAACGAGATCATCTTCGCTGTCATGCGGGAGACGCGCGACAGCGCCGGGAATGTCTCCCTCGCCCAGGAGACGCGCGTCCGGCTCGACCGCAACGCTCCCGCGAGGCTCGACTCGGACCGCCCGGGCCACGATCTCGTCGTCGCGATCTCTGCAGCGTACGACCGGCTCCTCACCACGCACACGGCGGACGACGTCCGCCGCGCGCTCGTGAGGACGCTCAACTCGTGCGCGGCGGTGACGCTGCGCGACAACGGTGGCGTGTACTGGGTCCCGGCGCCCTACGCCGAGACCCTGCGCCAGCTCCAGCAGGCCGTCTCGAACATCGGCGCGTCACGCCTCGACGTCGTGCCGATCCACGCAAGCACGGAGGCAACCGCGGCGCTCGGCCACGCGGCACGCACCTCCCTCGACGAGGAGATCGGCGCGCTCCGAACCGAGATCGAGGGGTTCCTGGTCGATCCTCCGGAGCGGGCCTCCACGCTCGCCCGGCGTCTCGAGACGTTCGAGGGCCTCCGCGCGAAGGCGCGCCTCTACCACACCGTCCTGCAGGTCCAGGTTCAGGACCTCGAGACCGCGCTCAGCAAGCTGACCCTCCAGGTCGAGGGCCTGCTGCAGGCCAAGGCCGCCTGACCGTGACCCCGTGACCCGAGGACCGACCATGACCACCGCACTCTCGCAGCTGCAGCAGCTCCGCACCGATCTCGCCAGCAAGTTCCCCGAGCGCCGAGAGGCGATCGAGGGCGCTCTGGCCGCCGTGCTCGCCGGCGAACATGCCCTCTTTCTCGGCCCGCCAGGGACCGGGAAGAGCTCGTTGGTGCGTGCCATCGCGCAGGCCTTCGGAGGGCGCTACTTCGAGCGACTCCTGACGAAGTTTGCGACCCCGGAAGAGCTCTTCGGGCCGATCAGCCTCAAGGCGCTCGAGCAGGACCGCTACCAGCGCGTCGTCACCGACAAGCTGCCCGAGGCCGAGTTCGCCTTCGTCGACGAGGTCTTTCTCGGGAACTCGGCCATCTTGAACTCGCTCCTCACGGCGATGAACGAGCGGCTGTTTCACAACGACGGAGGCGTGCCGCTCCGGATGCCGCTCGTGTCGCTCTTCGGCGCCTCGAACGAGCTGCCGGAGGGGAGGGAGCTCGAAGCGCTCTTCGATCGCTTCCTGCTCCGGTTCGACGTGCAGTACCTCTTGCGGCCGAGCAACTTCCGCTCGGTCCTCGTCGCTCCGGAGCCGACGGCTTCCGTCTCGCTCTCGATGGCGACGCTGCGCGAGGCGCAGGCGCAGGTTGCGAAAGTCCGCGTCACGGACGAGACGCTCCAGGCGCTCATCAGCATCCGCGACAACTGCAGAGCCGAAGGGATCATCGCGTCGGACCGCCGCTGGAAGAAGACGCTCAAGGTGGTGCAGGCGAGCGCCTACCTCGCCGGCGAGGCCAGCACCACCCCGGAGGACCTGCTCGGGCTCACGCACGCGCTCTGGCGCGAGCCGAAGGAGTACTCGAAGGTCGCGCACATCGTCGGGCAGCTGGCGGATCCGGTCAGTGCGAAGGCGGCCGAGGTCCTCGACGCCGCGCGCGAGACCGCGGCGCGGGTGGCGGCCCTGCGCGGCTCCGACCGCAAGAGCTACCTGTCACAGGCGGCCCAGGCGCTCGAGGACTTCAAGGCGCAGCAGGACAAGCTGAAGGAGTTGGGGGGGGCTGCGGGGCCTCGCGCGAAGCAGGCCCTCGGCGACGCCGACCAGGAGATCGGCCAGCTCCACTACGACCTCGCGCGCGCCCTGAGCGCCGGTCTGGGGCTCGGCGGAAGTCGGTGACCGAGCCCGCGCCGCGGCCGCCGCTTTCGCTGGGGCGGCCGCGGGCGGGCCACGCGTCGGCTTCTCAGCCCAACCGGAGACTCACATGAAACGACTTCTCTTCGACGTGTCGAGATGGCACCTCATGCTGCATCGGGAGAACCGGCAGATGCCGCGGGCAAACGACCGCGACGGCCCGTCGCTCCGGCTCGAGGATGAGCTGTTCGAGCGCCTCTACACCGGCGAGGGCGAGCGGCTCTCTCCCGGCAAGACGAACCCGCTCCTCCGTCCCTGGGCCGAGCGCATCCACGCGACCTGCGATCAGCTCCCCGCCTTCGGCCGGCTCGCGGCTGCGTGTCGCGGTGACGCGGCGGCCGCAGCCGCCGCCGTCGAGACACTCCTCCGTGAGATGAACGTTCCGCCGCCCGAGCAGCCGCCACCGCTCGAGCCGCCTGGGTCGAGCAAGGATCCCCTGCGGCGCCCGCTCGCCGCCGCCTGCGCGCAGGCGGCGCGCGCGGTCGACGAGATGCGAGACGCGAGCGAGGGGTTGGCGCAGGTCGACTTTCGCGGAGGCCACGCTCCCGGCGCCGGCACCCAGGACGGTGTGCCCGGCGAGCACCCCGAGGTGAGGCCGCTCGCAGCGCTGCTGAGGAATGACCAGCGGCTCCGCCGCATCGCGGCGCTCGCCGGCCGCTTCAAGCGCATCGCGGCGAACAAGCGCCGCCAGCGCGTGAAGCACGGCGCCGACGAGATCACAGACGTCGAGCAGGGAGCGGACCTCGCCCGAGCCCTCCCCTCCGAGCTCTCCAAGCTCTCCCACCGCCTGCTCCGGCTCGACTTCATGCGCTCCATGCTGGAGCGCCAGGTGATGCAGTACCGGCTCGCCGGCACCGAGACGCTGGGCAAGGGGCCGCTCGTCGTGCTGCTCGACAAGAGCGGCTCCATGGACGGACCGCGCGACGTCTGGGCGACGGCGCTCGCGCTGGCGCTGCTCGACCACGCGCAGCGCGAGCGCCGCACCTACGCGCTCTTGGGGTTCGACAGCCGCGTGAAGTTCGAGGCGGTGGTGAAGCCCGGGGAGCCGATCCCGGGTGAGGGTCTCTTCGTTGGTTGCGGTGGAGGAACCGAGATCGCGGTGGCGCTGACGCGCGGACTGGAGATCATCCGCGGTCACTCGGGCGCGCTCAAGAGGGCTGACATCGTGCTCGTCACCGACGGCGGCTCGGACCCCACCTCGGCGCCTACGGTTCGTGCAGAGGCGGCGGCGCTCGGCGTCACGATCCTCGGGCTCGGGATCGGGGTCGAGCGGGAGTGGCTCGCGCCCTGGTGCGACGAGGTGCACGCCGTGGCCGACCTGTCGACGGTGGACGACACGAGCGCCGCTGCCCTCTTCGCCGCGTAGACGTGCGGCGCCGGCCGGCTGGCCACAAGCGCCTCCCTGGACGCGCGCGAGGGTTCGCCTAAAGGCGCGCCGCCGTCCCGCTGGGCAAGGCCCGCGCCATCTCGCGAGAAGCCTCGCTGGCACGGGCCTGCAGGGGCGGGACGGCGGCAACGGCGAACCCTCGCGCGCTGTGAGGCCTGGCACCG